>CALLZC010000018.1 GCA_937858995.1 uncultured Nostocoides sp.
AATGATACGGCGACCACCGAGATCTACACCTCTCTATTCGTCGGCAGCGTCAGATGTGTATAAGAGACAGGTGACGTCCACCGCGACCGTCATCGTCGACTTCTTGGATTCGGTGAAGATGATGCCCTTCAGCGGCGAGACGTCCCGATAGTCCCGGCCCCACGCGGTGACGATGTACCGCGAGTCCGCAAAGTGGTCGTTCGTCGGGTCGAGGTCGACCCACGTGCCACCGGGCGTCCAGGTGGACACCCAGGCATGCGTGGCATCGGAGCCAGCCAGCTTGTCCGTGCCGGGTGCCGCAGTGGTCTCGATGTAGCCGCTGACATAGCGAGCCGGCAGGCCGACGCTGCGCAGTGCGCCGATGGCTAGGTGCGCAAAGTCCTGGCACACACCGGCTTTCAGTTCCAGGATCTCGGGCAGGGTGGTCTTCACCGAGGTCGCCCCCGTGGTGTAGGCAAAGTCGCGGTAGATCGTGCCGTAGAGGTCCGCGAGCGCGTCGCCGAGTGGACGATCCGGCGCCAGGATGCCCCGCGCGAAGGCAGCGACCTCCTCGGTGATCTCAATGAGCTGCGAGGGCAGCCGATAGATGGCTGCGGTGACCAGGTCGGGACCCGCAGCGCTGTCGGCCAGCGCGGCGGCCTGTGACACGGTCCACCGATTGAGGTGTGCGAGATCGACTCTCGGCCAGGCAACATCGACGGTAGCGAGCATGGTGACCGAGAAGGTCGTATGCCGGCTGCGCGCCTCGACGTAGTAGCTCTCGTTGCCGAAGAAGTCGACGTGGGTCGAGACCACATCGGGCTCTGGTGAAATGTCGACATCGAGAGCGACGACGACCTGGTGCGGGGTCGCTCGCAAGGACAAGAAGCCGCGCTCGTAGCACCCCACGACCTCGGCGTCATACTCATAGGTCGTGGTATGCCGCACCTGGTAGCGACGGGGCTGGAAGTCCGCCTCGGCCTGACTCATCGCGGCCCCAATCGGGCGCTGGACCAGGCCAGGGGCAGGCTGTGTTGCGGGGCCTTGCGGGCGAAGTGTCGGCGCGCGATGTCATCCGAGAGCGAGCGCAGCCGCGTCTCGACCTGCGCCAAGAGCGCACGCAACGCCCGGCGCTCGTCATCGAAGAGCGCCGGGCTGGGCACCAGCTCCGCCAGGAGGACCTCGACCTCGGAGTTCGGTTCACCCTCGTCGATGAGGGCGAGGGCGCCCTGGAGTCGCCCCAGTTGATAGGCGACCGAGCGCGGGTTCGTCGCATCGAACAGGAGGATCGACACGGCCGACTCCGCGGGAGCAGTGGGGCCCGTCCCGGATGCCGTGCGACGTCGGTGGGTGATGATGCTCTCGCAGGCGGCAAGGACCGCCTCGGACACCTGGCCCTCGACCACTGGTGCCCCCGGGACCGCAATCGTCAACCGCAGCAGGGCGAGCGTGTGCAGGGCCCGCTCGATCCGGATGCCCGCGTCGATGAACCCCCATGTGGCGTCGCGCACCATGCCCTCAGCGGTGATCCCAGAGACCGCGAGCAGCGACTCCAGCAGGCGGGCGATCTGCGGCTGAAGTTGCTTTTCGTCCCCGGGGATCTCGCGCAGCGCCCGTTCCAGACGGCCCAGGACGATCCAGGTGTCCAACGAGAGCTGGTCGCGCACCTCATAGGTCGCGAGCACCAGGCGCATCACCGACCAGGCCACGGTGCCGGCGCGCGTTTCATCGATCAGCAGGGCGCGCAGGTGGTCCACGATGGATATCTCGCCCCTCGATGAACCAGTCAATGCGTCCACCGCCCCGACGATCGTCTCCATCGCGGCGCGGCCGGGGGTGCCGGGTCGGGACGCGTGGTCCTCGGCGAGATCGTCGGCGACCCGCAGCAGGCGGGCGGTGCCCTCGGCCCGCTCCGCATACCGGCCCACCCAGAAGAGGTTGTCGGCAACCCGCGCCGCCAGCCCGACGGGCACCCGCTCCGGCAACAGGCGCGCACGTCTGGTGTCCAGGGACACCAGCGGTCGTTCGGTGCCGGGGCGCGCGAGAACCCAGACGTCCTTGGTCAGGGCGCCCGTGGTGTTGGCGATCAGGTGTTGGCCGTCGAAGGCCGCCACCCGCGCCAGACCGCCGGACAGCACCTCATACCCACCCTCGGTGGCCACGCCGAAGGTGCGCAGGACGACCCGGCGCGGCTCCAACCCGCGACGCGTGACGATGGGTGTGCTCGAGATCGACACGGGCTCCTGGGCCGCCCACTCCCACGGCCGCGCCTCGATGCGCGCGCGCAGGTCCGCTCGGGCGCTGGCGGACAGCTCCCAGCCGAACCGGGCCACACCGCTGCGCCGCGAGATCGGTTTGACCACCAGGGTCGCCAGATTGTCCAGCACGTGCCGGCGGTCGGAATCCGTTCCACACCACCAGGTTTGCGCGTTGGGCAAAAGCAGGTCCTCACCCAGCAACTCCTGGGCCAGGCGCGGCAGGAAGGCCTGCAATGCCGGATTCTCCAAGACGGCGCTGCCCAGCGGATTGGCCACGCTGACATTACCCAGCCGTGAGGACTCCACCAGCCCGGTGACCCCGAGCCGCGACTCCGGGCGCAGGTCCAAGGGGTCCGAATAGTCGGCGTCCACGCGCCGCAGGAGCACATCGACCTTTTCGATTCGGCTCCCCGCGCGGATCGAGATCCGTCCTCCGCGCGTTGTCAGATCCTCCGACTCGACGATTGGAATGCCGAGCAGCGTTGCCAGAAAGGCCATTTCGAAGGCGGTCTCACTCTGGGCACCAGGGCTCAGCACCACCACGCGGGGCAGGTCGGCGCCCGCCGGCGCGATCTCCTGCAAGGCCCGGGTGATGTCCTCGAACCAACTGCGCAGCCGCACCAGCGGCGAGCGCCGGTGCAGTCCCGCCATCACTCGCGCGGTGATCCGGCGGTTCGCCATGGCGTATGCCGACCCGGACGGCACCTGGGTCCGGTCGCCGATGGCGGTCCAGGCCCCCCGCTCATCCCGCGCGATATCGGTGGCGGTGAGCACCAGTTGGTGGGCTCCGGGATGGCGAATCCCGTCAATGACCGGAAGAAAGCCGTCGTGCGCCAGTACCAGAGTGGCGGGCAGCACTCCCGACTGCAGGAGTCGGCGCGCGCCATACAGATCGCTCAGGAGGGCATCCCAGAGCCGGGCCCGCTGCGCAACGCCTGCCGCGACCGCGGCCCACTCGCCGGATCCGATGATCAGTGGGAGCGGATCGATGACCCACCCGCGTCCCGGGCGTCCCGCCGCGCCGTAGCCATAGGTGACCCCATCGTCCTCGACGAGTCGTGCCGCCTCGGCCCGCGCGGCGAGCAGTCCCGGCAGGCCCATGGCCTCCACGCTCTCGACCAGTCCGGCATAGCCGTCGGCGCCGCGATCCACGGCGCCCATCAACTCATCGATGCCGGCCGCCGAGGCCCCGGAGATCTGCGTCAGACGGCGCCGGTACTCATCGAGCAGGCGCGCGGGGAGGTCGGGCGCCGTTGCGGTCATGGTCGCTCAGCCTAGCCACAGCCCGTGCGCAGGCACGGTCCGCTGCTCGCCGGCACGACCTAACCCGCCGCCGCGTCGGTGTCGCGCGGGGGTGGGTTGCCCGGGCTGAAGCGTCGCAGATCGAGCGTGCACGGGAACTCCGTCCCCGGCGGGCCGAGCAGCGATTCCAGGGACGGCCAGGTGCTGGTGTCGACCACGCCGCTGGTATGTCCGTGCCGGTGGAAGCGAGCCGCCCGCCGAGACTGCGCCGCAACCGCATTGACCGGGTAGTCGGCGTAGGCACGACCTCCGGGGTGGACCACGTGATAAGTGAAACCGCCGAGCGAGCGGTTGTTCCACCGGTCGACCAGATCGAAAACCAACGGTGAGTGCACGCCGATCGTCGGATGCAGCGCCGACCACGGCGCCCACGCGCGATAGCGAACCCCCGCGACAAAGGTGCCCGGCCCGCCGCCGAGGCCCGACTGCCCGGTGCCCAGACTCCCGGAACCGCTGGCCGTCAACGGAACCGGTATGCCGTTGCACGTCACCACATGGCGGCCCTCGACGAGGCCGGATGCGGCAACCTGGACACGTTCCACGGAGGAATCGACATAGCGCGTCGTGCCGCCGCTGGCAGCTTCCTCGCCCAGCACGTGCCACGGCTCGATCGCCCCCCGCAGCTCCAGCCGCACGCCGGAGACGTCCATCTCACCGAGCCGGGGGAACCGGAACTCCAAGAACGGATCGACCCAGGACTCGTCAAAGAGCGCCACCGGCGCACCGCTGGGCGCCTCCCGGGACAACCACTCGTTGAGCTCGCCGATGACGTCCCGCAGGTCGGCCGCGGCGAACGCTGGCAGCAGGAAGCGATCGTGCAGCCGCGGGCCCCAGCGCACGAGCGGCGCGGCATACGGCTCCTGCCAGAAGCGGGCGACGAGCGCGCGCACGAGCAAGGCCTGGACCAGCGCCATCTGCGGGTGTGGCGGCATCTCGAAACCGCGCAGCTCGAGCAAACCCAGCCGCCCGCGCTCACTATCGGGGCTGAACAGCTTGTCGATGCAGAACTCCGACCGGTGCGTATTGCCCACCAGGTCGGTCAGCAGGTGCCGCAGGAGCCGGTCCACGATCCAACTCGGCGCCGCGCCATCCGGACCGCTCTCGCGGGCCACGCGCTCCATCTCGGCGAAGGCGATCTCCAGTTCGTAGAGCGTCTCGAAGCGCCCCTCGTCCACCCGGGGCGCCTGGCTTGTCGGCCCGATGAAGCGACCCGCAAAGACATAGGACAGCGCGGGGTGGTGTTGCCAATAGGTGATGAGGCTGCGCAGCAGATCGGGGCGGCGCAACACCGGGGAGTCGGCCGCGGTCGCGCCCCCCAGAGTGAAGTGGTTGCCGCCGCCGGTGCCGATGTGGGTCCCGTCGACATCGAATTTCTCGGTCGTCAGGCGGGTCTGGCGAGCCTGCTCGTAGAGCGTCGAGGTGGTCTCGCGCAACTGCTCCCACGTGGCCGACGGCGCCACATTCACCTCGATCACGCCGGGGTCGGGAGTCACGGACAGGGTGTGGATCCGGGGGTCGCCGGGCAGCGAATATCCCTCCAGCACAACAGGTATGCCGATGGCCCCCGCCGCACCCTCGACGGCGTGGATGAGCTCGATGGCCAGATCGAGATCCGCGACGGGAGGCAGGAAGACGAAGAGGTGGCCCTCGCGCAGCTCGACCGCCAGCGCCTGACGCGGCGCCTCCTCGATGTCGAGCACCCGGGCCGTGGGGGCGTCTCCGCTCGGCGCCGGGAGCGCCCCGCGCTCCGCGAAGGGCGACGGATCGACAGTGCCGGGCGGGGGCGTCCAGGCCAGCGAGTCCAGGGGTAGGCGCAACCCCACGGGCGAGGACCCGGGGGTGAGAAAGAGATGACGCCGCCGGAGCCGCCAGTGGGCGGTGGCCCAACCCTGGCCCTGTCTCTTATACACATCTGACGCTGCCGACGAATAGAGA
>CALLZC010000019.1 GCA_937858995.1 uncultured Nostocoides sp.
TCGGAGATGTGTATAAGAGACAGGCCTGGGAGCGCCCGGCGCGCGAGGACCGCGTCTACTCCCGCCCCGTGCAGCGCTACTCCGACGGACCGCACCATGAGCCGCGCCCGGTGCGCGAGGAGCGGGCGCGCGCGCACCGCATACCCGATGCCGTAGCGGCGGCGAGCCCGCCCGCGCCCGGCCCCGCGGACTCGGGTGTGAGTTTCGCGGACCTGGGCTTGGCCGAGCAGATCGTGGCGGCGTTGCCCAGTCGGGGCATTCGCTCGCCGTTCCCGATCCAGGCGGCGACCATCCCTGACGCGCTGGCCGGGCGAGACCTGCTTGGGCGCGGGCAGACCGGCGCGGGCAAGACCCTGGCCTTCGGGCTGCCAACGATCGCCCGCCTGAGCGGCGGGCGCAGCACGGCGAATCGCCCGCGCGCCCTGGTCCTGGTCCCGACACGCGAACTGGCGCTGCAGGTGGCCGACGCACTTGAGCCGGTGAGCCGGGCCGCGGGCGTGCGCCAAAAGGTCGTGGCCGGTGGGATGCCGTATCCCCCGCAGCTCATGGCCCTGGATCGCGGCGTCGATCTGGTCATTGCCACGCCCGGCCGGCTGCAGGATCTGATCGAGCGGGGTGCCGCGATTCTCGACAATGTCGAGATCGTGATCCTCGATGAGGCCGATCACATGGCGGACTTGGGCTTCCTCCCGGAAGTCACCGAGATCATGGACCTAGTGCCCGAGGGCGGGCAACGGTTGCTGTTTTCGGCGACGCTGGATAAGGGGATCGATGCGTTGGCCGCGAAATACCTGGTCGACCCGATCACTCACTCGACCGACGACCCCACCGCGTCGGTCGCGACGATGGAGCACCGGGTGCTGCTCATCGAACCGTCGATGAAGAAGACGCTGACCGCCCAAATCAGCGGCCGCCCGGGAAAGACCCTGATCTTCGTGCGCACGCAACTCGGCGCGGATCGCGTTGCCGGACAACTGCGTGAGAGCGGAATCATGGCCGGACCCATCCATGGCGGACTCAACCAGTCGATGCGCAACAAGGTCCTGGATGCCTTCAAGGACGGGCGCCTCGACGTGCTTGTCGCCACCGATGTTGCCGCGCGCGGCATCCATGTCGATGACATCAGCCTGGTGGTCCAGGTGGACCCGCCGGCCGACCATAAGACCTACGTGCACCGCTCCGGCCGCACCGCGCGCGCGGGAACGAGCGGTTCCGTAGTGACTCTGGCCCTGCCTCATCAGCGCAAGGCGATGGAGAAAATCATCGACGAAGTCGCCCTGTCGATCGCCCCCGAGCGGCTCGACGCGGCCTCCGCGGCCAAGGAGGGTGTGCCCCCGATCGAGCGGCCGGTCCCCGAGGAGGTATGGCAGTCGATCATCGCCCCGCGCTCACCGCGCGGGCGGCGCGCCCCGGCCGGCCGCCCTCGCCCGGACGGTGCCCGCCACCGCGGTGGGTTCCGATCCGGCCGAGGCTGAACCGAACTCGGCACGGGCTCGTCGGAGAGCAGCCCGGTCAGACTTCGCGGACCGTACCCGTGCGGAGTCGAACCCGGCCGGGCTGAACCGAACTCAGCGCACCTTGGTCAAATCTGCACACCTTGCACAGTGTGCGGATTTGACTAACCTCTGCTAGCAGAAGTTAGTCAAGGGGGGCAGAGCTAGGTAAAGCGGGGGAGCGGGGGGGTGGAGCCGGATATCCTGGGTCGGTTACCCACCCAACCAGGAGCTTTCTCGTGGCCATGCGCATGTCGTCCCTGTTCCTTCGCACCCTGCGCGAGAACCCGGCGGACGCGGAGGTACCGAGCCACCAGTTGCTCGTGCGCGCCGGTTACATCCGCCGGGTCAGCCCAGGCATTTACACCTGGCTGCCATTGGGCCTGAAGGTGCTGCGCAAGGTGGAAAACATCGTGCGCGAGGAGATGGACGCGATCGGCGCCCAGGAACTGCTCTTCCCGGCGCTCCTGCCCCGCGAGCCCTTCGAGGCCACCGGTCGCTGGAGCGAATACGGCAACAACATCTTCCGGTTGCGGGATCGCAAGGACGGCGACTACCTCCTCGGGCCGACCCACGAGGAGCTCTTCACCCTGGCCGTGAAGGACCTCTTCTCCTCGTACAAGGATCTGCCCGTCGTCCTCTATCAGATCCAAACCAAATACCGGGATGAGACCCGCCCTCGCGCCGGCATCCTGCGGGGCCGCGAGTTCGTTATGAAGGATTCCTACTCGTTCGACCTCGACGAGCCCGGGCTGGACAAGAGCTACCAGTTGCACCGGGACGCCTACATCAGGATTTTCGACCGGTTGGGTTTCCACTACGTCATCGTGCAGGCGATGGCGGGAGCCATGGGCGGCTCGAAGTCCGAGGAGTTCCTTGCCACCGCCGAGAACGGCGAGGACACTTACGTCCGCTGCTCCAACTGCGGGTATGCCGCCAATGTCGAAGCCGTCCAGATCACCGCGCCGCCGGCCGTGCCCTTCGACGCATTGCCCGCGGCGCATGTCGAGAACACTCCCGACACACCCACCATCGACACCCTGGTGGCGCACCTCAACGCGACATTTCCCCGCGCCGACCGCGACTGGGCCGCCGGCGATACGCTCAAGAACGTCGTCGTCATGATCGTGCACCCGGACGGCACCCGGGAGCCCCTGGCGATCGGTCTCCCCGGTGATCGCGAGGTCGACGCGAAACGGTTGGAGGCGCAGGTGGCCCCGGCGGCGGTCGCGGCCTTCGAGGAAGGGGACTTCGCGGCATACCCGGCGTTGACCAAGGGCTACATCGGGCCCGGCGCCCTGGGTGAGCACAGCACCTCCGGGGTGCGCTACCTGCTCGACCCCCGCGTGGTCTCCGGCACCGCATGGGTGACGGGAGCCAACGAGCCTGGCAGGCACGTGCTGGATCTCGTGGCGGGTCGGGACTTTTCGGCGGACGGTTTCATCGAGGCGGCGGAGGTGCGTCCGGGTGACCCCTGCCCCAACTGCGGTACCCCGCTGGAGGCAGCCCTCGGCATCGAGATGGGCCACATTTTCCAGCTCGGCCAAAAGTATGCCGAGGCACTGGATCTGAAGGTCCTGGACGAGAACGGCAAACTGCGCACCGTCATCATGGGGTCCTACGGAGTCGGCGTCTCGCGCGCCGTCGGCTGCATCGCCGAAGGCAACCATGACGAGTTCGGGCTGATCTGGCCGCGCAACATCAGCCCGGCCGACGTGCATATCGTGGCCGCGGCAAAGGACGACGAGGTCCGCACCTACGGCGAGGAGTTGACGCGCGCGCTGGAGGCGCAGGGCATCGAGGTCATCTACGACGACCGTCGACAGGCCAGCCCGGGGGTGAAGTTCAAGGACGCGGAGCTCATCGGCGTGCCCACGATCGTCGTCATCGGCAAGGGGCTATCCGAGGGCACCATTGAGATCAAGGACCGACGTTCCGGGGCTCGACGCAGCGTGCCCGTGTCCGCAGCCGTCGCGCAGATCCGGGCCGAGATCGGGCGCGCCTAGCCACCCGAGAGGCGCTCCCGCGGGGCCGTAGAGTGGCGCGGGTGTCACCATCCGAGTCACCCAACCAAGTCACTGCGGTCATCTTCGACTGGGGCGGCACGCTCACGCCGTGGCACACCGTCGATATCGCCGAGCAATGGCGGGTCTTCGCACGCGAGATCCACGGCATACCCGTGGACTCGCCGGCGGTCGACGCGACGGACCTCGCTGCTGCCCACGCCCTGGCCGAACGCATCCTGGCCGCCGAAGACGCTGCCTGGGCGCGCGGTCGAGGCGAGCACAGCAGTGCGCACCTCGACGACATACTGTCCGCGGCTGGCCTAGATCCCGAGCACGACCGGCAGCTGCTGGCGCTGGCTGCCTACCGGCGCTTCTGGGAACCTCATACGGTCACCGACCCGCAGGTGCGCCCGTTGTGGGAAGGATTGCGGGAGCGGGGGATCCGCATTGGGGTCCTGTCCAACACCATCTGGTCCCGCGACTACCACCGGGAGCTGTTTGCCCGTGACGGCGTGCTCGACCTCATCGACGGCGACGTCTATTCCTCGGAGATCCACGTGGTCAAGCCGCATGCCGATGCCTTCCGGGCGGCGCTCGAGGCCGTCGATGCGCGCCCGGAGAACGCGGTGTATGTCGGCGATCGGATCTACGAGGATGTGTGGGGACCGCAACAGATCGGGATGCGTGCCATCTGGATTCCGCACTCCGATCTCCCGGTCAACCAGCAGGTCCCGGTGGCGGCGACACCTGATGCGAGCGTTCATACCCTCCTGGAGATCTTGACGGTGATCGAGCGCTGGCAGGGGTGAGCGAGGTCCCGGTCGAGGTCTGGCTCGGGGCGGCGGCGCTCGTGGCCGGATGGATCGACGCCGTCGTCGGGGGCGGCGGACTGATTCAGATCCCCGCGTTGCTGCTCGGCGTTCCCGGGGCCACCGCCGCTCAGGTGCTCGCCACGAACAAATTCGCCTCGGCCGCCGGCACCGGGACAAGCGCGCTCGCCTTCTATCGCCGCGTGCGACCCGACCTGCGCACGGTCCTGCCGATGGCGGCAGTGGCTTTCGTTGGCGCGGCCGGGGGTGCGCTCATCGGGGTGCTGATCCCGAAGTCGGCGTTCAACCCGATCGTCTTGATGATGCTCGTCCTGGTGGGTGCCTACACCCTCATGCGGCCCGACCTGGGCACGGTGACCGCGTTGCGGCACAGCGGGTCCCGGCATACGGTCGTGGCGGTTCTCACCGGCTTCGTCATCGGTCTGTATGACGGTGCGCTCGGCCCGGGGACCGGCTCCTTCCTCGTCTTCGCCCTGGTCGGTCTGCTCGGATACGCCTTCCTCGAGGCCAGCGCCACGGCGAAGGTGGTCAATCTCGCGACTAACCTCGGTGCCCTGGCCGTCTTCGTGCCCGGTGGGCACGTCATGTGGCGCTACGGCCTGATCATGGCGCTCGCGAATGTCATCGGTGGGTATGTCGGCGCACGCACCGCCATGGCGCGCGGCTCCCGCTTCGTGCGTATGGTCTTCATCGTCATCGTGGGAGCGTTCATCATCCGCCTGAGCGTTGGCCTGCTGGCGTGACCCCCTCGGCGGGTCTGGCCGCCTCGGCCAGGAACGCGGCGATCTCGGTTGCCAACCGGCCGGGCTGATCGAGGGCGAGGAAGGTCCGCGCCTGCGCCACCTCGACCAGCTTGACGTCGGGGAAGGTCGCGCTCAGCCGGCGCGCCAGGGTGGGCCGGAAGAAGCGGTCATCGGCTCCCCAGCAGATGAGAACCGGTCGCTGGTATGCCGTCAGTGCCGGCAGGTTGTCGAGCAGCGTCCGCCGGCGGATACCGGCGGCAAAGCCGGCAACATCCGCTCGGATTGCGGCGTCGCTCAGGTAAGGGCGAACCCACGCAGCTGTCAGGTCGCCGGGCAGGCGACGCTTGGCGAGCCATCCGAAGGCTATGGGGGAGTCGCGCATGGTGCGCCAGGCCAGGGGCGCGAGAACGGCGCGCGCCAGTCGCGGGCGGCGCACCAGCCGGATGACGATGTCGAAGGGAAATGGTGGGAAGACCTCGAAGGCGTCGCAGTTGGTGAGCACCAACGTGCCGATCCGGGCCGGGTCTGAACCGAGGGCGAGCTGACACACCGCACCGCCGGAGTCGTTGCCAACGAGGGTGACCGAAGGCACCCCAAGGTGTGCCACGAACTCGAGCACCATCTCAGCGACACCCGCCGGGGTGCCATCAGCGCCCGGATTCAGTGCCAGGGTGTGGGAGCCCATCGGCCATGTGGGCACGTAGCAACGGAAACCCAACTCGCCCAGGCGGTCCGGGACGTCAGCCCACACGGTGCCATCGACCAGGAAACCGTGAACGAAGACGAGCACCGGGCCACCCGCGGGGCCGGTGCAGCGATATTCGATCGTCCCAGCGCTGAGGCCCATTGCGTCCATCCGCACAGCGTGCGTGATGATCGGCTCGCCCGCCATGACGTTGCAGGTCATGGTGACGCTGACCTGGCAGGCTACGCTCGCTGGTATGGGCTCCGCGCCGCCGCATGAACCCGTGGGCAGCCTGCTGCGCCAGTGGCGTCAACTCCGGCGCCTCAGCCAGCAAGCGCTCGCGGATCGGGCCGACGTCAGCACCCGCCATCTCAGCTGCGTGGAGACGGGTCGTGCTCGGCCCACCGCCGCCATGATCGAGCGACTAGCGGACCACCTCGAGATCCCTCCACAGGAGCGCAACACCCTGCTGCTCGCCGGGGGCTTCGCGCCTCACTATGGCCACCGTCCCCTCGATGATGCGGTGCTGGCGCCCGTGCTGGACGGACTCCGCGCGCTGCTGGATGCCCACGCGCCCTATCCGGCGCTGCTCATCGATGACCGGTGGGAACTCGTGGATGCCAACGCACCGGCGTACGCGCTCATGGCTTTGCTCTGCGACCCGGACGTGCTGCGGCCCCCGGTCAACGTAGTGCGTATGAGCCTGCAGGAGCAGGGGTTTGGCCGCCTGGTGCGCAACCGGGGACAGCTCGCCGCCGCGCTATTGCTGCGGGTCCAGCACCGCGCGGAGCGACTGGGCGACCCGGCCTTGCTGGCGTTGGCTGCCGAGGTCGCCGCCTATGTCGGCCCGCGCGCGCCTGCGCCCGCGCTCCCCGGGGCGCTCGGCCCGGTCCTGACCATCGAACTGGCAGTGGGGGATCGAACTCTGCGCCTGTGCACGGTGGAGGCCCAACTGCAAGGTGCCACGGACGCGACGCTGGCGCGGTTGCATCTGGAGACGTTTCTGCCCGCCGACGCGGCCACCCAGGTCTGGTTGAGCGAGCAGGCTATCGTCGCCGCGACCTAGCGTTCGGTCCCGGGCTGCCTTCTCCAGGGCGATCCGGGACCAACGTCCTGCAGTGGCCCCAGATGCGACCCCGCCGGCGGCCACGAAGACAGGAAGAAGGCAATGAGGAGGCCATCACCCAATCAATCGGACCCCCACCCCGCTTGCAGGCCGGCTTCTTGATGAGCGTAGTAGAGGTCCTCGGCTTCGACGGGTGGGATGTCGCCGCAGTACTCGTATAGGCGGCGGTGGTTGAACCAGTCGACCCATTCGGCGGTGGCGTACTCGATGTCATCGACGGTCTTCCACGGCTTGCGTGGTTTGATCAGCTCGGTCTTGTACAGCCCGTTGATCGTCTCGGCCAGCGCGTTGTCATACGACTAACCGGCTAATCGACGCGGATTTCTTTCCGGTTCGACCTTTTTCGTTGTTTGCCTCACATGGCGGTCGGGCGTGTCGCGGCCTCGTCGATCAGGGTGGTCAGGCGGTTTGAAGCGTTCGGGGATTGTGGCCGCATCGTCTCCCACCAGAGAGGATGCACAGCATGGGTAAGCACTATGACGCCGCGACGAAGGAGCGGGCGGTCCGGATGGTCGCGCAGGCCGCCGGGGAGACCGGGTCTGTTGTCCGGGCGTGTGAGCGCGTGGGGGCCTCGTTGGGGATCTCCAAGGACACCCTGCGGGGCTGGGCCAGACAGGCTCAGATCAACGACGGCGCGACCGCGGGGATGACCACGGCCGAGCGGGAAGAGATCCGCGACCTGAAAGCGAAGGTGCGTCGCTTGGAGGACGAGAACTCGATCCTTCGGTCGGCCGCGACTTTCTTCGCGGGGAACTCGACCCCCGACGCCGATGATCTACGCGTTCATCGATCACCAGCGCGCCGCGGGGCGGTCGGTCGAGTCGGTCTGTGAGGTCTTGACCTCGGTTGGGATCCAGGCCGCCGCCCGCTCCTACCGACGCGCCCGGGCCGCGGGTGCCGTGCTGGCCGGGCAGGTGCTCGCGTTGGCGTACTTGGCCAACGCGATCCACACCCTGGCGTTCCGGTACGAGAGCGCGACCGACGCGTTCCGGCTGACGCCGGCCGGGTTGTACGGTCGGCGGAAGATGACGGCGCTGCTGCGCCGCCGTCTACGCCCAACGAATCATCGCCTGGCACGCCGCGACGTCCAAGGTCACCGACCTGGTGATGACCCCGTTGACGATGGCCCTGTGGGAGCGAGACCGCCAAGGGCGCGCGGTGGAACCCGGTGAGCTGATCCATCACAGCGATGCGGGAAGCCAGGGCGGATTCAACTGGTCGTCGCAACACCTTGACCATGGAGGTGTTCAAGGATGGCGACGAGCGACTGGAGAAAGAAGACCAGCGGTGCGCCGGAGGCGCTTCGTCGGCAGTGGCGTGCTGATCGGGCGCTGAGGCCCGCGACGCGCTCGCCCGGTCGGCCGGACCCCTCGCGGGTGGTGCAGCGGCAGTTCTGGCGGCAGATCGCCACGGGCGTCACGACGGCGGAGGCATCGATCACTGTCGGGGTGTCGGTCCCGGTGGGGATGCGTTGGTTTCGTCACGCTGGCGGCATGCCGCCTATCAGCCTGGCCGAGCCCACAGGGCGCTATCTGACCTTCGAGGAACGCGAGGAGATCGCGATCCTGCGCGCAAAGGACAAGGGCGTGCGTGAGATCGCCCGCGCGATCGGTCGCGACCCCGGGACCGTGTCGCGCGAACTGCGCCGCAACGCGGCCACCAGGAGCGGGAAGCAGGAGTACCGCGCTGGTGTGGCGCAGTGGAAGGCCCAGCAGGCCGCGAAGCGACCGAAGACGGCGAAGCTCGTTGACAACGACCGGTTGCGTGAGTACGTCCAGGAGCGGCTCGCAGGGAACCTCCGCCGTCCCGACGACACGATCGTGGCGGGTCCGACGCCGCCGCCGTGGAAGGGTCTGAACAAGCCCCATCGGCAGGACCGTCGGTGGTCCACGGCGTGGAGCCCCGAGCAGATCGCGCACCGGTTGAAGGTCGACTTCCCTGATGATGAGTCCATGCGGATCAGCCACGAGGCGATCTACCAGTCGCTGTTCATCCAAGGCCGTGGTGCGCTCAAACGTGAGCTGGTCACCTGTCTGCGCACAGGCCGGGCGCTGCGGGAGCCGCGAGCCCGGTCCAGGAACAAAGCGCAGGGTCATGTGACCGCGGATGTCGTCCTGAGCGAGCGTCCCGCTGAGGCTGAGGACCGTGCCGTTCCTGGGCACTGGGAGGGCGACCTGATCATCGGGACAGGCCGCTCCGCGATCGGCACGCTCGTCGAGCGCAGCAGCCGCGCCACGCTCCTGGTGCACCTGCCGCGGATGGAGGGCTGGGGCGAGCAGCCGGCCGTGAAGAACGGGCCGTCACTGGGCGGCTACGGGGCCGTCGCGATGAACGCCGCCCTGACAGCGTCGATGGCGAAGCTGCCTGAGCAGTTGCGCAAGACCCTGACCTGGGACCGCGGCAAGGAACTGTCAGGCCACGCCCTGTTCGCGCTAGAAACCGGAACACAGGTGTTCTTCGCCGACCCCCACTCACCGTGGCAGCGCCCCACAAACGAGAACACCAACGGCCTGCTGCGTCAGTACTTCCCCAAGGGCACCGACCTGTCACGGTGGTCCGCCGAAGACCTCGAGGCCGTCGCTCACGCGCTCAACAACCGGCCCCGCAAGATCCTCGGCTGGCGTACCCCCGCAGAGGTCTTCGAAGAGCAACTACGCTCGCTCACACAGACCGGTGTTGCAACGACCCCTTGAACTCGCCCAGTACACCTCGATCCGGCTGACCGAGCACCTCGCCCTGGAGGACATCGCGCCCTCGATCGGGACCGTCGCTGATGCCTACGACAACTGCTTGATGGAGAGCATCATTGGCCTATACAAGACCGAGTGCATCGACACCACGATCTTCCACGACGGACCGTACAAGACCGTTCTGGACGTCGAGCTCGCCACCGCGGCCTGGGTCGGTTGGTACAGCGAGGAACGGCTCCACTCCAGCAACGACTACACCACCCCCGCCGAACACGAGACGGCCTACTACGCTGCCCTCAACCCCGAGAAGCAGTTCATTTGACGAGCGGCCAACATCCCCGAACGCTTCAATCCGGCTCGCCGAAGTCTTCGACGTCACCACCGACTACCTGCTCCTCGACGACGCCCCCAGGCGCCCCCGACGCACACCCGACCAAGCCGCCCTCGGCGATGATCGCATCGCCGCCGTCACCGAACTCAACGAGGAAGACCTCAAACTCGTCGCCAGCTTCATCGACGCGCTCGTCACCAAGACTCGACTCAAGGTCCTCGCCAGCGGCTCCTGACGGCGGCTCAGGAAACCGACTGGACCTTGAAGCCCCGGGGGCTCGCCGCCGCGATGAACTCCGCCAGCTCGCGTCGGACAAGGATCTGACGGTAGGCACTCCAGCCGTCGCCGAACCACTCCGGACTCGCGGCGATGTCAACGCCTTCAAGCGCAGGGATGATCCGCAACGACGGCAGGGTGCCGAAGGCCAGCGGCATCCAGCGCCAGGTGCCGCAGTCAGCGCACGCGGCCCCTGCTGTGCCGTGCTGCTCGTTCGCCTTCGCCCTCAGTTCGTCGGGATCGAACCATGCCTCTCCGACGCTAGGCACAACGATCTGCATCGCCTCACCGGGCGGCGTCCCGTGCCACTCGACCTTGAGCAGATCCAACTCGAATCGGGACGCCGCTTCGTCAGCCACCGAGCGTTCCAGACACAGAGCATCGAACTGCCAGTTGGGCACCCAAGCTCCCTCGACAACCTTGAAGCCCTTGCGCTGCAGGACAATCGAGCCGGTCTGCGGCCCCTTCGGCACTCCGCAGGCGTGGCACCAACCGTCCTCGCCGAACATCGGAGTGAGCCCCCAGGAGTCCTCGGGCCAGGGCCAGCCGCGGTTGCGCTTGAGGTAGAGCTCGACGTACTCGGTCATCCCAACCCCAGAGCTCGCAGAATCTCGGGATAGTCCGAGTAGATCTGTCTCGCTGCGCCTTCGATCTGGGCCCTGCTGGCTGTCCGCGTTCCGGCACCGTAGGGGATCGCCTGCCTCCACGCGTTCGTGAAGACCTGATGCTCCGACGGCGCGTACGTGGCAGCAACCGTCAGCGCCCGGTTCGACCCGAAGTGGTACACCGAACCCTCCGGTGTGGTCACTCTCCACCAGCGCCCAGCCGTATCCCCGTTGGGCGAGTCGTCGGGGTTCTCCTCCAGATGTACATTCCAGCGAGTGTCCCCCCGCAACGCGAAGTCCGGGCCGACCGCCCCGCCGGGTGTCCGGTCGACCAAGAAGGACGACTGGCCATTCAACATGATTCGAAAAACCGGGGCCGAGGAGTTTATGAACTCACCGTCGGACGCCGTGTCATATATCTGATCGATAGACGCTTGATTTAGCTGCCATCCCGCCCCGAACTCGCCCGCCTGAGAATTATCCGCCGACGTCATGCCGTCAACCGAAGCCGACGAATACAATAACTCTGCCGACGGCGTCGTCCCGACCGCCGTCGGCGCGATCGGTAGCGGTTGGGTGTACTCAAATGACCCGGACCCGATCCCCACCTGCCACGACCCCGTGGCGGACAAAGGCGTGGCTGTGAATGTGCCGCCAACCCCAGTTGCACCCGAGAGCAGCACATAACCAGCCTCAGTAAGTGCACCCTCCTTCGAGGCCCCAACTGGTGCCTCCGGCACCTCGGCGTCAGCGGACACGATCCCCGTGGCCATATCGACGTGAGAGGACTCAAGCACGACGGGATTCGGCATGCAGTCCTTCACCGCCGTTGCCTCCAAGGCGCGGGTTTCCACCCGCGCAAGCCGGAGGCGTCCCAGGAAACCGCCACCGTAGGCGGCCCCAGAGCCTGACGCATCAACCGCGAGGTTTACCTTGCCACCACGGGAACCCGCCTGGGCTGCAATCGTCAGACCCACCCCAACGCCCGAAGCCTTCCTCGCCACACCCGGCGGCAAGACATCGACGACAACTGCCGACGGGACATCTGCCTGATCGTCCATTGGGCGCCCCAGAGAGACCGCTGTATCCGCAATGTCCGTCATCTCGGCCCGCTTCTCCGGTACCTTCACCGACGCCAGGCCGGGCTCGGGCCAGACCACCTTCGGCCGAGTCCACTCGGGCGGCTGCTCGCCCAACGTCGGGACCCGCCAGTTGACGGGCACCGGATCTACCGCGCCACGAGCAACCAGTCCTGCCTTAGCTGCTCCCGACCCACCGGCCGTCAACGTTCCCGGTCGCGTCGCCGAGCCCTCTGCCGACACCGCCGTTACCACGAACACCGACGAGGCGAGAACCCCCACCACACTTCGACTTAGCCGTCCCACAGCGACCCCTCCCAATCGATGCCGTAGACCGCGGGCACAGTTAACCCCGGCACCAGGGCAACGGAGGCCCGACACGCCGAGGTGCCGTGGCCGGGACCAAAGGGGCGCGCAGTGGGGGCATCCGTGCCGGGCCGCAGGGTCACGTACCTGTCGGTCAAGGCCGGGCTCGACCAGCCGTGGACCCCATGACGAAAAGGCAGAGCTGGGCCATCGCAGGGTCACAGCTTCTCCACAGGGACGGGATCGACATTTGACGGCATGACCGCCATCACCTCGCCCCACCCCTCGGCGGGCCCCCCGGAGCGACCGGAGCGACCGGAGCGACCCGAGCGGCCCGTCAGGTGGGTGGAGGACGGCCCAGGGGCGCGGGCGCAGCCGCCACCCCTGCCTCGCGTGACACCGAGTTGGTGGCGCGACACCTCCGGTGCCGCGTTGTGGGGCTTGCTGCTCATCGTTACCGCGCTGTGGGTGCATGGCGGCGGGGTGCAGGAGGTGGGCTCGATCGGCGGCTTCCTCACCAGTTTCGGACGGCTAACCGGCCTGATCGCCTCCGCGCTGCTGTTGGTGCAGGTCGCACTGATGGCGCGCATTCCGTGGTTCGAGAAGGCATGGGGTCAGGACGAATTGGTCCGCAGCCACCGACTGATCGGGTTCACGTCCTTCAACCTGATGGTCGCCCATATCGTCTTGATCACCCTCGGCTACGCGGTTGGGACCCCCGACGGGCTATGGGCGACGATCGTCGACTTCACCGTGAACTACCCCGGCATGGTGCTGGCGCTGGCCGGCACCGCGGCATTGCTCATGGTCGTCGTCACCTCGCTCAGGGCCGCCCGGTCCAGGCTGCGCTACGAGTCGTGGCATCTGATCCACCTTTACGCCTACCTGGGCGCCGGTCTGGCGCTACCGCACCAGTTGTGGGCCGGGCAGGAGTTCCTTGCCTCCACCGCCGCGACGATCTTTTGGTGGAGCGCGTATGCCGGGTGCGCCGCCGCAGTGCTCATCTGGCGGGTGGCCGTGCCCATCAAGCGCTCCCGGGACGCGCGCTTGCGTGTCGTCGAGGTGCGAGCCGAGGCGCCCGATGTCACCACCGTGACGGTGCGGGGCCGGCGCCTGGAGCGCCTGGGCGCCCAGGGTGGGCAGTTCTTCAACTGGCGCTTCCAGGACGGACCCGGCTGGACGCGGGCCAACCCCTATTCGTTGTCGGCGGCGCCCACGGGCGACACCTTGCGGATCACCGTCAAAGACCTCGGCGATGGCAGCGCCCGACTCGCCCGGTTGCCCATCGGCACCCGGGTCCTCATCGAGGGGCCGTATGGCCGCATGCATGCCGGGGTGCGCCATCACGACAAGGTCCTGTTGATGGGAGCGGGCATTGGGATCGCCCCGATGCGGGCGATTCTCGAGTCGTTGCCGAGCGTCGGAGTGGACGTCACGATCCTGCACCGCGTCAGCAGTCGCGACGATTCGGTCCTGGGCGTCGAGATCCAGGCACTCGCGCAGGAGCGGGGTGCGCGCTATGTGCTCGTGACCGGGCACCGCATCCCGGATCGCGCCTCCTGGCTGCCGCAGAGCGCGGGGCACCTGGGCGACGTCGACGCCTTGCGGCAGATCGTCCCTGACATTGTCGAGCGAGATGTCTACATCTGCGGCGCCGAGCCGTGGATGGCCGCCGCGGAGCACGCTGTTGCGGCGGCGGGCGTCCCCGCCGCCAGCATTCACATCGAACACTTCGAATACTGAGAAGGGCCTCATGCGCCGAATCACCGTGTGGTTCCTCAGCACCTTGAGTGCTCTGGTGCTGCTGTTCAGCTACCCCACGTCGCGCCATGCCACCGCATCGGTCAGCGCGCTCGCCACCGCGGATGCACCCACGGGTACCACCGCGACCCCCACCCCCAGTGACCCCAGCGCGTCTGGATCGAGCGCGTCGGGCACGCAGACCTACGACGGTGACACGGTCATGACGCGGTGGGGGCCGGTACAGGTCCAGATCACCGTCGCGGACGGCAAGCTCGTCTCTGCCGACGTCCTCCAAGTGCCCTGGGAGAACCGCAAGGACCAGCAGATCAACGGGTATGCCGTGCCGCTCCTGAACGCCTCCGCCCTCGCCGCGCAGAGCGCGAATATCGACATGGTCTCCGGGGCCACCGTCACCTCGGTGGGCTACCAACAGTCGCTGCAGTCAGCCATCGACCAGGCGCATCTGTCATGACCGCCGCCACCGCGCTCACCCGCGGCGTGCCCGTCGTCGGGCGGCGCGCCTTCGTCGAGGTCATCATGGGGATGCCGATCTCCTTGCACGTCAAGGCGCTGGACGCGGGGCGCCCGGACATTGCACAGGCCGCGGGGAACGTCTTTGCGGTCCTGCGCACGGTGGACGACCTCTTCTCGCTGTGGCGCCCCGATAGCGAGCTCTCCCGACTGCAAGCCGGGGCCGTGCTGGCCGGCGAATGTCATCCGTGGCAGGCCGACGTGCTGGACCTGTGCCTCGAAGCCGAGGAGCGCACCGGGGGACTCTTCACCGCCTGGCACACCCCCGAGGGGGGCCACCCGTCATACGATCCGACGGGTCTTGTCAAGGGCTGGGCCCTGGAACGGGCGGCGGACATGTTGCGCGTGGTTCCGGGAATCTCGTTCTGTCTCAACGCCGGTGGCGACCTGATCGTCGGCCAGGGGCGGGGTATGACGGGGCTCGCGCCGACCTGGACGGTCGGCATCGAGGACCCTCACTACCCCGGGCGCGTAGCCGCCACGGTTGAGGTCAGCGCCGGCGCCGTGGCCACCTCGGGCTCCGCCGCCCGGGGCGCACACATCCTCGATCCGCGCACCGGCCAGCGGATCATGCGGGCCGGTTCGGCCAGCGTCGTGGGGCCGGACCTGATGTGGGCGGACGTGTGGGCGACCGCGGCCTTCGTCGACGCCTACGCGGCGCGTGCCCTGATGCAGGCTCGTGCGCCCGAGTCGTCGCTGACCGTCCTCTGACGGAGCCCACGCCTGATGCTGGGGAGCTAGCTTTGGGGCGTGAACGCGGGGCACTGCATCCTCGGCAGCCGGGGGTAGCGCTCCAACCGGCTGT
The DNA here is from genome assembly GCA_937858995.1 of uncultured Nostocoides sp. Taxonomy (GTDB): domain Bacteria; phylum Actinomycetota; class Actinomycetes; order Actinomycetales; family Dermatophilaceae; genus Nostocoides_A. The sequence continues at coordinate 15,250 of CALLZC010000019.1, forward strand.
CGGTGCTGGCCAGGCCGCAGCGCAGATAGGTCACACCCTTGGCGGTCGGTCGGATCAACGCGTGTGCGCAGGACCCGCACAGGCCGGCCAGTCGGCGAATGTCGTCCTGCGTCACGCGGATTCGCGCGGTGGCTCGATGCTCACCTGAGCCGGCAGGTCGGCGATCCCGACCGGGCAGGTCAGGCCGTTGGGGCCGTGATTGCAGTATCCGCCCGGGTTCTTGTGGAGGTACTGCTGGTGGTAGCCCTCGGCATACCAGAACGTCCCGGCGACCCTCGCGGGGCGTTCCTCGGTGGCAATCTGGCCGGCACCCATCCTGGTCAGCTCGCCCTGGAAGGCCTCGTGCGTGCGGTGCGCCGCCGCTTCCTGCTCGGGGCTCGTCCAATAGATGGCCGACCGATACTGCGTGCCGACATCATTGCCTTGCCGGTTCGCGGTGGTGGGGTCGTGGTTCTCCCAGAACGCCTTGAGGATCTGCCCGGGGGAGATGCGCGCCGGGTCATAGGCCACAAGAACGGCCTCGGTATGCCCGGTCCGTCCGGAGCAGGTCTCCTCATACGTCGGGTTCGGGGTGAAACCACCCATATATCCGACCGCCGTCGTGACGACTCCCGGCAGGCGCCACATGATGCGCTCGGCACCCCAGAAACAGCCCATGGCGAGATAGATGACGTGCGTGCCTTCCGGCCACGGACCGGCCAACGGTGTCCCCAGCACCTCGTGGGTCGTCGGCACCGGGAAGGCCGGTGCACTACGCCCCGGCAGGGCGTTGTCCGGGGTGGGCATCGCGGTGGGCTGGCGGCCGAAGATCATGTCTCATTCAAGCCGATGGTGTCCCTGGACATTCCGATCGCCGGTCCGCTGCCTGAGCGCGACCGTCTCCCGCGGGACCCGCAGGCCCCCATCTGTCTCCCTAGGTCAGTCCCGGGAACGGGGTCCAGGGCGCCCCCCACGAACGATCAAGGCGGGCGGTCGCGCTCAGCCACCCGATGCCGCTGCGCGTCGCGGCGGGGTCCTGGCTGAGGCCGCTCAGGGTGGTCCCGCAGGTGCTCACCAGAGCGCCGGTCACGTGACGGATCAACCGGCGCGCGGTCGTGTTGTCACTGACTTCCAACGGTAGGGCGTATGCCGCGGGGCGCGGTGGTGCCGCAGCGCCCAGGTGGTCTTCGAGACGCAACACCCAGCCGCGCACCGTATGCAGGGCGGCCTCCGCCTTCTCCCGTGGGTCGGACTTTTCCTGCGGGTCCGGCGAGCTGCGGGCCGCGGCGATCTCCAGGCCGTATGCCGCCTGCCGCATCGCGGCGAGCAGGTCGCTCGCCGCGGGTTCCGGGAGGGCACCGGGCTCGGGCGGGCTGGGGACCGGCTGCTTGAGCGTCGCCGCCAGGAGGAGGCGTGCGGTAGCCAGCGACGCCAGCATCGTTCGCAACGCGGGTTCGGCGACCGGCACGGCCGCCAGGGCGTCCAGTGCGCCGCGGGCCGCCAAGGCGCCGAGATCCGCGCGCTGCGGTGTGCCGGTGACGCCTCCCGAGGTGCCCGACACGCTGCCCGACGCGCCGCTGGGTAGGCCGCCGCTGCGTGGGCCGCCGCTCGGCTCGGTGGCCGCGGCCAAGAGCGACTGCGGCACCCCGCGCTCCCGGAGTGCGGCATCCAGGACCGCCTCCTGGCGGGCCAAGCCCGCGGCATACGGTGCGCTCGCCGCCGCCGCCAGGGTCCGGCTCCCAAGCAGCAGGGCAACCAGCTCGGTCTCCCCGGGGATGGGGGTGCGGGTCGGAACCAGCGGCACCCGGGGCGCGTCGTCCTCCAGACGGATGCCGCAGCCCGCCAAGAGCACGGCCCCGCCGGCCCACAGTCCCGCGACGCCCAGGGCGCGCACGGCGCCTCGGCGGGTGGGTGTCTGCGGCGACATGTCGCCGATGATGTCACGACCCGTGCCGCGCGCCGATCCCGCGCCGGTGCCGGCCGGTGGGCGCGAAACCTCGGCATTCCCCCGTACGTTCTCGCATAGACTGACCCGTCCACAACTGTAGAGAGGAGTCGGCACGTGAGCGCTGCAGACCGAGTACGCGAGATCGTCGCGGCCGCGCTGACCGACCCCACCCTGGTCCTGGACGGCGTGGAGGTGACCGCCGCGGGCAAACGCAAGCTCGTGCGGGTCACCCTCGACCGGCGGCCCGACAGCGATGCGGACGGCTGGGCAGCCGGGCCGACGCCCGCCCTGAGTCTGGACGATATTGCCGAGCACTCGCGCCGCATCAGCGACGCCCTCGATGGCGATGACCCGTTCGGCGGCGCGGCATACGTGCTGGAGGTCAGCTCACCGGGCGTGGGCCGCCCGCTGCGCACGCCCCGGCACTACCAGCGCAATGTCTCGCGACTGATCACCCTGGTCACCCGGGGGGGCGAGCCCACTGAGGTGACGGGGCGGATCTGGCGCGCCGGCCCCGAGTCCGTGGCCGTCGTGGTGGACGAGGGTGGCGAGCCCCAGAGCTTTGCGTATGCCGACATCGAGCGCGCCAGCGTCGTCGTCGAGTTCACGAGCAGCAACGAGAAGGACGAATAGACATGGACATCGACCCGGCCAGCCTGCGGGCCCTGGAGCAGGAACGCGGCATCTCCATGGACGTCTTGGTGCCCGCGCTTGAGAAGGCGCTGCACTCTGCCTATGAGCGCACGGACGGACATTTCCGGCACGCACGGGCCGAATTAGACCGCAAGACCGGGCACGTGACCATCTGGGCGCGCGAGGAATTCGAGGTCCCCGACGACGGGTCCGAGGCCGAGGGTGACGCAGACGAGGACGCGGGGCCGCGCCGACCCCGCTACGAGTTGGGCCCCGAATTCGACCACACGCCACAGGACTTCGGCCGCGTTGCGGCAGCGACCGCGCGGCACGTCATCTTGTCGCGACTGCGCGAGGTCGAAGACGAGCAGATTCTCGGGGAATTCAAGGGCCGCGAGGGCGACATCGTGGCCGGCGTGATCCAGCAGAGCCTGAACCCGCGCTTCGTCACGGTCAGTTTCGGTTCGGTCGAGGGCATTCTCAATAGCGCCGAGCAGGTTCCGGGGGAGAGCTACAAGCACGGGGACCGGATCCGGTGCTATGTCCTGTCGGCCAAGCGCGGCCTGCGCGGCCCGCAGATCGAGTTGTCGCGCACCCATCCCAATCTGGTGCGCAAGCTCTTCGCGCTCGAGGTCCCGGAGGTCGCGGCGGGCACGGTCGAAATCGTCGAGCTGGTCCGCGAGGCCGGTCACCGGAGCAAGATGGCCGTGCGCTCGACGGTTCCCGGACTCAACGCCAAGGGCGCCTGCATCGGTCCAATGGGCGCGCGAGTGCGTGCGGTGATGGCGGAGCTCGGCGGCGAGAAGATCGACATCGTCGACTGGTCGTCGGACCCCCAACAGTTCGTCGCCTCGGCCCTGTCGCCGGCGCGGGTCCACAGCGTGACGGTCGTCGATCCGGCGAGCAAGAGCGCCCGAGTCGTCGTGCCCGACTATCAACTCAGCCTGGCCATCGGCCGCGAGGGTCAGAATGCCCGATTGGCGGCGCGCCTGACCGGCTGGCGCATCGACATCGTCCCCGATATCGAGAGCCCGGCCGCGGGCGGGGGGACTCGCCCGCACCACGGCCCCGGGGCGGGCAGCGGCGGGACGGCGCCTCGCGGCCCGCGTACCCGCTAGAATGGCAGGAACCGACCGGACTGGACTGCGTCTGTCGGCAATGAGCACCGGCTGGGGGCTAACCCGCACGTGCATCGGATGCCGCCAAACGGATAGCCGATCGGCCCTTCTGCGCATCGTCGCGGGCGCGGATGCTCAAGGCCACCCGGTCCTGATCCCCGATCCCGCCGCTCACGCGCCCGGACGTGGCTGTTGGCTGCATCCGAGCGAGGAGTGTTTGGCGGCAGCCGTGAAGCGGCGGGCCTTCCCGCGGGCGCTCCGAGTGAGCGCGCCGCTGGATCCGGGGCCCGTCACGGCATACCTCCACGTGCGCGACGCAGAACGAAACTGACCGAAACCAGACCGAAAGCGGGTCCACCGCGATGAGCAACCGATGAACACTCAGAGATGAGTCCCACCCGGCTGTGAAAGGTCCGCCTCTCTCGAAGGGCGGGCCGAGATGAGGAGAGAAGTGTCCAAGATCCGTGTCAGCGCCCTCGCCAAAGAGGTCGGAGTGCCGAGCAAGGTACTCCTAGAGCGCTTGAACGAGATGGGTGAGTACGTCAGGTCGGCGAGCTCGACCGTCGAAGCACCCGTGGTGCGTCGGTACCACGAAAAGTTCCCCGATGCCCCGGCCGCGCCCAGCCCGGCCGCCCAGGCGACCCCCAGTGTGCCGGCAAGTCCCAGTGCGCCGGCAAGTCCCGGTGCGCCGGCAAGTCCCAGTGCGCCAGCGCCCACCAGTATGCGGTCCCCGTCAGGCAGCCCGGCGACCCCCGGTCCCCGGGCGACCCCCGGCGCCCCGCTCAGCACCGGTGCACCGGCCAGCCCCAGTGCACCGGCCAGTGGCAGTGCACCGGCCAGCCCCAGTGCACCGGCCAGTGGAAGTGCGCCGGCCCGCCCCG
>CALLZC010000020.1 GCA_937858995.1 uncultured Nostocoides sp.
ACGGCGACCACCGAGATCTACACCTCTCTATTCGTCGGCAGCGTCAGATGTGTATAAGAGACAGCTTCGGCGCGGTGTCCCCGTCGAGCTGGCTGGCCATGCCGGCCCAGCGCTACATGCACGACTTCGGCCTGACTCGTGAGCACTTGGGCGCCATTGCGTTGAACGCCCGACGTCATGCCGGCCTCAACCCTGACGCCGTCTATCGCGAGCCACTCACGATGGAGGAGTACCTCGGATCCCGGATGATCTCCGAACCGTTCTGTCTCTATGACTGTGACGTGCCGTGCGATGGCGCGACCGCGGTCATCGTCTCCCGTCGAGACGCCGCCTCCGGCCTCGCACGGACACCCCTCACGGTCGAATCGGTGGGCACCGGCATGTTGGAGCGCGCCACCTGGGACCAGCGTCGCGACCTGACGACCATGGCCGCTCACGATGCCGCCGCCACCATGTGGGAACGCACCACCTTGACGGCCCGAGACATCGACCATGCCCAGCTCTATGACGGCTTCAGCTTCCTCACCGTCCAGTGGCTCGATGCCCTTGGCTTCTTCCCGCACGGGCAGGCCGGGGATTTCATCGGCGACGGCGAGCGCTTCGGCCTCGACGGCTCCTTGCCGCTCAACACCAGCGGTGGGCAACTGTCGGGCGGGCGCCTGCACGGGGTTGGGTTCCTGCACGAGGCCTGCGTCCAATTGTGGGGCGAGGGAGGCGACCGCCAGGCGCGCAACGCGCCCGAGTTGGCCGTCGTCGCTGTCGGTGGCGGGCCGGTCGCCGGATCCCTCCTGCTCAGCAACCGCTGAACCACGCCCATTGACCCGATCCACTCGCTGACCCAGATTCGCTCACCCCAGATCCCACCGACCGACCGTCACCAGCAAGGAGCCCTCGTGCCCGACATCATCGATCCCGCCACAGCCCCGGCCGGCGTCACCGTCTACCGCGGCGTCGACGACCACGTCGCGGCCGTGGGCAGCGAGCTCGGCCCCTCCGACTGGCTCCCCATGGACCAGCAGCGCATCGACCTCTTCGCCGACGCCACCGAGGACCACCAGTGGATCCACGTGGACACCTCCCGAGCAGCCGATAGCCCGTATGGCGCCACCATCGCGCACGGCTTCCTCACCCTGTCGCTCCTCCCACACTTCATGAGCTCCCTGCGCCGTTTCGACGACGTGCGGATGGGCATCAACTACGGGCTCGACAAGGTCCGCTTCCCAGCCGCCGTCCCCAGCGGCTCCCGGATCCGGGGCCGGATGCGCATGGACAACGTCGAACCACTCGAGGACAACGGTGTCCAGTTGACCACCACCATCACCATCGAGGTCGAGGGCAACACCAAACCCGCCTGCGTGGCCACCTTGCTCAGCCGCTACTTCTTCAATGGCCCCACCGACGGTGAAGCGGGTGCGGCATGAGCGGCTCACCGACCTCACCGGTCGCCCACGACCCCAGGACCGCGACCCCGGAGGACTGGACCTGGCTGATCCGTGCCCGCAGCTGGTGCGGCCTGGTCGAGGAACGAGCGCAAGCGACGCCCGACACGACCTTCCTGCTGGACGCCCACGGGACCGAGCTCACCTTCGCCGAGTTCGCCCAAGCGGTCGATAGGGTCGCCGCAGCCCTGGCTGCGACCGGTATCGGGCCGGGCTCCGTCGTGGCCTGGCAGCTGCCGACCCGAATCTCCACCCTCCTCGTGATGTCCGCGCTGCGCCGGTTGGATGCCGTTCAGGCGCCGATCATCCACCTCTACCGGGACCGGGAGGTCAGGACCTCGCTCGAGGCTGTCAGCGCGGAGTTCTTCCTGACACCGGGAGAGTGGGGTGGCTTCGACTTCGCGGCGATGGCTCGCGGCATCGCCGTGAACGGTGGCCCCGCCCCCACCCTGCTCGAGATCGGACACGCAGCCCCCGAGGAGGAGGACGTGTCGGCCCTGCCGCCGTTGCCCAGTTCGGACGACGACGGCGAGCAGGTCCGCTGGATCTACTTCACCTCCGGCTCCTCCGGGGTCCCTAAGGGGGCGCGGCACACGGACCTGACCATCCTGACCGGCTCCACCGGTTTCGCGGGCCTTGGCCGCATGGGGACACGGCCCAATGAGGTCTCCGCGATGCTCTTCCCCGTCGCGCACATCGGCGGTGCGATCTACCAGATCACCTGCCTCGCCGCCGGCTTCCCGATGCTCGTCCTCGAGGCGTTCGACCCGGCCGTCGTGATCGAGCAGTTCGGCAAGCACAAGGTGACGAGCACCGGCGGCGCTCCGGCCATGTATGCCGGCCTGATGGCCATGCAGAAGGCCTCGCCGGTTCCGCTCTTCCCGGACCTCACCCTCCTCAAGGGCGGGGGCGCCCCGTGTCCGCCGGAATACGTCGACGACGCCCAGGAGATTCTCGGCGTGCGCGTGGCGCACGACTACGGCATGACCGAGGTGCCGATGATCGCCGCAGCCGACCCCTACACCGCCACCGACATCCTCCGCCTGACGGACGGCATCATCGTCCCGGGCAACGAGGTTCGGCTCGTCGACCTGGACGGCCATCCCGCACCCGATGGCGCTGACGGCCTGGTCCAGGTCCGGGGCGGAGCCGTCTGCAAGGGCTACACCGACCCCGCCAAGAACGACGAGAACTTCACTGCCGACGGCTGGTTCGAGACCGGGGACCTGGGCCGAATCCACCCGTCCGGCCACATCGAGGTCATCGGGCGGATCAAGGAGATGATCATCCGCAAGGGCGAGAAGATCGCGCCGATGGAGATCGAGGAACTCCTGGCCCGTCACCCCGCGGTGACCGAAGTGGCCGTGGTCGGGCTCGCGGACGAGGAGCGTGGCGAGCGGGTGTGCGCCGTCGTCGTCCCCACGCGGGGATCGGAGCCACCCACCCTGGCCGACCTCACGGCATACCTGCGTGAGCAAGGGCTGATGACCCAAAAGCTCCCGGAGCAACTCGAGATCCTCTCCGAGCTCCCCCGCACCTGTCTCTTATACACATCTCCGAGCCCACGAGACGGACTCCTATCTCGTATGCCGTCTTCTGCTTGAA
>CALLZC010000021.1 GCA_937858995.1 uncultured Nostocoides sp.
ATGATACGGCGACCACCGAGATCTACACCTCTCTATTCGTCGGCAGCGTCAGATGTGTATAAGAGACAGGGGCATCCAACTTCTCCCCAGCAGCCCTTAGCGCGGCCAGGTCAGCCGGGCGGTTCTCCTTGACTGGGATGAAGTACCCGACCGTGTGCCCGTGGCGGGTCACAGCGACGGGCGCGTCAGCGTCGACGAAGTCGGACAGGCCGGCACGGAACTCCCTGATTCCCACCTTCGTCGCGGCCATGACGCCCTCCTACACTTGCCTACACTTGCGTAATAGTTGTGTACACAATACCACGTGTGCGACAACTTCAGTCAGCCTCAGACTCTGCCCCCTCGCCAGCCGGAGGGCCACTTCCGGGGCCGTTTGAGCCCCTGGTGTCACGCCGGACCATCGCCGACTGGCTGCCGACAGCCCACTTCCTCCAGCTCGAGCCGCCGCTCGCTGCATTAGGTTGCTTGCATCGCAAGAAGTTCCCGAGCACGTTCGCTCCCTGATCTCGAGGCATGTGCTCACGGTGGAGGACGAGATCGTCCGGCGCTTCGCGGTCCGTGGTGAAGAGCCCGGCACGCGGGTACGTCTGAACGGCCGCGGCCTGGTCCGCATAGACCCGACCCAGGCCCCCGTCGTCGGCACCCTGGCCGGCGAGGGTCCGCTGGTGGTCGTGGAGGGAGCGGCCCGGTGCAGGCAAGACCACTGCGCTGAGGGTGACCCGGGAAGCCCATCCTGCTGAATGCTTGCGGACTCTGCGCGGATCCGGAGGGCTGACACCCCCTCTGAACTGCGCAAACGCGGGCGATTCAGACGTTGAAGCGGAACTCGACGACGTCGCCGTCTTGCATCGGATAGTCCTTGCCTTCCAGGCGCGCCTTGCCGGCGGACTTCACGGCGGCCATCGAACCCAGGGCGTCGAGGTCGGCGAAGGAGACGACCTCGGCCTTGATGAAGCCCTTCTGGAAGTCGGTATGAATGACGCCGGCCGCCTGGGGGGCGGTCCACCCCGCGTGGATGGTCCAGGCCCGCGCCTCCTTGGGTCCCGCGGTCAGATAGGTCTGCAGGCCAAGGGTATGGAAGCCCGTGCGCGCAAGCTGGTTCATCCCGGACTCGTGCGCCCCGAAGCTCTCCAAGAGCTCCAACGCCTCCTCGTCCGACATCTCCATGAGGTCCATCTCGAGTTTGGCGTTGAGGAAGACCGCGTCGGCCGGGGCGACCAACTCGCGCAGCGAGCCCTGCAGGTCGGCGTCCGGGAGCTGATCCTCATCGAGGTTGAAGACATAGATGAACGGTTTGGTCGTGAGCAGCCCCAGGCTGGCGGCCAGCCCCATGTCGACACCGGCCGGGCCGCCGGCGGCATACAGCGTGGCTCCCGCCTCAAGGACCCGCTGCGCGGCGAGGGCGGTGTCCAGCAGCGCCTGGTCCGCCTTCTTGGTCTTGACCTCCTTTTCGAGGCGCGGCACCGCCTTCTCGAGGGTTTGCAAGTCGGCCAGGATGAGCTCGGTCTCGACGATCTCGATGTCATCCTTGGGCGAGACCCGGCCGCCCACATGCACCACATCGTCGTCGGCGAAGGCCCGCACAACCTGGCAGATCGCATCCGCCTCGCGGATGTTCGCCAGGAATTTGTTGCCCAGACCCTCCCCCTCGGAGGCGCCCTTGACGATGCCGGCGATGTCGACGAAAGAGACCGTTGCGGGCAGGATCCGCTCGGACCCGAAGATCTCCGCCAGGCGTGTCAGACGGGCGTCGGGCAGCGGGACCACCCCCACATTGGGCTCGATGGTCGCGAACGGATAGTTCGCCGCGAGCACATTGTTCTTGGTGAGGGCGTTGAAGAGGGTGGACTTGCCGACATTGGGCAGTCCGACGATGCCGATGGTGAGAGCCACGGGGACAAGAGTCTAATGGCCCGTCCAGCCACCCTCGACGGCCACCGGCGGGAGGCCGGGGTCAGCGGGGGGTGCGGGGCGTCATACCCGCTGGAGGTGCACCAAGATCGCCTGCTCGGGGTGCAGGTTCGGCAGCGAAAGCCCCACCCGCATGAGCACCGCCCCGCTGATCCGGGTTCCGGGATGCTCGACCCAGTCCGGCCAGCTCAGCTGCTGGCAGCTGGGCAGTTCACCGAGGATGGCCGGCCCGACGGCATACGTGGCGTCCGGATCCAGGCCGTCCAGCCGCAGCCGACCCGCCCCCTCGGTGACGTCGGTGGCCAACTGGGCAATCGAGAAGACGGCCTCCCCCTGATCCGTGGCCACGACCCCGTGGACCACCGCGGATCGCGTAGGGGTATCGAGCCGCACCACATCGCCGGTATGCAGCAGGCCCCGGTGCTCCTGATGCCACGCGAGGGCGGTGGCGAGCATGGCGAGTTCGGCATCGGTGAGCTCGGCAAGGTTCCACTCCACCCCCAGGTGCCAAAAGACCGCGCTCGCCGCGCGCAGGGCGAAGGAAGCGTGCCGCCCCGTCGTATGGCTGTGCGGTCCCCCGATGTGCGAACCGATCAGTTCGGGTGGGACCACCAAGGAGGTCCACAGGTTGATCTGTTGCCGCTCCAGGGCATCGATGGTGTCCGACGCCCACAGGCGGTCGGTGCGGGCCAGGATGCCCAGGTCCACGCGCCCGCCGCCGGATGCGCACGTCTCGAATTCGACCGCCGGGTGCCGACGGCGCAACTCATCGAAGAGGGCATACACGGCCAGGGTCTGGGCACGCACCGCCGGTCGCGCCTCGTGCGCCGCGTCGATGAGGTCCCGGTTGTGGTCCCACTTGACGAAGGCGATGTCGTTGTGCGTGAGGATCGCATCCAGGTGCCCGACGATGTGATCGAAACACTGCGGATTGGCTAGGTCGATGACCTGCTGGTGGCGCCAGAGCAGCGGGTCGCGACCCGGCACGCGCAGCACCCAGTCGGGGTGTTCGCGCACGAGATCGGAGTCGGGATTGGCCATCTCCGGTTCCACCCAGAGCCCGAATTCCATTCCGCGCGAACGCACGTGCTCGATCAACGGGGTCAGTCCGTCAGGCCAGACCTCGTCGGAGACCACCCAATCTCCCAATCCCCGGCGATCGTCTCGACGCGAACCGAACCAGCCGTCGTCCAGGACAAAGCGTTCGATCCCGACCTGCGCGGCCCGATCCGCGAGCGCGGTGAGCACCTCGAGGCGATGGTCGAAATAGACCGCCTCCCAGGTGTTGAGCAAGACGCGGCGTGGGGTGCTCGGGTGGGACGGGCGCGCCCGGACATACCCATGGAAGGCGGCGCTGATGCCATCCAATCCCCGGTCGCTGTATGCCGCGAAAACCGCTGGAGCGCAATAGGTCTCGCCGGGAGCAAGGACCACTTCACCGGCGGCCAACAGCTCGCCGGCGCCTAGGCTCGCCTGGCCGACCGGGCTGCGCTCGGCATACACCCGCGAGTCGCCCGACCAGGCGAGGTGCACTGCCCATACCTGCCCCGAGCGGAAGCCGAAGCCCGGATCGCCCACGCACAGCGCCAACGGGGCGTCGTGCCCGGTGCGACCGTGCCGGGATTCGCGCACCCAGGTGCCCATGGGCAGGGTGAGTCGCTGCGGGGACCGCTCCCGGCACCAGCGCCCGGTGAGATCGAGGATCTCGGTGGCATCCATCGGCAGCGGCACCGACGCCTCGCAGGCATCGAGCCGGAAGTCGCGGGTCCCCCCGTTGTGAACCTCGGTCACCATCTCCAGGAGCCCGTCCGCGTGGAGGGTGTATGCGGTGGCCACCTCGATCCCCGTGTCCGGGTCGCTGGCGCGCACCCGCAGAGTGCTCTCGTCGTGGGTCACCTGGGCCGAGCTGAGCTGGAGCGAGAAGCCGGTGCCGTCGGCATACGAACCGGCCAGGGCCGGCCGCAGACGCCACCCGTCCACACCGAGCGGGAACAGTCGGCGGGGCATCGGGGCGTCGGTGCTGGAGTGGGTGATCACCGGGCGGGTAGCGGCGATCAACTCCTCCTCCGTGAGGCTCTCGGGCAGCCGGGCGCCCCAGTGCACCACGAGCGGCACCGCTGGCTCGTCGCTCACCGCGACGAAGGAGGTGGTCGCGCTGCGCAGGTGGATCAAGCTCATGAGGACTCCACATCGGTGTGATCGGTGGGGCTGTCGTGATGGGCGGGGCTGTGGTCGTGATCGGCGGGGCGCCCGGAGGCTGGCCCCAGAGCAGCGGGGTAGCCATCCTCCAGGTAGGCGGGGCAGGTGGCGGCCAGGGCCGCCCGGATCAGGCGCACGGCATACGGCGCCACATGCTCCTCGAGGTCCGCCGGCGAGACCCAGTGCAGGGCGATGATCTCGCGTTCCTGGAGATCCAAGCCGGTGATCCAATCTGCCTGCTGCACACCGAGATCGAAGAGGAAGACGACCGCATCATCCCAACCCCGATAGGGCGGCAACCATGCAGTGGTGAGCAGGTCCCCCACGCTGACGTCCACCCCGAGTTCCTCGCGGCACTCCCGGCGCAGGCAGGCAGCTGGCGATTCGAAGCGATCGGCGACGCCCCCGGGCAGGTCCCACTCGAGTTTGTAGGTGAGCTCGGCGAGCAGCACCGCGCCGCTGTCGTTGCGCAGGATCCCCTGGGCGATCACTCGTTTGGTGGGGAGCCGCTCGTTCAGGGTGGCGATGAACGCCAGTCGCTGCTCCTCGCTCGGGTCCGGCCCCGCCGCGCCGTCGGCGCTAGCCATCGATCAACTCCCCACCGTATGCCGCCTGCAGCCGCGTGAGCACCGCGTCGGCGTTCTCACGGCGCACGGGCTCGGGGACGGCCGGCAAGATGTCATCCCAGAGCGCATTGAACGTCCCGCGCGTTTGAGGCATCCGCAGCGGCCGGGCGATGAACCACACGTGCGCGTGCGCCCCGCCGTCCCCCCACCGACCGATGTGACAGCGCCCCACGCTGGGCAACTCCTCGATGGCCCGCGTCAGAAGGACGCTGAGCACCCCATATTCGGCGGCGCGCTCGAGCGGGAGCTCTCCCAGATCCCCGTGTTGCCGAGGCTCCAGGACCAGGATGACCGGCGACCCCGAGGGGGGAGCCAGTTTGATCTGCCAGTGGTCGTCTCGCCAGCGAATCGGCCAGCTCGGGTGGTGCTGGTGCCCTGGCGCACAATGGCAGGTCTCGGGGTCTGTCCCTTCGCGCGGTGGCTCCCGATCGGCAAGTGGCTCAACCTCCTTGGCCACCACCTGCCCGTCGAACGGGAACGCCGACCAGGTCGTATAACCCTCCGGATCAAGCGGGAGGCGCCCACCCGCGTCGGTCTGCGCCGCCATCACGCGGGCGTGGAAGTCCTCGATCGACTCGGGCATGAGCCGCACATTACCTGGGGCTTGGGCTGGCGGCGGTGGCCTGGACGGGGATTCCGGAGGGGCTGTCGGTGGTCGCTGACAGGGTGGGGCCCATGGATGAATGGCTGTGGGCATTGGTGGGCGCGCTGCTCGGCGCGCTCCTCGCCGGGGCGCTGGTGTGGGCGCTGTATGCCGGGCGCTCGGCGGCCGTGCGCACCGAACGAGACCTGCTGCGCGAGCGGATCGTCGACCTCGAGGCCTCGCTGTCGGAGGACTCGGAGACAGCCGCCCTGCTGTCCCCGCTGCGCGATGCCCTCGGCCGGGTGGAGCAACAGGTCGGGGTGTTGGAACGCGACCGGGTGCAACAGTTCGGCTCGCTGCGCGCGGTGCTGGCCCGCGTGGAGGGCGAGACGCACGAATTGGGGCGGGCCACCGCCTCGCTGGCGGGGTCGCTGCGTTCCTCTTCGGTGCGCGGGGCGTGGGGTGAGGTGCAATTGCGCCGGGTCTTGGAGGTCTCCGGGCTGCTCGATCGCTGCGACCTGGAGGAGCAAGTCAGCGCCACGTCGCGGCATGGTCGCACGGTGCGCCCGGATGTGATCGTTCGGCTCCCGGGCGGCAAGGTGCTGGTCGTCGACGCCAAGGCCCCGATGACGGCCTTCCTCGATGCCCAGGCCGAAGGCCTGCCTGACGACGAACGAGAGGAGTTGTTGCGCGTGCACGCCGGGCATCTGCAGCGGCACGTGGAGGCGCTGGCCGCCAAGGACTATTGGTCCGCCTTCGCCACGAGCCCCGAAGTGGTGGTCTGCTTCGTCCCGAGCGATGCCATGTTGGCGGCCGCGCTGGCTGCGCGTCCCGGCCTGCACGAGCACGCCCTGTCGCGCCGCGTGGCACTTGTCGGGCCGGCCTCGCTGTTGGCGTTGTTGCGCACCGTGGCGTTCACGTGGCAGCAAGAGGTGGTCGCGTCCAGCGCCGGTGAACTGCTGGAGTTGGGCACCGAGCTCTATCGCCGACTGGCCACATTGGGCAGTCATACGGCCAAGCTGGGACGCAGCCTGACCGGCTCCGTGGAGGCCTACAACGCCATGGTGGGCGCACTCGAATCGCGCGTCATGGTCACGGCCCGGCGGATGCAGCAGCTCGGGGTGGCGAGCGATGAGCTCGTGCCGGTGCCGACCGCCGACCTCGGTGCCCGACCACTGACGGCGCAGGAACTCATCGACGCCGCCACCGACGCCGAGGCGCGACCCGACCTGCTTCTCGACCTGCCGCCGCGGGGACAGGAGCCGCGCAGGACCGGATGACTATTCCATCGGTGGCCAGGTCGAACGATTGCATCGCGCCGAGCCTGAGCGAGGCCTAGGCGAGGCGGGCGGATCAGCGGAGCGCGGCGGAGGCGAAGGACCCATCGTGGGTCATCTTGTCCGACATCCCGGCAGCCTTGAGATCACGGCGAATCTCGTTCGGCAGCGAGAAGGTCAGCGACTCGTGCGCCGCGATGACCGGGTGCACATCGGCATACCCGCGGGCCGCGAGGTAGTCCAGGACCCCGCGGACCAAGACCTCGGGGACGGACGCGCCGGAGGTGACGCCGACCGTCGTCGCCCCGTCGAGCCAGGTCTCGTCGATCTCCTCCGCGTAGTCGACCAGATGCCCAGCCCGCGACCCGTGCTCGAGCGCGACCTCGACCAGGCGCACCGAGTTCGAGGAGTTGCGGGAGCCGACCACGATCATCACATCGCACTCGGCGGCCATCTGCTTGACCGCGAGCTGGCGGTTCTGGGTGGCGTAGCAGATGTCATCGCTGGGCGGATCCTGCAGCGACGGGAATCGCTCGCGCAGCCGGCGGACGGTCTCCATGGTCTCGTCCACCGACAGCGTGGTCTGTGAAAGCCAAACGACCTTCTCCGGATCGCGCACGGTGACATTGGGGACGTCGGCCGGGCCGTCGACAAGGGTGATGTGCTCGGGGGCCTCGCCGGCCGTGCCGACGACTTCCTCGTGGCCCTCGTGCCCGATGAGCAGGATGTCGTAGTCCGCGTCGGCGAAGCGCACGGCCTCCCGGTGCACCTTGGTCACCAGCGGGCAGGTCGCGTCGATCGTCTTGAGCTGCAGGGCGCGCGCCTCCTGGTGCACCACGGGCGCCACGCCATGCGCCGAGAAGACGACGGTCGCACCCTCGGGCACCTGATCGGTCTCGTCGACGAAGATCGCGCCACGCCGCTCCAAAGTCGACACGACATGCTTGTTGTGGACGATTTGCTTGCGCACATAGACCGGCGGCCCATAGAGGTCCAGCGCCTTCTCCACCGTCACGACCGCCCGGTCCACACCCGCGCAATACCCGCGTGGGGCGGCCAACAACACTCGCTTCGCCCGGTGGTCGATCACATCTTCCCCGGCGGCGCTCATGCAACGATTCTACGTGCCGGCGATCTGGCCTACCCTCACCAGGTGTGAGCAGCCAGCCGTCTCCACTCCCCGAGCGCGCCGCCGACACCTCCGCGGACCACCCCTGGCCGGTGCGCCTGCTGAGCCTGAAGATCGGCGAGTACATCGAGAAGATGTCCGTGGTCTGGGTCGAAGGCCAAGTGGTCCAGCTCGATCGGCGGGCCGGCACGGCATACCTCACCTTGCGCGACGTCGACGTCGATATGTCCTTCAACGTGATGATCTCCACGAATGCCCTCGACGCCATGGCGCGACCCGTCGGGCAGGGCGAGCGGGTGGTCGTTCAGGCCAAACCGGGTTTTTGGGGCAAGCGCGGCACCCTGAGTCTCGAGGCGCGTCAGATCCGCCCGGTGGGAATCGGCGAGCTACTCGCTCGGCTCGAATACCTCAAACGGACCCTCGCCGCTGAGGGACTCTTCAGCCCGGAGCGCAAACGGCCCCTCCCCTTCCTGCCCCGCGCCGTAGGGCTGATCACGGGTCGGGCTAGTGCCGCCGAGCGCGATGTCGTGGAGAACGCGCGCCGGCGCTGGCCGGGGCTGGCCTTCGAGATCCGGCCAGTGCCGGTGCAGGGCGGCGCCGCCGTCGAGGAGGTATGCCGGGCGTTGGCCGACCTCGATGCGCTCCCCCACGTCGAGGTCATCGTGATCGCGCGCGGCGGGGGCTCGGTCGAAGACCTTCTCGCGTTCAGCAACGAGACCCTGCTCCGGGCCGTCGCTGGGGCCCGGACGCCGATCGTCAGCGCGATCGGGCACGACATCGACACCCCCCTGCTGGATCTGGTCGCGGACGCGCGCGCCTCGACCCCCACCCATGCGGCCGCCCTGGTCGTGCCGGACGCCGAGCACTTGCGTGCCCAGCTCGACCTGACGACCAGCCGCCTGCGCCGCGCCATCGGCGAGTCGCTGCGGCGCGAGCGGCGCCGGTTGGTGGAGCTGACGAGCCGGCCGGTGCTGAGCGACCGCACAGCATACGTCCAGAGCCAGCGGATCGAGATCGCGACCTTGCGGCGGCGCAGTCAGCTGCGCCTGACGAACCTGATCGTCCGAGATCAGGACCGGATCGCCCACCTGCGTCAGCAGGCGTGGGTTCTCTCGCCCCAAGCCACCCTTGATCGTGGCTATGCGCTCGTCACGACGCCGACCGGTGAGGTCATCAGCGATCAGGAACAGATCGCTCTGGACGATCTGCTGCGGGTGCGGGTGGCGCGCGGCGACTTCGCCGTCCGAGCCGTGGCCAACTAACCGCCTAGAGTCTGTGCCCATGGCCGCCGACCAGCCCGAGTTCCCCGATATCGCCGATCTGTCCTATGAGCAGGCCCGCGACGAACTCGTCGACGTCGTCGCTCGCCTGGAGAGCGGTCAGGTCGGCCTGGAGGACAGCATGACCCTGTGGCGGCGCGGCGAAGCCCTGGCCGGACACTGCACCGCATGGCTGGAGCAGGCCGAAGCGAGCCTTCGCGATCAGTCGGCGGCCAGCCAATAACGGCCGCCGGGTACCGGGCAGCCGCCGCCCCACATACCCAACTCAGCAGAGGTTGCGCTCAGGTCCACATGATGCAACCTGTGGATCTGAGCGCAGGTGCTGCTAGCAGAAGTTAGTTCAGGGGGGCGGGCAGACTCAGGCGTGGAGACTCAGGGGGTTGGGGGGACGTATGCGGTCAGCCGCTCCGCAAAGAGGGTGAGCTCGTCGAAGGTGCCGTCGCCGGTGACGATTGTGGTGAGCTGGCCGGGCCCGGAGGACACCAGGCTGTTCTGCGTCTTGACGTCCCGCACATAGGTGCGCCAGGTGCGACCGGCGGCCTCGACGGTGCCCGTCGTCGGCGCTCGATTGGTCTGCTGGGTGATCCAGGCCTGCGTGGCGCCCTGGGTCTGCTCGATGGCGATGTAGTGCCCAGCGGGCGAGCGATATCCGAGGTGCCACGTGGGCAGGTCATCGGTGGAGGCAACGAAACGCACGGCGCTGGGTGTCCAGCCGTCAGGTAGCCCGACCGGAACCTCGATCGGCCACCCCAGCTGTTTGACGATGGGCGTCGCCACCCTCGGAATGTCGACGACCGGCGCCGAGAGCGAATTGGGGCGAGCCACGAGGAAGAAGAGCACCGCCATGACCGCCCCGATGACGAGCAGGGACCGGGCCATATTGGCTATCGACCCGCGCGCATACTCGCTCGCCCGGCTCGGCGGGGCGGCAACCTCGCCCTCGACCTGCTCACTCATGTCCCTATCGTCGCTCACATCACGACCGCGACGCCAACGGCCGTGCACCGGACGCCATCACGCACGGCATCGGGAGCGGCGATAGAGTCGGAACACTGTTGGAAGCGAGCGGCGAAGGGGCCCCATGCATACGAGCGCGCAGTTCCTTGTCATCGGCGAGGCACTGATCGACATCGTGGCCCGCCATGCCGAGACCCCGGTCGAGCATGTGGGGGGCTCACCGGCGAATGTGGCGGTCGGCCTTGCCCGCCTGGACCACCAGGTGCGCTTCGCCACCTGCCTCGGCGAAGACGCCCGGGGGGACCGGATTCGCCAGCATCTGGCCCACCGCGGGGTGGAGGTGGTCGATGGCAGCGGTGACTACCCGACATCGACAGCGCAGGCCATTCTCGACGAGACCGGCGCTGCGAGCTATGTCTTCGACCTCTATTGGGACCCTGGGCAGATCGACCTGCCACCGCAGGTCCACCACGTCCACACCGGATCGATCGCCGCCGTCCTGGAGCCAGGTGGCTCCCAGATCCTCGATGCGCTGGATCGGGGCCGTAGCCAGGCCACGGTGTCCTACGACCCGAACTTCCGCCCCTCGATCATGGGTGACCTCGACGCGGCGCGATCGCGCATCGAGGCGGTCATCGCCCGCGCTGATGTCGTCAAGGCAAGCAGCGACGATGTCGCGATCATGTATCCCGAGCTCACCCTCGAGCAGGTCATGCAGCGGTGGACAGCCCTGGGTCCGGCGCTGGCCGTCGTCACTCGCGCCGAGGACGGCGTGAGCTACCGCCTCGCCGGGATGGACGAGATGGTCACGCGAGCCGCGCCGCCGACCGTCGTCGTGGACACCGTCGGGGCCGGTGATTCCTTTATGGCCGGGCTCGTGTCCGGCCTGGCCGCGGCCGGACTCCTCGGTGGTCCGGACGCGCGCGTGCGACTCGCATCGGCCCACCCCGAGCAGGTCGAGCCCGCCATCGAACGGGGGGCCCGGTGTGGGGCGATCACCGTCTCCAGGGCAGGGGCCTATGCCCCCAGCCTCGACGAACTATAAGACGTGACCGACGAAAGGTGCTGTGGGACAAGCCATGCCGGAGTTCGCCTATGAAGACATGCTGCCGACCGGGCAGGACGGCACCGCGTACCGGCTGGTGACCAGTGACGGGGTCGAGGTGGTCACCGGCCCGGACGGCACCGAGTTCCTCCGGGTGAGCCCGGAAGCGCTTCGGCTGCTCAGCGAGACCGCGATGCACGACATCGCGCACTATCTGCGCCCCGCGCACCTGTCCCAACTGCACTCGATCCTCGATGACCCCGAGGCGTCGAACAACGACAAGTTCGTGGCCCTCGATCTGCTCAAGAACGCCAACATCTCCGCGGGTGGCGTCCTGCCCATGTGCCAGGACACCGGCACCGCGATCATCATGGGCAAACGCGGTCAGCGCGTGCTCACCACTGGACCAGACGAGGCCGATCTCTCGCGCGGTGTCTTCGATGCCTACACCCGCCTCAACCTGCGCTACAGCCAGATGGCGCCGATCACGATGTGGGAGGAGCGCAACACCGGCTCCAACCTGCCCGCCCAGATCGAGCTCTATGCCGACACCGCCCCAGGCCACGAGACGACGTACAAGTTCCTCTTCATGGCCAAGGGCGGCGGCTCGGCCAACAAGTCCTTCCTTTATCAAGAGACCAAGGCGGTGCTGAACCCCCAGCGACTCTTGACCTTCCTCGACGAGAAGCTCCGATCACTCGGGACGGCGGCCTGCCCGCCGTACCACCTCGCCATCGTCATCGGCGGCACGAGCGCCGAATTCGCGCTGAAGACCGCCAAGTACGCGAGCGCGAAATACCTCGACGGGTTGCCGACCTCGGGCTCGATGGGTGCACATGCCTTCCGCGACACCGAGGTTGAGCAACAGGTGCTCGAGTTGACTCGGGCCTTCGGGATCGGTGCGCAGTTCGGTGGGAAGTACTTCTGCCATGACGTGCGGGTGGTCCGGCTGCCTCGCCACGGCGCATCTCTGCCCATCGCGGTGGCCGTCTCCTGCTCCGCCGACCGCCAATGCCTCGGCAAGATCACCAAGGACGGGGTGTTCATCGAGCAGTTGGAACGCGACCCCGCCCGCTTCCTGCCCGAACCCACCCACGAGAGCCTCGGCGCCGACCAGGCCGTGGACGACGTCGTGGCCATCGATCTCACCCAGCCCATGCCGCAGATCCTCGCCGAGCTCACCAAATATCCCGTCAAGACGCGGCTCTCCCTGACCGGACCGCTGGTGGTGGCCCGGGATATCGCGCACGCGAAGATCAAGGACCGTCTCGACGCCGGGGAGGAGCTCCCGGCATACCTCAAGGACCACCCGGTCTACTACGCGGGGCCGGCCAAGACCCCCGAGGGCATGGCCTCGGGGTCCTTCGGGCCGACGACCGCCGGACGGATGGACTCGTACGTCGATCAGTTCCAGGCCGCCGGCGGCTCGTTGGTCATGCTCGCCAAGGGAAACCGGAGTCAGCAGGTCACCGACGCGTGCCAGGCCCATGGTGGTTTCTATCTCGGCTCGATCGGGGGTCCGGCAGCGCGGCTCGCCCAGGACTGCATCAAGTCCGTCGAGGTGATCGAATACCCGGAGCTGGGTATGGAGGCGATCTGGAAGATCGACGTGGTGGACTTCCCGGCGTTCATCGTCGTCGATGACAAGGGCAACGACTTCTTCGCCTCGGTGACCAAACCGGTGGCCTTCCACATCGGCAAGCGGCCCGGTCTGCTCTGATGAGCGTCCCCGAACGCCACCGCACCCAGCCCGGCACCCGGCCGAGCACCCCCGAGCAGGCCTGGCGGTTGCTCGCGGCGGGCAACGCCCGCTTCATGGCCGACGAACGGGCGCACCCACATCAGGACATGGATGTGCGTCACCGGCTGGCGCTCAAGCAGGCACCCTTCGCCGTCTTCTTCGGATGCGGCGACTCCCGGGTCGCGGCCGAGATCATCTTTGACCAGGGTCTCGGCGACCTCTTCGTGGTCCGCACGGCCGGCCATGTCGTCGACTTCAGCGTCCTGGGATCCCTGGAATTCGGGGTCGGCAACCTCGGCGCCCCCTTGGTGGTGGTGCTCGGGCATGACTCGTGCGGCGCGGTCGCCGCGGCGATCCACTCGGCGCAAAGCGGTGACATGCCCAAGGGGTATGTCCGTGACATCGTCGAGCGGATGACCCCGAGCGTCTTCGCGGCCGCACGCCAGGGCCCGCTGACCTCGGAGTCGGTCGAGCGGGAGCACGTGCGCAGCACCTGCGAACTGCTCTACGAACGCTCCACCATCATCCGCGAGAGCGTCGACACCGGGCGGCTCGCGATCGTGGGCTGCGAGTACAAGCTCTCCGAGGGGGCCGCCCAGGTTGTGCACGTCATCGGCGACATCGGTGGCGTGGACGTGATCGACGATGGTTACGCCTTCCAGCACTAAGCCGTCGCGTCCACAGCTGCGCTCGATCCGTCTGCACCCCGTCAAGAGCACGGCGATCCGGCCGGTCGCCTCGGCCGTCCTGGAACCCTGGGGGCTCGCCGGGGATCGCCGCTGGATGGTCGTCGACGCCACCGGCGAATGCGTGACCGCCCGGGAGCTTCCGGCGCTCTTCACCCTGAGCGCCGACACCCCCGAGACCCGCTCCGAACTGCCGGGGCCGCTGCGGCTTTCGGCGCCCGGTCACCCGAGCATCGACGTGGCGCTCCCCGTGGGCGAGCCGATCGACCTCAGCGTCCACGGGCGGGGGCTGGGCGGCATACTCGCTGATGCCGAGAGCACCCATTGGGTGCGCTCGGTCCTGGGTCGCCCCGATGTCCGGTTGGCGTATGCGGTGCGCCCGCGCCCGCTCAACCCGGCCTATGCGGAGCCGGGCGACGCCACCGCCTGCGCCGATGCGTATCCCGTCACGCTGGCCAGCGCGGCCTCGCTGCGGCAACTCGCCGAGTGGATTGCCACGGGCGCGCGGGGCCGCGGCGAGGAGCCTGCGGATGTGACCATGGACCGGTTCCGGCCCAATCTGGTCATCGACGGCGACCTCGAACCCTTCGCCGAGGACGGCTGGAGCCACATCACCATCGGGGCCGTGACGTTGCGGGTGGTCAAGGGCATCGAGCGGTGCGCGATGACCTTGCGCGACCCGCAGACGCTGCAGAGCCAGGCCGAGCCGATCCGAACCCTGGCTCGGCACCGAAAGTGGGAGGGCGCGACCTGGTTCGGCCGGCAGCTGATCCCCGACACCCTGGGGACGATCCGGGTGGGCGACCCAGTCACCACCTGGCCGGGTGGCTGAGGCGGCTGAGGCGCTCGCGTGGCCGGCCTGACCAGCTAGCCAAGGCGCGGGTCGCCAGGGCTGACCGGGTGGGCAGGACCGGGGCGCTAGGGCGCGGGTCGCGTCATACGGCCAAGCGGGTCTTGACCAGTGCGGCGAGTCGGCCCGCCACGGCCTGGGCCTGGTCTGCGGTGGCCGCCTCGACCATCACCCGCACCAAGGGCTCGGTCCCGGACTTGCGCAGTAGCACCCGGCCGGAGCCGGCCAACTCGGCCTCCTCGGCCGCCACGGCACCTTGCACTGCCTCATCGGTGCCGACCCGGGAGGTATCGACGCCCTTGACGTTGACGAGCACCTGCGGCAACCGGGTCATCACGGCCGCCAGGGCCGCGATCGGGGTGCCGGTGGCGGCGACCCGGGCGGCCAACAGCAGGCCGGTGAGCACCCCGTCGCCGGTGGTGCCATGGTCGAGGAGGATGACGTGCCCCGACTGCTCACCGCCCAGCGAGAAGTCCCGTTCGCGCATCTTTTCCAAGACGTAGCGATCGCCGACCCCGGTCTTGACGACGTCGATCCCGGCGCGTTCCATCGCGTGCAACAGCCCGAGATTCGACATGACCGTGGCCACCAGGGTGTTGCCGCGCAGAGTGCCCTGCTCCTGCATCGCCAACGCCAGGATCGCCATGATCTGGTCACCGTCGATGATCGCGCCGGTGTGATCGACCGCGAGGCAGCGGTCGGCATCGCCGTCGTGAGCGATACCCAGGTCGGCGCCGCGCTCGACGACGGCAGCCTGGAGGTGCTCCAGGTGGGTCGACCCGTAGCCATCGTTGATATTGAGGCCGTCCGGCGCCGAGCCGATCTCGATGACGTCGGCCCCGGCGAGGCGGAAGACCTCGGGTGAGACGGCGCTCGCGGCCCCGTGCGCGGCGTCGATCACCACGCTCAGTCCGTCGAGCCGGTTGGGCAGGGCGGCCAGGAGGTGCGCGACATAGCGGGCCTGGCCCGCGCGGTTGCGGTGCACCCGACCGATCTCGGCGCCCACCGGGCGCACCCAGTCCACGCCGAGCCGGGCCTCGATGGCGTCCTCCACCGCATCCGGGAGCTTGTGGCCGCCGGCGGCGAAGAACTTGATCCCGTTGTCGGGCATGGCGTTGTGCGAGGCCGACAGCATGACGCCGAAGTGCGCGTCCATGTCCGCGGTGAGAAAGGCGATCGCCGGGGTGGGCAGGACACCCGCGTCATGGACGTCGACCCCTGCTGACGCCAAACCGGCGATGACCGCAGCAGCCAGGAACTCCCCCGACGCCCGCGGGTCCCGACCGACGACGGCCTTGGGTTTGCGGCCGGCTGCCCGCGCGTCCGAACCGAGCACCTGCGCGGCGGCCACGGCCAACCCGAGGGCCAACTCGGCCGTGATATCGCGATTGGCGAGACCACGCACGCCGTCCGTGCCGAAGATTCGCGCCATATGTCAGGCCTCCCGGGATGCGATCCGTCGGGCTGCGGGTGAGCGGCCCCAAGCATGGTAGCCCGGCATCGGGTCGACCCGAGGACCCAACGCCCCTGGTCGGGCCCGGGTCGGCGCGGCACCCGCACCGGGAGCGCCCGGCGGCCACGTGACAATCGGTGCATGCGCTCGACCCCACCGCTCGCGCCGGCGCTGCCGCCATCGGCCCGGCGGATCCTGGTCGCGGGCGGGTCGGGATCGGGCAAGACCACACTGGCGCGGGCCATCGAGCGGCACCTGGGCATACCGCATACGGAACTGGACGCACTGCACCACGGCCCCGGCTGGAGCGTTGCCCCGGACTTCGAAGAGCGCGTACGCGCGCTCTGCGCGCAGGCCGAGTGGGTGTGCGAGTGGCAGTATGGCGCGGTGCGGCCGCTTCTGGCCGCCCATGCCGAGGCGGTGGTCTGGCTGGATCTGCCCCGGCGCACGGTGATGCGCCAGGTGATCATCCGCACCGTGGACCGGCGGCTGCACCGCAGAGTCTTGTGGAATGGCAATCGCGAACCGCCGCTGTGGACGATCCTGCGCCATCGCGATCACATCATTCGCTGGGCCTGGCGCACTCACGGCAAGAGCGCCGATCGCATCGCGCAGTTGCGCCGGACGCGCCCCGACCTGCCGATCGTGCGCCTGCGCAGCCAGCGCGAGGTCGCCGCGTGGCAGGCAACCCTGGGCGAGCCACCGCCTGGCGGAGCGACCTGGTAGAGGTGAACCGCCGCTGCCCTCCCGGACACCCGCGAGCGACCGAGACCAGACACCCACGACGAAGGCGTGGTCCCCGCCGGAGCGGGGACCACGCCCTCGTCGAGCCACCATCGGGGACCAGGCCCCGGGGTGGGTGATCAGCGCGTGCTGATCAGCGCTTGCTGTACTGCGGTGCCTTGCGGGCCTTCTTGAGACCGGCCTTCTTGCGCTCGGGCACGCGAGCGTCGCGCCTGAGGTAGCCGGCCTTCTTCAGGGCCGGGCGGTTCAGCTCCTCGTCCACGCCATTGAGCGAGCGGGCCACACCGAGCCGAACCGCGCCGGCCTGGCCGGAGGGGCCACCGCCGTGGACGCGCACGAGCACGTCATACGCGCCCACCAGTTCGAGGATGGCCAGCGGTTCGTTGACGATCTGCTGGTGCACCTTGTTGGGGAAGTAGTTCTCCAGGGTGCGGCCGTTGATGGTCCACTCGCCGGTGCCCGGGACGATGCGCACGCGGGCAATGGCCTGCTTGCGCCGACCGGTTGCGGCGCCCGGGGCGGAGGCGGTCGGCTTGCGGGCCGGCTCGCTGGAGACGGGACCTTCGGACTCCGAGGTGTACTCGGTGAGCTCGATCGTCTCGTCGGCGTCATACATGGTATCAGTCACGACGTGAAATCCTTTTTCTTATCCGGTGATCCGCGCCGCTACTGCGCGATCTGGGAGATCGTGAAGGGGACGGGCTTCTGGGCCGCGTGCGGGTGGTCGGTGCCGGCGTAGACCTTGAGTTTGGTCAGCTGCTGGCGCCCGAGGGTGGTCTTGGGGATCATGCCGCGCACGGCCTTCTCCACGGCCTTGGCCGGGTCGCGCTCCAGCAGCTCCGCGTAGGTCTGCGAGCGCAGACCGCCCGGGTAGCCGGAGTGCCGGTAGGCACGCTTCTGCTGCAGCTTGGCACCGGTCAGGGCGACCTTGTCGGCATTGATGATGATGACGAAGTCGCCGGTGTCCACGTGCGGGGCGAAGGTCGGCTTGTGCTTGCCGCGCAGGAGCACAGCCGTCTGGCTGGCGAGTCGACCCAGGACGACGTCGGTGGCGTCGATAACGTGCCACTGACGGCTGATCTGCGCCGCTTTGGGGGTGTAGGTACGCAAAGTCTTGCCTTTACTTACGCTTCGGATGTCGGCTGTATGCCGTGTGCTCGCGCAGGCGATCCGGCGAGCGGTCCGCTGCGAGCACCGCGCCCATGGGGGCGCATGACACAACAGCTCACCATTCTACGGACCCGGGTCGGCGGACCCTAATCGCGCCGTGACGGCCCGTCCAAGCCGTTGACCAGCACACATTCGGGTGTCAGCAGGTTGCCACACAACTTGTGCAAAGAGATTTTGCAACGCTATTATGCAAACCGTGACCGAATCCGCTGCGCATATCCGCCTCGATCACCGGGCCGTCCGCGTGCTTGCGCACCCGCTGCGATCCCGCCTCGTGGGCGCGCTGCGACTCCACGGGCCGGCGACCGCCACCATGCTGGCCCGCCTACTGGAGACCAACTCCGGAGCCACCTCATACCACCTGCGCAAGCTGGCGGAGGTCGATCTGGTGACCGATACCGGCGAGGGAGATGGCAAGAGCCGGGTGTGGGCGGCCGCCACCGAGACCACGATGCTCGTGGCCAGCGACTTCGACGACGACGCGGATGCCGCGACGGCAATGGGCTGGCTGGAGCGGGACTGGCTGCGCCATTTCACCGAGAAGTTCGGCCGCTGGCTCGATGTCCGGGGCGCCTGGCCGGCCCCGTGGCGCGACGCCGCCGGCATGAACGACGACATGGTCGTGGTCTCCCCCGAGCAACTCGCTGCGATGCACGCGGAACTTCGCGAGGTCATCGCCCGCTACCGGCGCGTCGGCCAGGGCAACCCGCGGGCCCGGCGCGTCGCGGTCTATCTGAGCTTCTATCCGGTCGACCTCGATCGCGACCCCCCGAGCGTGAGCGCCCGACGATGAGCACACACCCGCCCGCGCCGAGCGCGAGGCTGACCCCGGCCGCCGCCCGCCGGATCTACTACACACTGACCGTGACCCGCTGGTTTCCCGTGGGGCTGATCGTCGGCATTTTCATCCTCCTCCCCACCGAGCGCGGCCTGACCACCGCCCAAGCACTGAGCGCCGCCGCCGTCTCCGGCCTCGTTTGTTTCGCCCTGGAACTGCCCACCAGCGGTTTCGCGGATGCCTTCGGCAGGAAGGCGGTGTATGTCGCGGCGGCGCTCGTCAACGTCATAGCAACCCTTGCCTTCGCGCTCGCCCAGTCGTTCTGGGCCTTCGTCGCGGCCGGCGTGCTCATGGGCGCCTTCCGCGCCCTGGATTCCGGACCCCTGGAGGCCTGGTTCGTCGATGAGGTGCACGCCAGCGCCCCCGGCCGCGATGTCGACCAGGAACTCTCGCGCTCCGGCACGCTCCTCGGACTCGCCATGGCTCTCGGCGCCCTCGTCGGGGGCGCGCTGATCTGGTGGCATCCGTTCGCTACCGCCTCGGCCCTCGACCTGGCGATCTGGTGCTTCGCCGCGCTCAATCTGGGGCATCTGATCGCGGTCGTCTTCTTGATGCAGGAGACCCCGCGCCGGCTCGTCGGCCAGCGCCGGAGCGCGGCGGTGCTGGGCTCGGTGCGCGAGGCACCTCGGGTGATCAGCAGTGGCCTGAAGCTGCTGGGCCGCAACAAGATTCTCTTGGGGCTCATCGGAGCGGAGGTCGCCTGGTCGATCGGGATGATCGCCTTCGAGTCGCTGCTTCCGCTGCGTTTGGAGGAGTTCCTCGGATCGTCGCGGGAAGCCGGCGCGACGATGGGTCCGGTGGCGGCACTGGGCTGGGCGATCTTCTCGGTGGGCACCTTCCTGGCCGGCGTCGCGTCCCGGCGGCTGGGCGTGGCCCGCGCCGCGATGCTCGGCCGGTTGCTCAATGGTGCGGGCGCGGTGATCATGGGCCTGGCCCTGGGGCCGGCCAGCCTGATCGCTGCCTACTTCTTCACGTATGCCGCCCACGGCCTCAACGGGCCGCCCCACAGCGCCCTGCTCCACCGGGAAGCCGTGGCCAGCAATCGATCGACCGTCTTGTCGATGAACTCGATGATGGCCTTCCTGGCCTTCGGGGTCGGCGCCCCCCTGGCCGGACTCCTCGCCGACTCGGCCTCCATCGCCATCGCGATGATCGTCGTCGGCGCGATCAGCCTGCTGGGTGTTGCCTGCTATCTCCCAGCCCGGCGCGCCGAACTGGCCCGCCCCGCAGTCAGCCCCGTCATACCTTGAGCCAGGCGAGCACCGCTAGGACGCGGCGGTGATCATCACCCGCGACCGGCAGGTCGAGCTTGGTGAAGATGCCGTTGATGTGCTTGGCGACCGCCTTCTCGCTCACGAATAGCGCACCGGCGATGGCGGCATTCGAGCGCCCCTGCGCCATCAGGGCGATCACATCGCGCTCCCGCTCCGTGAGCCGCTCCACCGGCTCGATACGCCGCCGACTCATCAGCGTCGCGACGACCTCGGGGTCGAGCACGGTGCCGCCCGCAGCGACCCGGCGCACGCTGTCGACGAAATCGCCCGCGTCGGCGACCCGGTCCTTGAGCAGATAGCCGACACCGCCATCACCCGAGGCCAGCAGCTCTCGGGCATAGAGGTGCTCGACATACTGACTGAGCACCATCACCGGGAATCCCGGTCGCGCGGCGCGGGCGGCGATGGCCGCCCGCAGCCCCTCGTCGGTGAAGGTCGGCGGCAACCGCACGTCGAGGATCGCCGCGTCGATGTCCTCGCGGGCCAGGGCCGCCGCCAGCCCGTCGGTCCCGTCCAGGGCCAGGGCGACCTCCACGCCGTATGCCGTCAGCAGCCGGGTCAAGCCGTCCCGTAGGAGGGCGTGATCCTCGGCGACAACCACTCGCATGGCACCTCCATGGTCACGACGGTGGGCCCGCCGTCGGGGCTCGCTAGCTCCATCGTGCCGTCGAATGCCGCGAGCCGACGCGCCACCCCCACCAATCCGGTCCCGCGCGCCGCGTGAGCACCCCCGCGCCCGTCATCTCCGACGACCAACCGCAGGCGCCCGCCCGGGGCCGCAATGACGATCCACGCGCACGACGCCCCCGAGTGTTTGACCACATTGGCCAGGCATTCGGCGATGGCGAAGTAGGCGGCGGACTCCACGGGCTCCGGCGCCCGACCCGGCAAGGCCGCATCGACGGTCACCGGGATGGGCAGGTCCACGGCGAGCGCCTGCACGGCCCCGATGAGTCCCCGATCCGCGAGCACCGGAGGATGGATACCGCGCACTACTGCCCGCAGGTCGCCCAGTGCGGCACCGGTCGTGTCGCGAGCCTCCAGGAGCAGCTTGCGGGCGAGCTCCGGATTGCGATCCAGCAGGTCCACGGCCATGCCCAGGCTCATCCCGAGCGAGACCAGCCGCGCCTGGGCGCCGTCATGAAGGTCGCGTTCGATCCGACGCAATTCCGCAGCGGAGGAGTCCAACGAGTCCGCCCGCGACAGGGTCAGGTCGGCGACGCGACGCTCCAGTTCCTGCGACGGGTCGGGGCTCAGGATCGCCGCCTCGATCTGTGTCCTCAGCCGCATCACGGCGCCCCCGCAGAACCACCACAGGGGGTTTAGCATCACCGCCGCGACGACCAGGAGAACCGGCACACTCGCGGGCGCCGACCCGCTCACGCTGAGGCTGAGTGCCGTGATGATCAACGCCAGCACCCCAACGGGCACCGCCGCCGCCACCGCCGAAAGGACCAGCCCACCCGAGCAGGCGAACAGCAACCAGAGCATCAGTTGCCACCAGGCGCGCACCCCGAACCAGGTGATCGTCGCGCGCCACGGGCCGCCCACCGCCTTGGGCAGGGCCGCGACCGGGACCTCACGGCCCAGGAAACTGCCCGCCATCCGCGCATTGGCCCGGGCCAGCACGGCAATGGCTGGCCCCAGCGGCCGCGCCAGCGGGATCCCGACACCGATCACGGCCAGGCCGAGGCAGATCGCCGCCCACGACAGCAGCAGGGCGAGCGGCACCGCCATCAGCAGATGGCCCACGCCGTATCCCGTCGCACGCCAGGACGGTCGCGATGTCGATGACATAGGCACATCCTCGCCTGCGCCACGGGACGGCGCAGTAGTGGTAGCACCACCGTCATTCGGGGACTCAGCGCTCCCGACACGGACGGAGCAGCGCGAAAGGCTCACTAGGGCATCGACCCGTATGCAGATCAGGAGCCACCATGTCCCGTTTGACCGCCCTGCCCATCATCACCGCGCGGTGGAGCGCCACCCACCCGTGGCGCGCCATCGGCGCCTGGTTCGCCTTTGTCGCACTGGCCGTCGCCTTGGCCTCCGCCATCCCGACGCAGGCAGCGACCGAGGCCGACTACCGGATCGGCGAGTCCGGCCGGGCAGATGCGCTGCTCAGCGGCGCCGGGATCCGAGATCCGCTCGCCGAAAGTGTGCTCATCACCGCGCGTGACGGGACAAATCCGGATCGCGAGCAGGTCGCCCGAGCGGCAGCACAACTCACGGCGGCCATGACCCAGACCCCGGGCGTCGCCTCGGTCGCACCGCTCGTCTGGAGCGCCGACGGGTCGGCGGCGCTGGTCAGCGTCGCGGTCAGTCCCACCGCCGATGACGCCGCCCCGCTGCTCGCGACGACCCGGTCCGTGGCTCAAGACTTCGACTCGCTGCGCATCGAGCAGAGTGGTGACCTGAGCATCGACGCCGGGATCAACGACCGGGTCGCCTCCGACCTCAAGACGGCCGAATTCATCAGCCTTCCGGTGACCCTCGTGCTGATGCTGCTCGCCTTTGGCGCGCTCATTGCCGCCGGCGTGCCCGTGCTGCTTGCGGCAACCTCGGTCGCCGCGACGATGGGCCTGGCGGCCCCGATCTCCTATCTCATCCCGGCCGAGCCGACGGTGAACTCGATGATCGTCCTGATCGGCATGGCCGTCGGGGTCGACTACTCGCTCTTCTACCTCAAGCGAGAGCGCGAGGAACGCGCCAAGGGCGCCAGCACCTTGGACGCCGTGGCCATTGCCGCCCGGACCTCGGGGCACGCCATCCTCGTCTCCGGCGGCGCCGTAATCGTCTCGATGGCCGGCCTGTACCTGATCGGAGCGGCCACCTTCAACTCGCTGGCGACCGGGTCGATCGTCGTGGTTGCCGTGGCCGTCCTGGGCTCGATCACCGTGCTCCCCGCCTTGCTGGTCAAGCTCGGCCGCTGGGTGGACCGGCCGCGCATCCCCCTGCTGTGGCGTCTGACGCGCCGCATGGGCCGGGGTGCGATCAGTGGCCGGCTCCTGGCGCCGGTGCTGCGCTTCCCCCGGCTATCCCTGGTCGCCGCACTGGCCGCCACCGGCGCCCTGGCGGTTCCCGCGTTCGGGATGAGCATCCACACCGCCAACCTCACCACGCTGCCCGGCGATATCCCGGCCGTCGCGACCATCACCCGGATCGCGGACGCCTTCCCATCCGAGGGCACCAGTGCCCTGGTGGCAGTGCGCGGTTCCGCGCTCGATCAGCCGGACGTCGAACAGGCGCTGCGGGACCTGTCCGCTCGGGCCGCTGCCACCCCGTTGTTCACCGACCTCGGGGTGGACCCGGTGCGGGTCTCCACCGACCGCACCGTCACCCGGTTGGAGTTGGCGATTCCCTATCCGGACCACGACCCGCGGGCAGCCGAGGCGATCTCCAGCCTCCGGGAATCGTTGGCTCCCGCGGCCCTCGACGGCCTCGACGCGGAGTATGCCGTGGGCGGCTGGTCCGCGACGGGCATGGACTTCGCCGATCGCCAGAGCGATCGGATGCCGCTGGTCATCGGGTTCGTGATGCTGCTGACCCTGGTGATGATGATCGGAGTCTTCCGCAGCGTGGCGCTGGCGCTGGTCTCGACCGCCCTCAACCTGCTCTCCGTGGGCGTGGCCTTCGGTGTGCTGCGACTGATCTTCCAGGATGGGCACCTCGAAGGGCTGCTCGGCTTCACCAGCCCCGGGTTCATCATCGACTGGATCCCGCTGTTCGTCATGACGATCCTGGTCGGGTTGTCGATGGACTACCACGTCTTCGTGCTGAGCCGCGTGCGTGAGTATGCCCAGGCCGGCCTATCGGCACGTGAGGCGGTCCGGCGCGGGATCGGCGACACGGCGTCCGTGGTCACGAGCGCCGCTGCGGTGATGGTGTCGGTCTTTGCCATCTTCGCCACCCTGTCCCTCATGGAGATGAAGATGATGGGCGTGGGGCTGGCAGTCGCGATTCTGTTGGACGCCACCATTATTCGCCTCGTCATCCTGCCGGCCACCCTGGTCCTGCTGGGCGAACGCATCTGGCACCGCCCGACCGCCCGCGCCGTCGGCCGGCCGGGGCCGCTCGCACAGCCACAACTGGTCGGAACCGCCCGCTGAGCCTCGGCAGCTGGTCAAACCCCCGGTGCCGTCCGCTCCCCGCGGACGGCACCGGTCTGCTGCGCAGCGCATGCCACCCCCAGCGCCCGCAGGTCCGAGCGCAGCGCCACCCGCAATCCGTCATCGGCGGCCCACCCCAGAGCCCCGGCGAATCCGACCGAGGCGCTAGCGACCCTGGCCGCGAAGGCCAGCACCTCGGCATACCGGTTGGGTGCGCGGCCGGTCGCGGCCAGGGCGGCCAGCGCTGCGCCGTGCAGCACGTCCCCGGCGCCATTCGTGTCGACCACCGCGACCTCGGGAACCGCGACCTCCTGATCGATCCCCTGCCGCCGCAACCGAATCGGGCCGGCCCCGGCCGAGCGGGCCGCGGCACCGACACCCTGGCGCAGCGCCCAGTCGAGCGGCGGGCCGCCTTCCGGCGGGGTGAAGTCCGCGGATAGAACGGCCAGGTCGATGTCCGAGAGATACCGGGTCATACCGTCCTTGTAGCTCCCGCCGTCGAGCAGAACCGGTATGCCGTGCGCCCGCCCCGCCGCCGCCACCCGGGCGGGCAGGCTGCCGCCGTGGCCGTCCACGAGCACGGCGGCGGCGCCATCGGCCGCCGACCCGAGGCGCCACTGCGCGGGCACGAGCGGCGCGCCGCCCGAGACCACCGCGCGTTCACCGGTGGAGAGGGTCACCAGGACGCTCGAGAGTGGAGCGGGATTCTCTTGCCCGGTCAGCGGATCGAGCCAGTCCACCCCGTCTGCCGCGAGCTGACGCCGGACGAACGCCGTGAGCGGCCCGGCGCCGAAGGGGGCCACCAGCAGCGGCCGCAACCCCAGCGCAGCGGCAGTGCGGGCGGCATTCGTCGCCGGGCCACCGAGTTCGAGGCGTTGGGACCGGGCCACGACTTTCTGATCCGCGCGCGGCAGCCGATCCAGCGTCTGCACCAGGTCCACGGTGAGCATGCCGGCGCACACCACCCGTGCGGCGCCTACGCGGCTCATTCGGGCAGGGTATCTCGCGCCGGGCCGCGCCCACATCCGCCTAGGCCGGCTGCCCGCGCCAGCGCGACGCCCTAGGGGGCGCTCCCCGCCGGCCCACCCTCAGCGGGCGCGCTGCACCCGCGCCTCGTCCCACACCGGCTCGTCCGCCTCATACACCCGGCCGTCGGCACCGAAGACCAGGAACCGGTCGAACTGACGGGCGAACCACCGGTCGTGGGTGACGGCGACCACCGTGCCCTCGAAGGTGTCGAGGGCGTCCTCCAAAGCCTCGGCGGAATGCAGGTCGAGGTTGTCGGTGGGCTCGTCCAGGAGCAGCAAGGTGGCGCCGCTCAACTCCAGTAGCAGGATCTGGAAGCGCGCTTGCTGGCCGCCCGAGAGCATCTCGAAGGTCCGTTCGCTGGCGCCGGCCAGGCCGTAGCGATCCAGTGTCTTGGCTGCCTCCTCACGCGGTTTGCCGGCCCGATGCTCATCGCCGCGGTGCAAAATCTCCAGCAGGGTGCGCCCGTGCAGGGCCGAATGGTCGTGGGTCTGAGCAAACCAGCCGGGTCGCACACGGGACCCCAGGCGAGCCGAGCCAGTGTGGGCAACGGCGACCGGCGCCAGGTCGCCAACGGGCCGGTGTTCGAGGTCGGGATCGCTGCCGCCGGCGGCCAGCAGCCGCAGGAAATGCGACTTGCCCGAGCCGTTCGAGCCGAGGATGGCAACCCGCTCGCCGAACCACAGTTGTGCATCGAAGGGCTTCATGAGCTGGGTGGGGGCCTGCCCGTCCGGTATCGCGATCTGCAGTTCGAGTCGCTCGCAGATGACCGCCCGCTTCGCGGTCCTTCCGCCGCTCAGGCGCATCCGGACCCGCTGGCGCAGCGGCACACGCTCGGGCGGACCGGCCTCTTCGAACTTGCGCAACCGGGTCTGTGCGGCCTGATAACGCGAGGCCAGCCCGTCGTTGTACGCCGCCTTGACCTTGTACATCTGCACCAGGTCCTTGAGCTTTTGGCGCTCCTCGTCCCACCGGCGCATCAGCTCATCGAGCCGCTCGTTGCGGGCCTGCCGGGCCTGCTCATAGGTCGTGAACGAGCCCGGATGCACCCAGATGCTCGCCCCCGCAGGGTTGGGCTCCAGGGTCGCGATCCGCGTGGCGACCCGCGAGAGCAACTCGCGATCATGGCTGATGAAGAGCACCGTCTTGGGTGAAGTGACCAGCCGCTCCTCCAGCCAGCGCTTGCCCGGCACGTCCAAATAGTTGTCCGGCTCGTCGAGGATCAGCACGTCCTCCGGACCACGCAGCAGCGCCTCCAGGACCAGGCGCTTCTGCTCGCCGCCCGACAAGGTGGTGACCCTGCGCCACTGGGCGCGCTCATACGGCATACCGATCGCCGCCGTCGTGCACTCGTCCCACAGGGTCTCGATCTCGTAGCCCCCGACGTCGCCCCAGTCGACCAGCGCCTGGGCATAGGCGAGCTGATCGGCCTCGGTGTCGCGCTCCATCATCAGCAGTTCGGTGCGCTCGATCTCGGCCGCGGCGGCGCGCACCGGGGGCGCGGCGGCCAGGAGCAGCAGGTCCCGCACCGTCGACTCATCGCGCACCTGGCCGATGAACTGGCGCATGACGCCCAGCCCGCCCGAGCGCACCACCGTGCCCTCGTCGGGGCTCAGGTCGCCGGCGATGATCCGAATGAGTGTCGTCTTGCCCGTGCCATTGGGCCCGATCAGAGCGGTCTTGGAGCCCTCGCCGACGCGCAGGTTGACATCACGCAGCAGCGGCCGCCCGTCGGGCAGCGCATACTCCACACCAGCGATATCGACGTGTCCCACAACCCACCATCATCCCGTATGCCGGGTGCCCCCCTCAACGCGATTGTGCGCCGCCCCCCGTCTTCGACCAGCGTCAGCCGGGCCTTTGCAGGTCCTGCGCATACCAGCGGACAATGCGGTCCGCGCCCTCCACCGCCGTGAGCCGGCCCTCGCGGACGTCGGCTTCGAGGCTGGCGCGCCGCTCCCGGACCGAGGGGGTTTCGCGCACCGCATCCTCCAGATGCGCGTCCACCATCGCCCACATCCAGTCCTGCTGCTGCTGCGCACGCCGAGCCGCGAGCGATCCGCCCATCCGCAGGTGGGATCGGTGCTCGAGCACTGCCTCCCACACCTCATCCAGGCCAGCGCCCGTGAGCGCCGAGCAGGTGAGCACCGGCGGGCGGCGGACATCCTTGCCCGGCAACAGCAGTCGCATCGCGCCCATAAGGTCGCGGGCCGCCACTCGGGCGCGTGACTCCCCGTCCCCATCGGCCTTGTTGACCGCGATGACATCGGCCAGCTCGAGGATGCCGCGCTTGATCCCCTGCAACTGATCGCCCGCCCCGGCGAGAGTGAGCAGCACAAAGGTGTCGACCATCTCCGAGACCGCGATCTCGTTCTGCCCCACCCCAACGGTCTCGACGATCAGGACATCGAAGCCCCCGGCCTCCAGGATCAGCATCGACTCCCGCGTCGCGCGCGCGACCCCGCCGAGCTGCCGCCCGGACGGGCTCGGCCGCACGAACGCCTGCTCGCTTTGGGTCAACTCCCCCATCCGGGTGCGGTCCCCGAGGATCGACCCGCCGGTGCGGCGCGAGGACGGGTCGACGGCCACTACTCCGACCCGCGAACCCCGCGCGATCAGCCGCACGCCGAGCGCGTTGATGAAGGTCGACTTCCCGGCACCGGGGACGCCGGTGATACCGACGCGCACCGACCCGCCCGTATGCGGCGCCAGCTCCGCCAGGAGTTCGCTCGCCAGGACCCGGTGGTCGGGCCGCGAGGATTCAACGAGCGTGATCGCCCGCGCGATGGCCGCCCGAGACCCCTCGCGCACGCCGGCGGCGAGCGCCGCGACGTCGAGGCGAGCCGGCGGCATACCGCGCGGTGGTGCGCTCATCCGGCGCGGTCGAGCCGGGTGCGCAGGTCTCGGATCAGGTCCGCGGCCGCGGTCGCGATCACGGTGCCGGGGGGATAGATCGCATCGGCCCCGGCGGCGCGCAATTGCGCGAAGTCCTGGCTGGGGATGACTCCGCCGACGACGATCATCAGGTCGGGCCGGCCCATGGCGTCGAGTTCGGCCCGCAGCGCGGGAACCAGGGTCAGGTGCCCGGCCGCGAGCGAGGAGACCCCGACGATGTGGACGTCCGCCTCGACGGCCGCTCGCGCGACCTCGGCCGGGGTCTGGAAGAGCGGGCCCACGTCGACGTCGAAGCCGAGGTCGGCGAAGGCCGTCGCGATGACCTTCTGGCCGCGGTCGTGCCCGTCCTGGCCCATCTTGGCGACCAGAATCCGGGGACGCCGGCCCTCGGCCTGCTCGAAGTCCTCGACCAGGGCTTGCGCGGCCACGACGCCGGCGTCGTCGCCGGCTGCTGCGGAATACACACCCCCGATGGTACGAATCTGTGCCGTATACCGCCCGAAGACCTCCTCCA
The DNA here is from genome assembly GCA_937858995.1 of uncultured Nostocoides sp. Classification (GTDB taxonomy): domain Bacteria; phylum Actinomycetota; class Actinomycetes; order Actinomycetales; family Dermatophilaceae; genus Nostocoides_A. Next base: position 28,308 of record CALLZC010000021.1, read on the forward strand.
TCGCGGCGGACATCTCCCCGACCGTGGCCATCGCCCGGGCGGCCTCGATCGCGCAGGCCAGCAGGTTGGTCTCCAAGGTGCCATCTGGATTCCGCGCTGCCGCAGTGAGTTTCGCGAGCGCGTCCCGAGTCCGCCCCTCGTCACGCTCGGCCCGCAAGCGTTCCAGTTTGGCGATTTGCTGGGCACGGACGGCGGCGTTGTCGACCTTGAGAACCTCGATCGCCTCGTCGTCCTCCACCGGATAG
>CALLZC010000022.1 GCA_937858995.1 uncultured Nostocoides sp.
GGAGCCCTCGTCGGCGATGATCAGCGTCCGCTCGAACTGGCCCATGTTCTCGGTGTTGATCCGGAAGTAGGCCTGCAACGGGATGTCGACGTGGACACCCGGCGGGACGTAGATGAAGGACCCACCGGACCAGACCGCGGTGTTGAGCGCCGCGAACTTGTTGTCTCCGGCGGGGATCACGGTCGCGAAGTGCTCACGGAAGAGGTCTTCGTACTCCCGCAGTCCGGTGTCGGTGTCGACGAAGATGACGCCCTTCTCCTCCAGGTCCTCACGGATCTGGTGGTAGACGACCTCGGATTCGTACTGCGCGGCCACGCCGGCGACCAGGCGCTGCTTCTCGGCCTCGGGGATGCCGAGCCGGTCGTAGGTGTTCTTGATGTCCTCGGGGAGCTCCTCCCACGAGGTCGCCTGCTTCTCGGTCGACTTCACGAAGTACTTGATGTTCTGGAAGTCGATCCCGGACAGGTCACTGCCCCACGTCGGCATCGGCTTCTTGTCGAAGAGCCGCAACGACTTCAGCCGGAGCTCGCGCATCCACGCGGGCTCACTCTTGCGCCCCGAGATGTCCTCGACGACGGCCTCGTTGAGGCCGCGCTTGGCCGTGGCGCCAGCGGTGTCGCTGTCGGCCCAGCCGTATTCGTAGGTGCCCAGCCCCTTCAGACCGGGGTTCAGGTCCTCGATCGTGGGCTCGTTGGTCGTCGTCATGATTGCGACCTCTCCTCGGTGTTGGCCACGGGAGCGGCGGCTCCCGGGACGAAGGTGGTGCAGACGTGGTCACCCTGCGCGAGGGTGGCCAGTCGCTGGACGTGGACGCCGAGCAGCTCGGAGAAGGCCTCCGTCTCGGCGTCACAGAACTCGGGGAACTCGGCCGCGACGTGCTGCACCGGGCAGTGGCCCTGGCACAGTTGGATGCCGGTGAGCGCCGCGGCACCGGGGACGGCGACGGGTCGCGCGCTCGCGGCATACCCCTCGCGCTGGAGGGCGGTCACGAGAGCCGCGGTGCGCTCGGCGACGGGGGCGTTCGCGTCCGGCATCTGCTCTTGACAGCGCTGGGCGAGCCCGCGCGCCCGCTCGTCGGCGAACGAACGCACGGCGCCGCGGCCGGCGTGGGTGGCCAGGAAGCGGATCGCGCCTTCGGCCAGATGGTCGTAGTCGGAGCGAAGGTGGGCATGCCCCTGGGCGCTCAGCACCCAGGCGCGGGCGGGGCGGCCGCGGCCGCGCTGGCCGACCTGGTCACGACCCTCGATGAGTCCCTCGGCGTGGAGGTTCTCGACGTGTCGACGCACCGCGGTCTCGGTCAGGCCGAGCCGCTCGACGAGCGTCGAGGTCGTGATCGGGCCGAGGGTGGAGATGTCGCGCAGGACGCGCTCGCGCGTGCTGGACTCCACCGGGCGGTTGCCCGTCGAGGCCGTTGCGCGAATATCCACACATCCATGTTAGGTATGTGGTCAAACCAAGTCCAACTCAGGTGTGCCTTACTCCGTCCCAGTGGTATGCCGCGGGGCCGGCGCGTCGGCTCCGTGACACTCCTCACCCACCGGATCGTCGAGGCCGTCGTCATCGATGACGCCGAGGAAGACCGAGCGGAGCCGGGTGCGCGGTGGAGCGATGGACTCCGGTCCCCACAGGCGCCGACGCAGCGGCGCGGTGAGCACACCCAACGGAGCCTGGAGCACATAGCCGTAGGCAATGGCGAGGCCGGTGAGGCCGGGCGCGACGACCAGGCCGATGAGGACGGCTGCGAGCACCCCGAGCGAGACCAGTCGTGCGTGGCGGGTCCGGGGCTGCAACAGGTGGCGGAAGGACCGGAAGCGAATGGTGGTCACCATGAGTACCGCCGGGATCGCCGAGATCGCCACCGGAAGCGCGAACTTGGCCGGATCCGGGCCGATTTCAGGGGTGTCCAGGGCGAAGATCGTGGCCATCACGACGGCCGCGGCGCCCGGGCTGGGCAGGCCGATGAAATAGCGCTTGTCCGCCGTCGGATCCGTCGTCACGTTGAAGCGGGCCAATCGGAAGGCCGCACACGCCAGCCACAGGCAGGCCGCAACCCAGGCCAGGAACGGCCAGGTCGGCAGGGCCCACGTGTGGATGAGCACCGCGGGGGCGATCCCGAAGGAGATGAGGTCGGCCAGCGAGTCCAGCTGGATGCCGAAGGGCGAGGTGGCTCCGACCTTGCGGGCGACGAAGCCGTCGGCGATGTCCATGAGGATCGAGACAGCGATGAGGACAGCCGCCTCGCGGTAGTGGCCCCGGAAGGCCAGCAGGACGCACGAGAGCCCGGAGAACATGTTGAGCGTCGTGAAGATGCTCGGGGAGACCAGACGCAGCCGCTCCTTGGGCCGCAACTGGCGCAGCGAGACCACCTCCACCCCTGAGGGGGCGACCAGACGCCAGCGGTCGAAGGGGCGGCGACCACTCGGCCGACGCCAGCGCGAGGACTGGTCGTCACTCATGGCATCCCCGGCCATCGGGCCAGGACGGTCTCGCCGGCGACGACCCGATCCCCCTTGCGGACCGACAGGGGCACGTGCGGTGGCACGAAGACATCCATCCGCGACCCGAACTTCATCAGACCGATGCGCTGCCCCGTGTGCAGCACATCGCCCACCTGGACGCGGGTGACGACACGACGCGCCATCAGGCCCACGATCTGGCGGAAGTGCACGCGTCGCACCTCACCGTCGACCTCCTGCTCGACCGTGATGTCACTGCGCTCGTTGAGGTAGGCACTCTCGTGCTTGTAGGCCGCCAGCCACTTCCCCGGCCGGAACTCCACCTCGGTCACGCGCCCACCGAAGGGCGCCCGATTGATGTGGACGTCGAAGGCGGAAAGGAAGATCGAGACCTGGTTCCACTCGCCCTCGGGGGCGACGTCGGGTTGGCCCGGGCCGGCATACATGACCTTGCCGTCGGCCGGGGAGCGCACCTCGTCGGCCGGCACCGCCGCGTGGTCAGGGGTCCGCTCGGGGTCGCGGAAGAAGAGCGCCACTCCGGCCGGCAGGGCGGCGAGCACGGTGGCGAGCCCGGGGCGTCGTGCGGCCAGCGCCAGCGCCGCGGGAATGGCAGCGATCGCGGTGGCCGGTCCGGCTTCGCGGTCGATGGAGAGCATGGTGGTCCTTCCCGTCGTTGCCCCTGACCCTATTGGGTGGCGCCTGTCGGCTGCGACCATCGGGCTGCCTAGGATCGGGGACATGGCCGCCGTCGAGATCACCGACCTCGTGCGCACTTTCGGCCAGGTCGTCGCCGTCGCCGGGGCCAGCTGGCAGGCCGAGGCCGGTCGGGTCACGACGGTCCTCGGCCCCAACGGCGCCGGCAAGTCGACGACGATCGAGTGTCTCGAGGGCTTGCAGCGACCCGACGGCGGCACGGCACGGGTGTTGGGGGCGGACCCCTGGCGGGCGGGACCCGATCATCGAGCGCGGGTCGGTGTGATGTTCCAGGACGGCGGACTCCCCAACACTGCCAAACCCCTCGCCCTGCTCCGTCACCTCGCCGCCTTGTATGCCGCGCCGCGAGATGTCGAGGCCCTCACCCGCCGCTTGGGGATCGACTCCTTCGCCGGCACTCCCCTGCGCCGGCTGTCCGGCGGGCAGCGCCAACGCGTGGGCCTCGCAGCAGCTCTCGTGGGCTGCCCGGATGTCGTCTTCCTCGACGAGCCGACAGCCGGGCTGGATCCGCACGCTCGGCGCGAGGTGTGGGAGCTGATGCGTGAGGAGGCCGAGCGAGGGGCCTGCGTCGTCGTCACGACCCACTCCTTCGAGGAGACCGAGCGGGTGGCCGACGACGTCGTGGTGATGGGTCGCGGTCGGGTCCTGGCCACCGGCACGGTCGACGACGTGCGAAATGGGGAGAGCCTCGAGGACCGCTACTTCGCGCTGACCGGAGACCTACGATGACCCCCTCCGCCGCGCCCGAATCGACGGCTCGGCCGCGCGCTGCCGCCCGTCCGGCGCGGGTATTCGCGCAGGGACGCTTCGAGACCCTGACCCTGCTGCGCAATGGCGAGCAGTTGCTCGTGTCCGTGGTGCTGCCGGCGATGGCCCTGGTCGGTCTCACCCTGAGTCCCTATCCGGCGCTCGGCGACGTGCACCGGATCGATGTGACAGCACCGGGGGTGCTGGCCCTGGCCGTCGCGTCGACGGCCTTCACGGGTCAGGCGATCAGCACGGCCTTCGACCGCAGGTACGGCGTGCTGCGCATGTACGGCGTCAGCCCCCTTGGGCGCTCCGGACTGCTCATGGGCAAACTGATCGCCGTCGGCGCGGTCCTGCTCGTGCAGGTCCTGCTCCTCGGCGGGCTGGCGCTTGCCCTGGGCTGGCGCCCCCAGCTCGTGGGAATCCCCGCCGCGCTCGTCGCTGGCGTGCTGGGGACCACGGCCTTCCTCGGTCTGGGTCTGCTCATCGCCGGCACCCTGCGGGCCGAAGCCGTCCTGGCCCTGGCCAACCTTGCGTGGGTCCTCTTCCTCGGGCTCGGTCTGCTGCTCCCGGTCGCCACCCTGCCCACGTGGGCCGAACCCCTCGCGAGTGCACTCCCCTCGGGTGCCCTCGGTGAGGCCATGCGCGGCGCCCTGGCGCATGGCACCTGGTCATGGGGTGCCATGGGGGTTCTGCTCGCCTGGTCGGCGGCGTGCTGGGCCCTGGCCGGTCGCTTGTTCCGGTGGGCCCCCTAGTCAGAACCCGTCGCGCAGGCGCACGAAACGCACGCCGCGGTCGAGCAACGTCGGCAGCGCCGCGGCATACCCCCCGCTCGTGCCGCGACCTGGGCGGTTCATGTGGGAGATCACGATGTCGCCCGGCCGCACACGGGCGAGCTCGCCGGCCACCTGTGTCGCCGTGTAGGTGGCACCGGCGTCGGCGTTGACCGAGAAGCCGGCGACCGCCTGGCCGACGGACCTGCTGATCGCCACCGCCACCTCGTCGTAGTGCGCGGTGCCCGACCGGAAGAACCACGGGGTCCGCCCGAGCGTCGCAGCGAACCAGTCGTTGGCGGCCACGACCTCGTCGTAGGCCTCCCCCACCGACGCGGTCCCGGCGATGCCATAGGCCGCGCTGCCGGTCACCGAGAGCGGCACATGCCGCACGCCGTGGCTCTCGAGCTCGAAGAGCGGGTCGGCCGCAAGTTCAGCGGCGAGGGCCGGGTTGGCCACGATCCACCGGCGGTTGAGGAAGAGCGTGGCGGGCACCTGCCGCGCGCGGAGAAGGTCGATGAGGGCGGCGTCGTAGCCGTCGCCACCGTTGCCTCCGCCGCAGGCATCGAAGGTCAACGCAACCCCCAGTGCCTGCTCGAGCCGGGAGGTCACCCCCTCGACATCCAGGCCCCACTGCCCGGGCCGCCGCCCGGAGAAGGCGGCCACGGTCGCGGCCCGGGTGGGGATGGGTGCCGCCGCCCATGGCGGCGACATCGGTCCCGACGGCGCCGTCGAGGGTGCCGGCTCAGGGGTGTCGGTCACGGACGGTGTCGGAGTGGGTGCCGGTGTCGGCGTGGCACTCGGGGTGGGGGTCGGCGTCGAGGACCCGAAAGGGGTGGACGACGACGTGGGCGTGGCTGTTGGGGCCGTGTCCGCACATCCGGCGGCCGCCCCGACCACGCCCAGCGCTCCGAGCACCGCGGCTCGACGCGAGACCTCCTGCCTGCCCACGTCACCCTCTCTGCTGATCGCCCCCGCGGGTGGACCACCCGCGGGCGGCTCGTACCCTGCACGTGTGAGTATGCCGTCCAGCCAGGTCACCCGCGACGACGCCACCCCCACCGGTCCCGCCGGTCCGGTCCAGGGACTGCTCGCGCGGTGGTTCGACCGGATCCTGTGGGTCAACGCGATGCTGCAGGTCCTCATCATCGTCAGCGGTGGGCTGGTCCGACTCACCGGGAGCGGCTTGGGTTGCCCGACTTGGCCACAGTGCGTGCCGGGGAGTTACGTCCCGGTCCCGCACCAGGAGCAGGGCATCCACAAGTTCATCGAATTCGGGAACCGCACGCTCACGGGCGTCCTGGGGGTGGCGGCTCTGCTCGCCGTGATCGCCGTCTGGCAGGTCGCGCCCCGACGACACCTCAAGCGCGACAGTCTGCTCGTGCTCGGCGGCATCGTCCTGCAGGCCCTGCTGGGCGGCCTGACCGTCCTGGCCGGATTGCACCCGGTGACCGTCGCCACGCACTTCCTCGTGTCTGCCGGATTGGTCGCGATCGCCACCCGCCTCCACCTGACCCGTCACGAGCCGGACGTGGCTGCACGATCGCTGGTCCCCTCGCTCGTCCGACAACTCGGCACCGTGACCTGCCTCGTCGCGGCCATCGTGCTCACCCTCGGCACGGTGGTGACCGGCTCGGGACCGCATTCAGGGGATGCCGACACCCCGGCGCGCTTCGGCTTGGACCCGCGCACCATCTCCTGGCTGCACGCCGACGCGGTGATGCTCTTCGTCGGTCTGGTCGTGGCCACGTGGGTTGCGGTGCGCCTCACCGGGTCCGACGACAGCCGCGCAGCCGGCGCCTGGGGTGCGGTGCTCCTCGTCACCGTGGCCCAAGGAGTGGTCGGCTACGCGCAGTACCTCACTGACCTGCCGTGGCTGCTCGTGCTCGGGCACATGCTGCTGGCCGCCCTCCTCGTCGTCACCCTGACGCGAGCGATGGTCGCGCTTCGCACGCGCCACGCCTGACGGCGCGAAAGGGGGCTCGGTCAGCCGATGGCGAGGTGCAGGATCGGGTCGATCGCAACCGCGAGGAAGAGCAAGGTCACATAGGTGATCGAGAAATGGAAGAGCCGCATCGGCTTGAGCACCTTCGAGGCCCCGCCGGCCTTGGCCAGGCGCAGCAGGCGGTGGCCCTCGGTGATGAAGACGCCACCGCTGAGCAGGGCGGTCACGAGGTAGATCCACCCCATGCCGGCAACCGGGACAAGGGCGAGCGATGTCGCCACCATGGCCCACGAGTAGGCGACGATCTGGCGAGCGACGGTGGCCGCGCCGCGTTCCACGGGCAGCATCGGGACGTGTGCGTTGGCGTAGTCGTCCTTGAAGGCCATCGACAGGGGCCAGTAGTGCGGCGGCGTCCAGAAGAAGATGACGAGGAAGAGGATGATCGCCGGCCACCCGACCGTGCCCGTCACCGCCGACCAACCGATGAGGACCGGCATGCACCCGGCGGCGCCACCCCAGACGATGTTCTGCGAGGTCCGCCGCTTGAGGAGCATCGTGTAGCCCACGGCATACATGGCGATCGCGGCGACGGAGAGGACCGCGGACGGCCAGTTCACCAACCACGCGAACCACACCGTCGACACGACCGTGAGCAACACACCGAAGACCATCCCGGCCCGCACGGAGACCTCGCCGGTGACGATCGGCCGCTTCTCGGTCCGGTGCATGAGGGCGTCGATGTCGCGGTCGTAGACCATGTTGAAGGTGTTCGCAGCACCCGCCGACAGGTAGCCACCGATGACAGTTGCAGCCACCAACCAGAGGTCCGGCACGCCGCGGTGCGCGAGGAACATGACCGGAACGGTCGTCACGAGCAGTAGCTCGATGATCCGTGGTTTGGTCAGGGCGACGTAGTTCGCCACCTGTCGTCGCCAGCCACCCGGAGAGGTCTGCGCGGGCGCGGACGGGGCAACAGCGGACACGAAGGATGCCTTCTCACGACGAGTGGTGGTCCCAGCGAGTCTACCGACCGTGAAGCCGCGCGTGGTCACCGCCCGAGTGCTCGACCCGAGTGACTAGGCTGGATCCGATCGTGCACCCCACCCGGCGCCGACAGCGCGCGCCGTTCACGTCGAACAGAAAGGCCCTGACGTGGCTGCTGCCGCCTCTGCCAAGCGCTCCCCCAGCCTCAAGCGCCCGCTGGCGCGCAAGGCCAAGTGGACCGACCTCGACGTCCGTGCGGTCGACACGGTCCGCATCCTGGCCGCCGACAGCGTGCAGAAGGTGGGCAACGGCCATCCGGGCACGGCGATCAGCCTCGCTCCAGTCGCCTACCTGCTCTACCAGAACGTCATGCGCCACGACCCGAGCGATCCGACCTGGCTGGGTCGTGACCGGTTCGTGCTGTCCTGCGGGCACTCCAGCCTGACCCAGTACATCCAGCTCTTCCTCTCCGGCTACGGCCTGCAACTCGCCGACCTCAAGGCTCTGCGCACCTGGGGGTCGCAGACGCCGGGTCACCCGGAGGTGCACCACACGACGGGTGTCGAGATCACGACCGGGCCGCTGGGGTCCGGTCTGGCCTCCGCGGTGGGCATGGCGATGGCGCAGCGGCGCCAGCGCGGCCTGCTGGATCCCGACGCCAAGCCCGGTGAGAGCCCCTTCGACCACCACATCTGGGTCATCGCTTCCGACGGAGACCTCATGGAGGGCGTCTCCGGCGAGGCGTCATCGTTGGCCGGTCACCAGGAACTCGGTAACCTGACCGTCGTCTACGACGCCAACCAGATCTCGATCGAGGACGACACCGACATCTCCTTCAGCGAGGACGTCGCCGCGCGCTACGCGGCATACGGCTGGGATGTCGTCGACGTCGACTGGCGCAAGAGCAACGACCCGGCCGGCACCCCCGACTACACCGAGGACGTCGACGCCCTCTACACCGCACTCACCAAGAGCCGGAAGGCCAAGCGCCCCACCCTCATTCGCCTCCACACCGTCATCGCGTGGCCGGCCCCGACCAAGAAGGGCACGGGCAAGTCCCACGGCTCCGCCCTCGGCGATCCCGAGATCCAGGGCATGAAGCAGTTGCTGGGCTTCGACCCGGCCAAGACCTTCGAGGTCGACGCCCCAGTGCTGGCGCACGCTCGCAAGGTCAAGGTCCGCGGCAAGGCGGCCCATCGCGAGTGGGACAAGGCCTACAAGACCTGGCGCAAGGCCAACGCGGACGGCGCGGCCCTGCTCGACCGGCTCGTCAAGGGCGAATTGCCCGCGGGGCTGGCCAAGGCCCTGCCCACCTTCCCGGCCGACGCCAAGGGCATCGCGACGCGGGCCGCCTCCGGCAAGGTCCTCGGCGCCATGGCTCCGGTCATGCCTGAGCTGTGGGGCGGGTCGGCCGACCTCGCCGAGTCCAACAACACGACGATGGAGGGCGAGCCGTCCTTCATCCCGAAGTCCAAGCAGACCCACGAGTGGAAGGGCGGCCCCTACGGCCGCACCCTCCACTTCGGCATCCGCGAGTTCGCGATGGGCCTGATCCTCAACGGCATCGCTCTGGAGGGCCTGACGCGGCCCTACGGCGGCACCTTCCTCGTCTTCTCCGACTACATGCGGGCTGCCGTCCGCCTGGCCTGCATCCAGCAGCTCCCGGTCACCTTCGTCTGGACCCACGACTCGATCGGGCTCGGGGAGGACGGACCCACGCACCAGCCGATCGAGCACCTGGCCAGCCTGCGGCTCATCCCCGGCTTCTCGGTCGTCCGCCCGGCCGACGCCAACGAGACCGCGGCCGCCTGGCTGGCCATTCTCGAGCGGGCTGCCCCGGCCGGCCTCGCCCTCTCGCGGCAGGCGCTCCCCGTGGTCGAGCGTGGCAAGGGCGCGGCCGCACCGGCCTCGGGCGTCGCCAAAGGCGGTTACGTCCTGCTCGAGTCGAGCACCGCGACCCCGCAGGTGATCCTCGTCGCCACGGGCTCCGAGGTACAGCTCGCCGTCGAGGCCCGAACCACCCTCGAGAAGGCCGGCATCGGCACGCGCGTGGTGTCGATGCCCTGCGTCGAGTGGTTCGCGGAGCAGTCCGCGGCCTACCGCGAGAAGGTGTTGCCCAAGGCGGTGCGCGCGCGGGTGGCTGTCGAGGCGGGAGTGCCGACCGGGTGGCGCGAGTTCGTCGGGGACGCCGGCGAGGTCATCGGCATCGACCACTACGGTGCGTCAGCCGACGCCGCGACCTTGTTCCGCGAGTTCGGCTTCACGGCCGACAAGGTCGTGGCCGCAGCGAAGCGCTCGCTCAAGGCTGCGGCGGTCGCCGACGTGATCCCGGCAGTCACCCCCGACAGCGCTCGCACCGACAAGCCGGCCGCGAAGGCGACACACCGGCTCGCTGCCAAGACCTCGAAGGGAAAGTGACCATGACGACGAACAAGGCACTCACCGACCTGGCCGACGCCGGCGTCTCGATCTGGCTCGACGACCTCTCCCGGGAGCGGCTGGAATCCGGCAATCTCGCCGATCTCGTCGAGAGCAAGGGCGTCGTCGGCGTCACGACCAATCCCTCCATCTTCCAGGCGGCACTGGCCGATGGTGAGGCGTATGCCGCGCAGGTCGCCGACCTCGCGGCGGCGGATTCCGGCGTCGACGACGCCGTCTTCGCGATGACCACCGACGACGTCCGGGCCGCCTGCGACCTCTTCACCCCTCTCTACGAGCGCACGGATGGGGTGGACGGTCGGGTCTCGATCGAGGTCGATCCGCGGCTCGCGCGCGACACCTCGGCCACCGTCGACCAGGCCCAGGCCCTGCATGCCGCGGTGGATCGTCCCAACGTGCTCATCAAGATCCCTGCGACGGTCGAGGGGCTGCCGGCGATCACCGCCACCCTCGCCGAGGGAATCAGCGTCAACGTCACCCTCATCTTCAGCCTCGAGCGGTATCGCGCCGTGATGAACGCCTTCCTCACCGGCCTCGAGCAGGCCAAGGAGGCCGGTCGGGACCTGTCGACGATTCACTCGGTGGCCTCGTTCTTCGTCTCGCGAGTCGACACCGAGATCGACAAGCGCCTCGATGTCCTCGGCACCGAGGAGGCCAAGGCCCTCAAGGGCAAGGCCGGGATCGCCAATGCGCGCCTTGCCTATCAGGCCTATGAGGAGGTCTTCTCCTCGGCGCGGTGGGAGACCCTGGCAGCGGCCGGCGCCCGGCCTCAGCGGCCCTTGTGGGCGTCCACGGGAGTCAAGGACCCGGCATACCCCGACACGATGTATGTCACGGAGTTGGTCGCCCCCGGCACCGTCAACACGATGCCCGAGAAGACACTCGACGCCGTCGCCGACCACGGGGTCGTCACGGGTGACACGGTGACCGACCACTACGGCGACGCGGCCGCCGTGCTCGATGCCCTCGAAGGCCTCGGCATCTCGTACTCCGACGTCGTCGACCAACTCGAGCGTGAGGGCGTCGAGAAGTTCGAGAAGTCTTGGGCCGAACTCCTCGACGGAGTCACCGCCGCCCTCGAGCGAGCCCGATGAGCCCGGCCCGAGTCACGCCGCAGCGCAACCCGCTGCGCGACGAACGCGACAAGCGTCTCCCCCGGATCGCCGGGCCCTGCGGCATCGTCATGTTCGGGGTCACCGGCGACCTGGCGCGTCGCAAGTTGATGCCGGCGATCTACGACCTGGCCAACCGTGGCCTGCTGCCGCCCGGGTTCTCCCTCGTCGGTTTCGCCCGCCGGGATTGGGCGACCCAGGACTTCGGCGACATCGTCCACGACGCGGTCAAGGCCGGCGCCCGCACCCCCTTCCGCGAGGAGGTGTGGAAGTCCCTGGCCGAGGGTTTCCGGTTCGTCCCGGGCAGCTTCGACGACGATGCCGCCTTCGACGAGCTGGCGCGGGTCGTCAAGGAACTCGACGAGCACCGCGGCACGGGCGGCAACCACGCCTTCTACCTGTCGATTCCACCCGGATTCTTCGGGTTGGTCTGCGAGCAGTTGCAACGCTCCGGCCTGGCCGGCGGTCCTTCGGACTCCTGGCGGCGCGTCATCATCGAGAAGCCGTTCGGGCACGATCTGGCATCGGCCCAGGAACTCAACAAGATCGTCGAGGGCGTCTTCCCCGCTGACTCGGTCTTCCGGATCGACCACTACCTGGGCAAGGAGACGGTCCAGAACCTGCTCGCCCTGCGCTTCGCCAACTCGATGTTCGAGCCGGTCTGGAATCGCAACTACATCGACCACGTCCAGATCACGATGGCCGAGGACATCGGCATCGGTGGCCGCGCCGGCTATTACGACGGCATCGGTGCGGCCCGCGACGTCATCCAGAACCACCTGCTGCAGTTGCTCGCTCTGACCGCGATGGAGGAGCCGGTCTCCTTCGAGGCCCATCATCTGCGGGCCGAGAAGGAGAAGGTCCTCTCCTCGGTGCGCCTGCCCAAGGACCTCGGGTCGGCGACCGCGCGCGGTCAGTATGCCGAGGGTTGGCAGGGCGCCGAGCAGGTCGTCGGCTACCTCCAGGAGGAGGGGGTCAAGGCCGGCTCCACGACGGAGACGTATGCCGCAGTGCGCCTCGACGTCGCGAACGCCCGGTGGGCGGGGGTGCCGTTCTACCTCCGCACCGGCAAGCGGCTGGGCAAGCGGGTCACCGAAATCGCCCTGGTCTTCAAGAAGGCGCCGCACCTGCCGTTCAACGACACCGCGACCGAGGAACTCGGCCAGAACGCCATCGTCATCCGGGTGCAACCGGACGAGGGCGTGACATTGCGCTTCGGCGCCAAGGTTCCCGGCGCCACCATGGAGGTCCGCGATGTGACCATGGACTTCGGGTATGGCCGGGCCTTCACCGAAACCTCGCCGGAGGCCTACGAACGTCTGATCCTCGATGTCCTGCTCGGGGACCCACCGCTCTTTCCCCGGCACGAGGAGGTCGAGCTGTCCTGGCAGATCCTGGACCCGATCGAGAAGCATTGGGCAGGGATGAAGGGCGGCCTCGACCAGTACCCGGCCGGCACGTGGGGCCCGGCGGAGGCCGACAAGTTGATGCGCCGTGACGGCCGCGAGTGGAGGTTCCCGTGATCGTCGATCTGCCCGACACCACGACGACGGAGTTGTCCAAACGGTTGGTCAAGATCCGCTCCGAGGTGGGCGCCATGGCCCTGTCCAGGGTCCTCACCCTCGTCGTCGTCGTGGACGACGTGGAGGCGGAAGAGGCCATCACGATCGCCAACGAGGCCAGCCGCCAGCACCCCTGTCGAATCATCGTCATCGTGCAGGGCGAGACCCGCGGGCGCGCCCGCCTCGACGGCCAGATCAGGGTGGGCGGCGATGCGGGCGCCAGCGAGGTGGTCGTGGCCCGACTGGTGGGCCGAGTCGTCGCCCACGCGGACAGCATCGTGACCCCCTTGCTGCTCGCCGACAGCCCCATCGTCGTGTGGTGGCCGCGCCACGCGCCGAAGGACCCGGCCAAGGACCCGATCGGCTCGATGGCCCAGCGGCGGATCACGGACTCGGTGTATCTGGCCAAGAACCCCCGGACCGCTCTGCGCCGACTCGCCGACGCCTATGCGGCCGGCGACACCGATCTTGCCTGGGGCCGGATCACGCGCTGGCGCGGTCTGCTCGCGGCCGCGCTCGACCAGGCTCCCTATGAGTCGGTCGAGAGCGCGGTCGTCGTCGGAGCCCCGGACTCACCGTCCGCGGATCTGCTCGCGGCCTGGCTGCACGCAAGACTGAAGTGCCCGGTGAGACTGCGCCGCTCGAAGGAGTCCTCCGGGGTGATCGCGGTCGAGTTGACTCGCGCGAGTGGGGTTCTCGAGCTCCACCGGCCGGTCAACGGCAACGCCGCCACGCTGTCCACACCCGGCCAACCCGACCGAACGATCGCCCTCGCGCACCGCTCGGATGCCGAGTGCCTGGCCGAAGAACTGCGGCGCCTCGACCCGGACGATGTCTACCAGGAGGCCCTCACCGTGGGTCTGGCCGGCGTGGGCACTGCACGGAGCTGACGATCATGGGTTGGTTCCGGAAGAAACCCAGCGGGGCGGGCGACCACGCCGCGGAGTCGACCGAGGTCCCCTCTGCCGACGATCTGGATGGCTCGGACGCCGTCGTCGAGAGCATCATCACGACCGCTCTCGACGCAGGTCAGCACGCGCAGGTCGAGGAGCGCCTACGACAAGCGATCACCCTTGGCGCCGACCCCGAGGACATCGCGTCGATCGGCCACACCCTTGATCGGCTGCGCAGCCTGCCGGATGACACGGTGAGCCGCGCCGACCTCGATGCCGTGGCCACCGCGCTGGGTGAGCACCTGGCTCGGCATGGCGGCTTTCGCTGGGCCTTCATCACCGACCCCTTCGGGAGCGATGTGGGCCTGGAGTCCCGCCGTGGCACGACGACAGTGGTGCCGAGCAATCTCGTCGCGGCGCGGTGGATGCGTCGGGAGACCGGTTGGGTCGAGGGCGTGGTGCGGCACCTCGCCCGCGTGGCCGCGTCGCGCTGAGCTGATCGGTCGGCAGATCAGGTGATCAGGCCGCGGTCACGCAGCGCCTGAAGGGACTCCTCGAGGATCGCGGCGCCGTCGGTGTCCGAGCGACGCTCCTTCACATAGGCAAGGTGCGTCTTGTAGGGCTCGACACGCGGCGGAGCCGGCGGATTGTCCTGATCGGTGCCCGCCGGGAAGCCGCAGCGTGGGCAGTCCCACTCTTCGGGGACCACGACGCCCTCTTCCCGCGCGAAGCTCGGACGGGTCTGGTGCCCGTTGGCACAGTAGAAGGTCACAAAGACGCGTGGTGCCGTCTCGCCCCGCTCGGCCTCGCCCATCGGCCCGGCGCCGACACGGCTTCCCCGGATTGCGTTCCCACCAGCCATGACAGCGGCGCTCCTTCACAGCAGACGGTCCCGCGGCGGTGCGGGACGGGTTGGCTCAGGCGAATCGGTCGAGGATCCCGAGCCCGACAATGCAGGTGAACCACACGACAGCCACCGAGATGGTGATTCGGTCGAGGTTGCGCTCGGCAACCGAGGAGCCACCCAGCGAACTGGACATGCCTCCACCGAACATGTCCGACAGACCGCCACCCTTGCCCTTGTGCAGGAGGATGAGCATGGTCAGGAAGAGGCCTCCGAGGACGAGGAGGACCTGTAGGCCGATGCGGACGGCGTTCACGGGATCACCAATCAGAAGTATCGAACGGTCGCGACCGAGGTCGCGGCGATCAGGATAACCCGAGCAGCCGTCAGGACGTCTGCAGGTGGTCGCGGAAGCGGCAGATCGCGGTGAACTCCTCGGCATCCAGGGAGGCGCCACCAACAAGTGCCCCGTCGACGTCCTCCTTGGCCATGATGGCCGCGACGTTGCCGGACTTGACCGAGCCGCCGTAGAGAATGCGGATGCCGTCGGCGAGGTCTCCGCTGTAGAGCTCGGCAACCTTGGTACGGATCGCTGCGCAGACCTCCTGGGCGTCCTCGGGCGTGGCAACCTCACCGGTACCGATGGCCCAGATCGGCTCATAGGCGATGACGATCGAGGCGGCCTGCTCGGCGGGCAGCCCGTCGAGGCCGGCCTCGATCTGGCCCAGGACGTGCGCCACCTGCTCGCCCGCCTGCCGGATCTCCAGGCCCTCGCCGCAGCAGAAGATCGGCGTGAGTCCGTGCGTGTAGGCCGCCTTGATCTTGGCGTTCACGACCGCGTCGGTCTCGTTGTGGTACTCACGGCGTTCACTGTGGCCGACCGCGACATAGGTGCAGCCGAGCTTGGCCAGGAAGGCCCCCGAGATCTCGCCGGTGTAGGCGCCCGAGTCGTGGACGGACAGGTCCTGAGCGCCGTACTTGAGCGGCAGCCGGTCACCGTCGATGAGGGTCTGGACGCTGCGGATGTCGGTGAAGGGGGGCAGGACGGCAACCTCGACGGCCCCGTGGTCGTGTTTGCCGTCGCGCAGGCTCCAATCGAGCTTCTGCACCAGATGGGTTGCCTGCAGGTGGTCCAGGTTCATCTTCCAGTTGCCCGCCATGAGCGGGGTGCGGGTCGCCATCAGGCGTCACCTTTCTCTCGTTGCGTCCGGCAAGGTGGTTGGTATGCCGTCAACTCGCCGGACGTTGTCGCTTGGGTTTTCCTTGCGTCCGGCAAGGTGGTTGGTATGCCGTCAACTTGCCGGACGCAAGGGGGGAGGGAGGGGGTGGGCTCAGCCGTTGAGGATCGAGATCCCGGGGAGATCCTTGCCCTCGAGGTACTCCAGCGAGGCGCCACCGCCGGTCGAGATGTGACCGAACTGGTCGTCGGCGAAGCCGAGTTGCCGCACGGCGGCCGCCGAGTCACCGCCACCGACGACAGTCAACGCGCCGGCGCTCGTGGCGTCGACGAGGGCCTGGGCGACGGCCTTTGTGCCGGCCGCGAACGGAGCCATCTCGAAGGCACCCATCGGTCCGTTCCAGAAGACGGTGCGGGCGTCGGCGAGCTTCGCGGCATAGGCAGCGGCGCTCTCGGGGCCGATGTCCAGGCCCATCATGTCCGCCGGGATGGCGTCCGCCGACACGACGGTAGTCTCGGTGTCGGCGCTGAACTCCTTGCCGCACACGATGTCCGTCGGCAGGACGATCTCGACGCCGGTCTCCTCGGCCCGCTGCAGGTAACCCTTGCAGGCATCGATGGAGTCTGCGTCGAGCAGGCTCTTGCCGACCTCGTGACCCTGGGCCGCGAGGAAGGTGAAGAGCATGCCGCCACCGATGAGGAGGCGGTCGGCCTTGCCCAAGAGGTTGTCGATGACAGCCAACTTGTCGGCGACCTTCGCGCCCCCGAGCACCACGGCATACGGACGCTCAGGGTCCTCGGTGAGGCGACGCAGGACGTCGACCTCGGCCTTGACCAAGCCCCCCATGGCAGACGGCAGCCGGGTGGCGACGTCGTAGACGGAGGCCTGTTTGCGGTGCACGACGCCGAAACCGTCGGAGACGTACGCGTCGGCGAGACCAGCGAGGGCGTCGGCGAACTCGGCCCGGTCGGCGTCGACCTTGGCGGTCTCCCCTGCATTGAAGCGGAGGTTCTCGAGCATGACGACGTCACCGTCGGCCATCGACTCGACGGCAGCCTGGGCGCTCTCCCCCACGGTGTCGCCAGCGAGGGTGACCGGCTGCCCGAGCAGCTCACCGAGACGCGCAGCGGCGGGGGCGAGGGAGTACTTCTCCTCGAAACCGGTGCCTGACGGCCGCCCGAGGTGGGCGCACACGATCACGCGTGCGCCCGCCTCGGTGAGGGCCTTGATCGTCGGCACGCTCGCCCGCACCCGACCGTCGTCGGTGATCTGGCCGTCCTTGAGCGGGACGTTCAGATCGGACCGGACGAGGACGCGCTTGCCACGAACGTCGCCAAGCGAGGCGATATCACTCATTGGTCGCCAGCGTCCTCAGAGGGACTTGCCGACGAGGTTGACCAGGTCGACGAGACGGTTCGAGTAACCCCACTCGTTGTCGTACCAGCCGACAACCTTGACCTGGTTGCCGATGACCTTGGTCAGAGGTGCGTCGAAGATGCAGGACGCCGGGTCGGTGACGATGTCCATGGAGACGAGCGCGTCCTCGGAGTACTTGAGGAAGCCCTTGAGGGAGCCCTCGGCCGCCTTCTTGACGATCGCGTTGACCTCCTCGACCGTGGTCTCGCGGCTGGCCTCGAAGGTGAGGTCGGTGGCCGAGCCGGTGGGGGTGGGCACGCGCAGGGCGTACCCGTCGAGCTTGCCCTTGAGCTCGGGCAGCACGAGGGCGACGGCCTTGGCGGCGCCGGTGGTCGTGGGCACGATGTTGAGGGCGGCGGCGCGGGCGCGACGGAGGTCCTTGTGCGGGCCGTCGAGCAGGTTCTGGTCGCCGGTGTAGGCGTGGATCGTGGTCATGAGGCCCTTGACGATGCCGAGCTCGTCGTTGAGAGCCTTGGCCATCGGTGCCAGGCAGTTCGTCGTGCACGACGCGTTGGAGATGACGTGGTGCTTCTCCGGGTCGTAGTCGCCGTGGTTGACACCCATGACGAAGGTCGCGTCCTCGCCCTTGGCCGGGGCGGAGATGATGACCTTCTTGGCGCCGCCGTCGATGTGGGCCTTGGCCTTCGAGGCGTCGGTGAAGAAGCCGGTCGACTCGATGACGATGTCGGCGCCGACGCCCTTCCAGTCCAGGTTGGCCGGGTCGCGGTCGGCGAAGACCTTGAAGGACTTGCCGTCGACCGAGATCGAGTCGTCGTCGAAGGTGACCTCACCGTCGAGGCGCCCCAGGACCGAGTCGTACTTGAGCAGCGTGGCCAGCGTCTTGTTGTCGGTGAGGTCGTTCACGGCCACGATCTCGATGTCGGCGCCGGAGGCCATCGCGGCCCGGTAGAAGTTGCGGCCGATCCGGCCGAATCCGTTGATGCCTACGCGGACAGTCACGTCAGTGTTGCCTTCCGATGAGAGTGCTCTGGCGTCACCGGTCGGCAACGCCGTGTAACCGGTTTGATCCTATCCCTGAGGGTCGGACGAGAGCATCCCGGTCCGAAGTACGGGCCGGTAACCCCTGAGGGCTCCTCAGTCCTCGAGCATGTCGGGAGTCAGGTTGGCCTCGGTGTTCGGGACGCCGAGGTCGGCGGCTCGTTTGTCGGCCATCGCGAGCAGGCGTCGGATGCGGCCGGCGACGGCATCCTTGGTCATGGGTGGGTCGGCCAACTGACCGAGTTCCTCCAGGCTGGCCTGCTTGTGCTCCAGCCGGAGGGTGCCCGCCTGTCGCAGGTGATCGGGGATCTCGTCGCCGAGGATCTCCATCGCGCGGTGCACCCGCGAGCCCGCCGCCACTGCCGCGCGGGCCGAGCGGCGAAGGTTCGCGTCATCGAAGTTGGCCAGCCGGTTGGCGGTCGCGCGCACCTCGCGCCGCATGCGCCGCTCCTCCCAGGCCAGGACTGCGTCGTGCGCGCCCAGCCGGGTGAGCATGGCGCCGATGGCGTCGCCGTCCCGGATGACGACACGGTCGATCCCCCGGACCTCACGGGCCTTGGCCGCGATCCCGAGCCGTCGGGCGGCGCCGACCAGGGCGAGTGCAGCCTCCGGACCGGGGCAGGTCACCTCCAATGCGGAGGAGCGCCCCGGCTCGGTCAGTGAACCGTGCGCCAAGAACGCTCCACGCCACGCGGCCTCGGCATCGCAATCGGATCCGGCGACGACGCGAGGCGGAAGTCCGCGCACCGGGCGACCCTCCCGGTCGACCAGACCGGTCTGTCGCGCGAGGTCCGGACCACCCTCGACGACCCGCACGACATAGCGTGAGGACTTGCGGATACCGCTGGCCGCGAGCACCAACACCTCGGGCGTCAGGTTGTAGAGCTCGATCAGTTCACGACGCAGCCGACGTGCTGCGTTGGCGGTGTCCAACTCGGCCTCGACGACGACCTGGCGGCCGATCAGGTGCAGGCCACCGGCGAAACGCAGGGTCGCCGCGACTTCGGACTTGCGGCAACACGGCTTGGTCACCTGGTGCCTGCTGAGCTCGTCCTTGACCCGAGCCGTCATCGCCATGGCGGTCATCCTGCCACGCCGCGCGGGGTGGTCGGCGGCTGAGCCATGATGTCCTGTAGGGCAGCAGCCAAGCGCAATCGATCGTGCACCCCGACGCGGTCGCGTGCTGACATGGGGGCCAACACCAAGGTTGCTCCCACCCGCTGGCAGGCGGCCTCGAGTTCATCGAGGTCGTCGGTGGCCGAGGGGTCGGCAAGCACCACGTCGAGCCGCACACCCGGGGCGTTCAGTGCGAAGGAGTCAACGTGACCAGCCGCCGTGAAGTCCGCCGTCTCCGTCGTTCGGGACTCGAGGTTGAGGATCAGCAGGCGATGGGCCCGCGTGACGGAAAGAGCCTCCTGCAGGTCCGGGACGAGCAGGTGGGGCATCACCGAGGTGAACCATGACCCGGGTCCGAGGATCACCCAGTCGGCCGACCTGATGGCTGCCACCGACTCCGGGTAGGCCGGCGGGGCCTGGGGCACCAACCGCACCTGCTGGACTCTGCCCGCCGTGGTCGCGACCTCCGCCTGCCCGGACACGACGTGAACGCGTCCCGGGTCCGCGTCGTCGAGGCCGGTGACGTCGGCCTCGATGTCGAGCGGCACAGCTGCCATGGGCAGGACGCGACCGTTGGCCCTGAGCAGCCGGGCGACCAGATCGAGCCCGGCCACCGGGTCGTCGAGCAGCTCCCACAGGGCCACGATGAGGAGATTGCCGACAGCGTGCCCGGCGAGGGGACCGTCGCCGTCGAACCGGTGCTGGAGGACGTCACGCCAGGTGTGCCCCCACTCGCTCTCGTCACACAGTGCTGCCAAGGCCATGCGGAGGTCACCGGGCGGGAGAACCCCGAACTCGCTGCGCAGGCGCCCGCTGGATCCACCGTTGTCGGCCACTGTGACGATGGCCGTGATGTCGTCGGTGATGAAGCGGAGTGCCGAGAGCGTGGATGCCAGCCCGTGGCCGCCCCCGAGGGCGGCCACGGCATGCGGTCTCACTCCTGCCCCAGATCTCGGTGGACGACAAAGGTGCTCCTTCGACCGCTCCCCAGACGCTGGGCCAACGCTTCGGCAATCGCGACGCTGCGGTGCTTGCCACCCGTGCAGCCGACGCCGACGGTCGCGTAGCGGCGGCCTTCGTTCAAGTAGCCCTCGACGACGGTCTCCAGGAGTGCCACCGTCCGATCGAGAAAGTCCTCGGCCCCCGGTTGGGTCAGCACATAGTGACTGACCGGCTCGTCCCGCCCGGTCAGCGCCTTCAGCTCGGGCACCCAGAAGGGATTGGGGAGGAATCGCAGGTCGAAGACGAAGTCGGCGTCCAGGGGGATGCCGTACTTGAAACCGAAGGACATGACGGCGATGCGGAGTCTGGAGCCGCTGTCATCGCCGACCATCGGACCGATCTTGCGAGCCAACTGGTGCACGTTGAGACCCGAGGTGTCGAGGACCACATCTGCCTGGGTTCGCAACTCGCGCAACAGCTCGCGCTCGGCCTGGATACCGTCGAGGAGGCGTCCACCACCCTGCAGAGGGTGCGGTCGACGCACGCTCTCGAAGCGCCGGACGAGGGCCTCGTCGGTGGCGTCGAGAAAGAACAGTTGCGGGCGCCACGGACCTTCTTCCAAGGTGATCAGCGCGTTGTGAAGCTCGTCGAAGAACTGCTTGGCCCGGACGTCGATGACCGCCGCGAGTTTGAGCGCCACCCCTCGCCGGCGCGCCTGCTCCCCGAGCATGACCAGGGCGGGGAGCAGTTGCGGCGGCAGATTGTCGACGACGTACCAGCCGCGGTCCTCCAGCACGTTTGCGGTCGTGCTGCGCCCGGCCCCGCTCATGCCGGTGACGAGCAGCAACTCGGTCGAGTCGTCCGGGACCAGATCGTCACTCATCGTCCAGCACCTCCCCGGTCGTGATGTTGACGGCGGGCACGCTGCCCGTGGATGACAACTCTGCCGCAATGATCGCCGCGAGCGTCGGCCCGATGCCGGAAACCTCGGCGAGCTCTGCAGGAGTGGCGGCCCTCATCTTCTTCACGGAGCCGAACGCCTTGAGCAGGGCCTTGCGCTTGACCTCACCCAGGCCGGGTATGCCGTCGAGCGCGCTCGCGGTCATGGCCTTGGAGCGCCGCTGGCGATGAAAGGTGATGGCAAACCGGTGCGCTTCGTCCCGGACACGCTGGAGGAGATAGAGACCCTCGCTGTTGCGCGGCAGCACCAGCGGATGGTCCTCCCCCGGGACCCAGACCTCTTCGAGCCGTTTCGCCAGCCCGACGACCGTGACGTCGACGACCCCCTTCTCGTCCAACACCGCCTGTGCCGCATTGACCTGGGGAAGGCCACCGTCGACGACGATGAGGTTGGGTGGATAGGCAAAGCGCGCCGGCTTGCCGGTCTCCTCGTCGAGGGCGTGCTGGTCCCGCTCCTTGGCCAGGCGGTGGAGCCGCCGTCCCAACACTTCGTGCATCGCAGCCGTGTCATCGGTGCGGCCGGTCTCGTCCTCACCTCGGACGATGAAACGCCGATACTCCGACTTGCGCGGCAATCCGTCCTCGAAGACCACCATCGAGCCGACCACTTGGGTCCCCTGGACGTGCGAGATGTCGAAACACTCGATGCGCAGTGGTGAGTCCTCCAGGCCCAAGTACTCCTGCAGTTGCTGGAGCGCCTGGCTGCGGGCGGTGAGGTCCCCGGCGCGGGCGACCTTGTGCCGGGCCAGGCTCTGCGTGGCATTGCGGGTCACGGTCTCCATCAGGCTCCGCTTGTCGCCCCGCTGGGGCACCCGGATCCGGACTGTCGAGCCACGGCGACCGCTGAGCCAGGCCTCGAGGGTCGGCCTGTTCTCGGGCTCGATGGGCACGAGCACCTCGCGGGGGATCTCGTCATCGCCGTCGGCGCCGTAGACCTCCTGGAGCAGGTGCCCGATGATCTCGGGAGTCGTTTCGGCGTCCTTCTCGGCGACCCAGCCGCGCTGGCCCCGGATCCGACCGCCGCGCACATGGAAGACCTGCACGGCAGTCTCCAACTCGTCGTCCTCGATGCCGAAGACATCAGCGTCGGTGCCGTCGGGCAGGACGATCGTGGACTTCTCGAGCACCCGCTCCAGTGCCGCAATGTCGTCGCGAAGGGTCGCCGCCCGCTCGAAGTCGAGGTCCGCGGCGGCCGCACGCATCTCCACATCCAGTCG
Source organism: uncultured Nostocoides sp. (assembly GCA_937858995.1). Classification (GTDB taxonomy): domain Bacteria; phylum Actinomycetota; class Actinomycetes; order Actinomycetales; family Dermatophilaceae; genus Nostocoides_A. The sequence continues at coordinate 22,298 of CALLZC010000022.1, forward strand.
CTTGACGAAACGGGCGCTGTCCCCCGCCATGAAGTCGCAGAAGTCCTCGGCGATCGCCCGGTGGTGATCGGCATCGATCCGGCCCACACATGGGGCCGAGCACTTGTCGATGTAGCCCAGCAGACAGGGTCGCCCGACCTGGCCGGCTCGGCGGAAGACGCCGGCAGAGCAGGTGCGCATCGGGAACACGCGCAGCGCCAGATCCAGGCTCTCCCGGATCGCCCAGGCGTGGGCGAAGGGGCCGAAATAGCGAGTGCCCTTGCGCTTTGCGCCACGCATCACTTGGGCGCGCGGAAACTCCTCCCCGAGGGTGACGGCGAGATAGGGGTAGGACTTGTCGTCGCGATACTTGACGTTGAAGCGCGGATCGAACTCCTTGATCCACGCATACTCCAACTGCAACGCTTCGACCTCGGTGCGCACGACGGTCCACTCGACGCTCGCGCCGGTGCGCACCATCTGCTGGGTTCGCGGATGCAGAGCGGCCGTGTCCTGGAAGTAGGACGACAGGCGCGGTCGCAGGGACTTGGCCTTCCCGACATAGATGACCCGACCGACGTCGTCCCGGAAGCGATACACGCCCGGATCGACCGGGATCTCGCCCGGCGACGGGCGATACGAGCGCGGAGCGGCCATTCGTTCACCCTAATGGCGGCCGCCGTCACTCTCGGGGTGGGTTCTCCCGTGCCGGGGCACGGCCAAACCCTCCCCCACGGCAGCGCGCGATGCACCGAGACGAGGGAACGGCCCCTGTCCAGCGTTTCCGCGGGTCAGGGGCCGTTCCATCTGGTGGGCGATACTGGGTTTGAACCAGTGACCTCTTCCGTGTCAAGGAAGCGCGCTACCACTGCGCCAATCGCCCGAGTCAGGTCCTACTCGAGGTGGAGACGGGATTTGAACCCGTGTACGCGGCTTTGCAGGCCGCTGCCTCGCCTCTCGGCCACTCCACCATTGGGGGCGGCAAAACCCTCCGAGCGGATGACCGGCCTCGAACCGGCGACCTCAACCTTGGCAAGGTTGCGCTCTACCAACTGAGCTACATCCGCACTCGGCACGCGCGAGGGGGGCCTCGTGCGTGCGCTCCGTGACTTTAACCCATCCAGACGGACAGACCCAAATCGCCGGACACGCTCCATCGTGGTCGCTCGTTCGGGGAAGGGAGTGAGCGGATGAGGTGCCGGATCACGCTTGCTCGCCCCCTCGCTAGCAGCCGGGATGACCCGCAGGGTGGCGGCATTGAAGGCCGCCCCGATGAGCACGGAGATGGCAATGAAGTACAGCCAAATGAGCAGCACGATGGGCGTCGAGAGCGGCCCATAGATCGAGGTTCCACCCAGCGACGCCGAGATGGTGCCGCGCACTGCATACGAGGCGATGGCCCACAAGACGAGGGTGAGCACGGCCCCGGGGAGGTCACGCAACCAGGCGGTCCGCCGCGGCGTGGCGATGTTATAGAGCGTCGTCAGCGAGGCGACCACCAGCACCGTCACGACGGGCCAGTAGAGCGCCACGAGGAAGTCGAGGCGGTCCGGAAGGATGCGGCCCAGCAGGGTTGGTCCGATCAACAACAGCGGGATCATCACGACCCCGACAATCAGCGTGACCAGGTACATGGTGAAGCTCAGGGCCCGGGTGCGCACGATCCCCCGGATGCCGGACTGCCCATACATGATGGCGATGGTGTCGATGAAGACGTTCAGCGCTCGCGAGCCGGACCAGAGCGAGAGCAGGAAGCCGGCCGAGATCAGGTCGCTGCGGCCGCTGGCGAAGACATCGGTGACCGTCGGCAGGAGCAGTTCGTCGATGACCTCCGGGGTCAGGAAGCGGCCGGCATACCTGCCGATTTGTTGGGTGAAGGACTCGATCGTCACCTCGCCGAGCCACTGGCCGACATAACCGACGCCACCGAAGAGCCCCAGGATCAGCGGCGGAAAGCTGAGCAGCGCAAAGAAACCGGCCTCGGATGCGAGGCCGGTGACGCGATAGCGCAGGCAGATCCGAACCGTCTCGGCGACCACCCGGGCAACCCATAGAGCGCCGGGAATGCGTCCCAGCGCACGTTTGAGCTCCCCTTTCGCCTCCACCACGACGACCACGCTAGCTGTGGCGCGTGTTTCGCAAGTGACGACACGGCGCACAGCCACGAGGAGTTAGGTCACGAGATGGTCACGCTCGACCAGCCGAGCGCGGCATATCGACTCGCGTGTCGACGCCAGAAACCTGACGCTCGTGGGCCGCCGGGAGAGCTAGCGACTAGCTGGCACCCTCCGCCGCGAGTCGCGCCTGCTGCTCTGCGACATCAAAATCGGCGGCCGGCCACTGCGGGTCGAGTTGCTGGAGCGCGTGGAGCAGCAGATTCATCACGGCGAGCCGGGCATACCACTTGCGGTCGGCGGGGACGACATACCACGGGGCGACATCGGTGGAGCACTTGTCGATGGCCGCCTGGTAGGCCGCTTGATAGTCGTCCCAGTGCGCGCGCTCGTCGAGATCGCCGGGGTTGAACTTCCAGTGCTTGGCGGGGTCGGCGAGGCGTGCCGCTAGTCGCGCCTTCTGCTCATCCTTGGAGATGTCGAGCATCACCTTGACGATGGTCGTGCCCGTCGCGGCGACGGAGGCCTCGAAGTTGTTGATCTGCGCGTAGCGGCGGGACCACTGGGCCCGCGGGACCAGGTCATGCACCCGCACAATCAGCACATCCTCATACTGCGAGCGGTCGAAAACCCCGATGATGCCCGGCTCCGGAAGTGCCTTGCGGATCCGCCACAGGAAGGGATGCGCCCGTTCTTGCGCAGTTGGCGCCTTGAAGGCGGTGATCTCCACACCCTGCGGATCGGCGGCCCCGACGACGTGGCGCATGATGCCGCCCTTGCCGGAGGTATCCATCCCCTGGATGACCAGGAGCACGCTGCGCTCGCCGCCGGCCTTCGATTCGGCATAGAGCCGCTCCTGCAACTCCCCCACCTGCTGCGCGAGCGGCCCCATCAACGCCTCGGCGGATTCCTTGTCGCCGGCGTAGGCGGGCGTGGACGCGGGGTCCACGTCGGCCAAGACGAACCCCGGCCCGGCGCGCAAGGCTGCCGCAAAGTCGGCGGCCGTGGGCGCACCGGCCTTGCCAGCGACCGACGCGGCATCCGCGACCGGGGTCGACTTCTTCTTCTTCGACTTCTTGGAGTGCTTGGCCATGAGCGCATCATGGCAGTTCGCCATGGCTCACACTGGCCCCATGCGCCTGCTGTCTTGTTCGGATCCGAGCCTGGCGGCGGGGACGCACGCCGACTCGACCCTGCTGCGTCGCTTGTATGCCTTCGCGCCAGGAGGCGGCCTACGAACCAACTTCGTCGCCACCGTGGACGGGGCCGGCGCCGGCGCCGATGGGCTGACCGGTTCGATCAACAATCCCGCCGACAAGATTGTCTTCGATCTCAATCGGGAGTTGGCGGACGTCGTCCTGGCCGGGGCGGCCACCATCGACGCGGAGTCCTATGGTCCAACGGCGGGTGCCACTCCCCTCGTCGCGGTCAGCAACCGCTGCCTGCTCCCCCGGGGTTGGCGCGCGGGCGCGCCCGGGCCCGGGTCGGCCATCCTGGTCACCGTCAAGGATGCCGACCCCGCCGCCCTGGCCGGCGCGCGAGCAGCCCTAGGACCCGATCACGTCTGGACGATCGGCCACGGGGTCGTGGATCTTGAGCAGGTGGTGGCGCGGCTAACAGCCGAGGGCTGGACCAAGGTGTTGTGCGAAGGCGGTCCGCGGCTGCACACCGAACTCCTGCGCCGAGACCTGGTCGACCAGCTCGCGCTGACCTGGGTGCCGCACCTGATTGCCGGTCAGGCCCCGCGCATTGCGCACGGCCCGAATCTCACCGTCAACCTCACCTTGAAGCATCTCATCGAGTCGGCGGGCACCCTGCTCACCCTGTGGGAGCGGCGCGGACCCGCCGCCAGCGGCTGACCGCTGCGGTCAGCTGCGCAGGAAGGCTGCGACCTCGGACTCCCAGCGCAGCGGGTCGGTGTTCCACTCCTTGCAGTGGCGGGCCTGCTCCCACGCAATGAAGGTGACGAGGTCGGGACGCGCGGCGGCCAGCGCCTCGGACGGCCCCACGGGCACGAATTCGTCGTCGCGGCTGTGGATGATCAGCATGCGGTGTCGCAGCTCATCGGCGCGCGCCACCCAGTTCGTGCGGGCGACATCGACGGCCTCGTGCACTCCGACCAGGCGCCGCGACCAGCGTTTGCCCATGATCGTGCGGCTAAGGCCGCCGACCCGCTGGGGCACCCCGTGTTGGCGGGCATGGTGGGCCAGGACGTCATTCCAGTCCACCACCGGCCCGTCCAGGACCACCCGGGTGACGATCTCGGCCAGGTGCGACTGAGCCAGGACCTGCAACACGATCGCCCCGCCCATGGACCAGCCGACCAGGGCGATCTCGCGGGCGCCGCGCTCCACGGCATACGCGATGGCGGCCTCGATGTCGCGCCACTCCGACAACCCGAGGTTGTAGCGCCCATCAACACCGGGGGGTGCGCCCTCGTCATTGCGATAGCTCGGCACGAGGACGGTATGACGTGCCGCCAGCGCCGGCGAGATGGCCCGCACGCTCTCCTCGCGCCGGGCACCGCGCCCATGGACGAAGATCGCCCACTGCGAGCCGTCGCCCATTCCGGGAATGACCCAGGCGGGCATCGGCCCGAGGTCGCTGAGCACCTGGACATGCTGAGTCGCCAGGCCCAGGCTGATCTCCGGCGGCGAGGGGTAGTAGTAGCCATTCCAACGCGCCGGCCCGGGCCGCAGGATGCCGAAATCGCGACCGAGGATCCGTCGGCGTACCGCCCCGCTGGCCGGATCGCGCTCGAGAATCTCCCCAACCCGGATATGCCCGCGCCCGCCCTCGAGCCACACGCCATAGCGTCCCGGCACGACCGCCTCCGGGCTGGCCGCAAAGACGACATCGTCGACACCGGTCTCGAGGAGTTCCACGTCATCCGGCCGCCGCCGATCGGGAGTCAGGACCCGCCGCGCAAAATAGGCCGCCGCGCCCAGCGAGGCGGCAGCCGTTCCCGCCGCCGCCGAACTGCCCACGGCGGCAGCCCCGATGGCCGCTCGGACGGCCAGGGCCTTCTTGCTCATCGCGTCATCGTCTCAGGTCCCGCTGGGACCGAGCGCAGCGGCACCGGGGCGGCATCACTGCGCCGGTCAGAGTGCGGTGATAACAATGCGGTATGCCGTCCGCACCCCACCCCACCCGCCTGGGCGTGGTGCTCGCGGCCGGTGCCGGGAAACGCTTCGGCGGACCGAAGGTCCACGCAGCCGACGGGGCCTGGCTCGCGGGTGCCATCGACGCCTTGGCTGCGGGCGGGTGTGACGCGGTTGCGGTCAGCCTGGGCGCGGCCATCGTGGACCTGCCGGAGGGAGTGCTCCCGATCATGGTTCCCGACTGGGCGCAGGGAATGAGCGCCAGCGTGCGGGCCGCCATCGAACAGGCGCACCTCCTCGGCACGGGCCAGTTGGTCCTGCATCTGGTCGACCTGCCGGATGTCGATCATCGGGTGGTCGCGCGGGTGCTCGCAGCGGCCGGCGACGGCCGGGGGGCACTGGCGCGCGCGGCATACGGCGGGCGCCCGGGGCACCCGGTGGTGGTGGGAGCCGAGCACTGGCCGGCCCTGCGCGCGAGGCTCGCCGGCGATGCCGGCGGCCGAGCCTTCCTGACCAGTCGTCGTGACCTGCGGGTGGTCGAGTGCGGTGACCTCGCCACCGGCCGTGATATCGACACGCGCCCAGGCCCCTGATCAGGCTGGCGTGCCACAATCACGGGTCATGAGCGAGCTGCAGAGCGACCGGACCTACCCCGTGACCAAGAGCGACGAGCAGTGGCGCGCCGAGCTGACGCCGCAGGAATTCCATGTCTTGCGCGAGGCCGGGACCGAGCGTCCGTTCGTGGGTGAGTACACCGATGCCAAGACTGTGGGCGTGTATGCCTGCCGCGCGTGTGGAACCGAACTCTTCACCTCGGAGACGAAATTCGAGAGCCACTGCGGGTGGCCGTCCTTCTACGCACCGCTGGCCGGCGACACCGTGGAGTACATCGAGGATCGATCGCTCCCCGGGCGCCCGCGGGTAGAGGTGCGGTGCGCCACCTGCGGCAGCCACCTGGGTCACGTCTTCGAAGGCGAAGGCTATGAGACGCCGACCGACCAGCGCTATTGCATCAACTCGATCAGCCTGACCCTCAAACCGGCCAGCTAAGGTCCCTCCCCTAGCGCAAGGCGGCGACGGCCGCACCGACGTTGACTCGCGGCCCGGTGAAGAAGGGGACCTCCTCCCGCACGTGCAGCCGGGCCCGGGAGGCCCGCAGTTCGCGCATGAGATCCACGATCCGGTGCAATTCCTCGGCCTCGAAGGCCAGGATCCACTCATAGTCGCCCAAGGCGAAGGCGGCAATGGTGTTGGCCCGCACATCGGGGTAGTCGCGCGCCATCTGCCCGTGCTCGCGCAGCATGTCGCGCCGCTCGGCCTCGTCCAGGACATACCAGTCGTAGGAGCGCACGAAGGGATAGACACACACATAGGCCCCGGGCGCCTCGTGCGCCAAGAAGGCGGGGATGTGGCTCTTGTTGAATTCGGCCGGTCGGTGCAGCGCTAGCTGCGACCACACGGGTCGCAGGTGCGCCCCCAACCGAGTCCGCAAGAACTCCTGGTACGCGCTCTGCAGCGCCTCGGGGGTCTGCGCATGCCACCAGATCATCAGGTCCGCGTCCGCGCGCAGCCCAGCCACGTCATACAGACCCCGCACCACGACCCCGCGCGTGTCGAGGTCAGCGATGAGGTCTTCGACCTCGGCGGCGTATGCGGTGCGGTCGGCCTCCCCCAGCCGGGTCTCGATCGCGAACACCGACCACATCGCGTAGCGGATGTCGGCGTTGATCTCGCGCATCCGCGCGGGGCTGGGTTTGCTGGGGGCGGGGCGGCTTGCCATGGCCTCAGTCTCTCAACCCCGCGGCCTCGGCGAGCGCCCGGGCCGCGCGCCGGCCGGAGCCGATGACGGCGGGGATGCCCACGCCATCGTATGCCGCGCCGGCCACCTCCAAACCGTGGAATGTCGCGATCTCGTTGCGCACCAGCTCTATCCGCTCCACGTGGCCGACGGCATACTGCGGCAAACCACCGCCCCACCGCTGGACGTGCCAGTCCACGGGCACGGGGAGCCGTCGCCCGAGGATGTCGCCCAGATCACGCCGGGCGATCTCCGCCAGCTGGGCATCGGGCCGCTGCAGGGTGGCCTCTTCGAGGTGCCGACCCAAGGAGGCGCGCACATAGGTCACCTCGGGGGCCTGCCGCGCCAGCCAGCCCCATTTGCTCGAACTATTGGTGCTCGCCTTGATCGAGCGACCTTCGATGGGGGGCACCAAAAAGCCGGACCCAGTCGGCGGCGGGAGCTCGCTGGCCGCGAACGCGAAGGTCACCACGGCGACAGACGCACTCTCCACCGCAGCCAGTGTGGTTGCCGCGGCCGGGGCGAAGGCCTGCACGAGCTTGCGAGTCGCCGCGGCCGGGGTGGCCAGCACCACCGCGTCGGCACGGATCACCCGCGGTGCGGTGGTCGCCCCGATCGTCAGCTCCCAGGCACCGCCCGGGGCCGGGGCGAGCCCCCGCACGGTCGCGGCTGTCTCGATGCGGACCCCACGCCGGACTAACCCGCTCGCGAGGAGGCCCGGGAGGCTGCCCACGCCGCCGCGCAAGCCGATGAAGGGCGAGCCCGGAGCAGCCGGTTGCCCCGTGCGTGCCTCCGACGAAGCAGCGACCGACGCGGGCGCGAGCGGGAGCAGCGGGCGAGCGTCCCGGGCGGCGGCGTAGAGCGTCGGCAGGGCCGCTGCGAGCGAGATCCGGCGGGCATGGCCGGCATACACCCCACCCAGGAGCGGCTCGACGAGCCGCTCGACCACCGCATCCCCCAGCACGGCCGCCACATAGTCGCCGACGCTGACGTCGTGCTCGAGCGCAGGCACCGGCTCGGGCCGCTCCAGTCGCGCCAGTTCCGGCGCGGTGAGGATGCCCGCCGCGTCGGCGGCGGATCGGGGGATGCCCATGAGCGAACCCGGCGGCATCGGGCGCAGCACCCCCCGGGCGAGGATCGACGCGGCGTTCGTGGCCGGGGCTTCCAGGAGAGCCGCCGCACCGATGTGCGCGATCAGGTCGCGCGCCTCCGGCCGCACCGCCAGCATCGACTCCGCACCGACGTCGACGAGATGCCCGGCGATCTGCTCTTGACGTAGCTTGCCGCCGACCCGGTCACTGCCCTCCAGGACCACGATCTCCACCGGACGCGGGCCCTGGCACAGCTCCCAGGCCGCGGCCAGCCCGGCCATCCCCCCGCCGACGATAACGATCCGATACACAGGGCCAAGATATGTCGCGTCCTGGGAACCGAGGTCACCCGGCCGGGCGTCGCAGCAGCAGTCCCGCTCGCGCGGCGGAAACCATGGACAGCACATCGACCGTCAGGAGCGCATCATGATGATCACCCCACCTCGCGCCGGCCAGGGCACGCGACACGGGCGCGTGAGCGCGGCCGCTGCCCTGCTTGCCGCCGGGCTGCTGCTCGGTGGGTGCACAGGGTCAGAGTCGTCGACATCCGGCGCGCCCACGCGGGTCGGGGGCGCTGCCGCATACTCCGCCGAGGAAGCCGCCGACAGGGCCGGCGGGGCGCCCGCCCTGTCGCCAGTGGACGCAGCCAGCGAACTCGCGGTCAGCGACCAGAAGCTCATCCGTAGCGCTTCGATCTCGTTGCAGGTCAAGAATATTGCCCAGGCCATGGGCCAGGTCCGAGGGGTCATGGCTGGCTTCGACGGGTGGACGCTCTCAGAGAATGTCGGCTCCTATGTGGAGGGCGAGGGCGAAGGGGTCACACCTGACACCTATGCCACGGTCACCATGTCGGTGCCGGCCGACAAGCTGGACCCCGCACTCGATGAACTCCAGAAGATCGGCGAGATCCTCGATCGGCGCAGCTCGACGCAGAATGTCACGGCCGAGTTCGTCGACACCGCAGCGCGGGTGAAGGCCATGGAACGGGCCGTGGCCCGCATCCAGGACCTCATCGACCAGACCAAAGACATCGACCAGCTCGTCAAACTCGAGCGCGAACTGTCCACTCGGCAAACGGAGCTCGAGGGCATCCAAGCGCGCCTCCAAGAACTGCAGCGACAGACCGCGCGCTCTCCCATCACGATCAACCTGACGACCGAGCCCGAGCTCGTAGCGAATCTCGCCAGCCCTCGCGAGGGTTTCGTCGGCGGTCTGCAGGCGGGGTGGAAGGCGTTCATGGCGTCCCTGGTGGGGCTCATGGCTGTGATCGGCGCCCTGCTGCCGTTCGCCATCTTTGCGGGCGTGATCGGCTACCCGCTCTGGCGGATCATCCGAGCGATCCGAGCGGCGCGAGCAAACAAGCCACCCAAGACCCCGCCCTCGGGTGGGCCCGGGCCGCATCCGTGGGCTCCCTCCCACGAACCACCCCTCCCCGTGGCCCCGACCAGCCGGCCTCAGAGCACCAGTGCCCAGGCCACCCCTGCTCCCATCACCCCGTCGCCAGAGGCCCCGGCAGGCGGCTGATCGCCGGAAGATCTCCGCTGGCGGACTAGCGGGCCGAGCACTCGTGAACCAGGTCCACCAGTCGGGTCAGGACGTCTGGATCGGTCTCGGGGAGCACCCCATGACCGAGATTGAAGATGTGGCCGGGGGCCGAGAGTCCCTGCGCCACGATCCGTCGGGTCTCGCGCTCGAGCGCCTCCCACGGTGCAAAGAGCAACGCCGGGTCGAGGTTGCCCTGCACGGCGTATGACGTGCCGACGCGTGCGATCGCGTCCGGCAAGGCGACCCGATAGTCCACACCGACGACATCCGCACCAGCCTGCGCCATCGAGGCCAGCAGCTCGCCGGTGCCCACCCCGAAGTGAATGCGCGGGACGCCAAGCTCCCCGACCGCGGCCAGCACCGCGGCGGAGTGCGGACGGACATACCGCTCATAGTCGGCACGCGAGCAGGCTCCGGCCCACGAGTCGAAGAGCTGCACGGCACTCGCCCCGGCCGCGATTTGGACCTCTAGGAAGGTGGCGGAGATCTGAGCGAGCCGGGCGCACAGGGCATTCCACAGCTGCGGATCGCCGTGCATGAGGGCCTTGGTCAGCAGGTGATTGCGGCTCGGGCCGCCCTCCACCAGATAGCTGGCGAGGGTGAATGGCGCACCGGCAAAGCCGATCAGAGGCGTGTCGCCAAGCTCGGCCACGAGCAAGCGCACCGACTCCGTGATGTCCGGGATGTCCTGCGGGGTTAGCTCGGGAAGGCGCTCCAAGTCCTTCCACGTGCGGATGGGGTCGGCAACAACCGGCCCCACACCGGCCACGATGTCAATGTCGAGGCCGACGGCCGCGACCGGAACGACGATGTCGGAGAAGAAGATCGCCGCGTCGACGCCATGTCGGCGCACCGGCTGCATGGTGATCTCGGCAACCAGGTCCGGGCGCCGACAACTCTCCAGCATCCCGACACCCGCACGCAGCGCGCGGTACTCCGGCAACGATCGACCGGCCTGCCGCATGAACCAGATCGGGGTATGCGGGACCGGCCGCCGCCGGGCAGCCTGCATGAGCGGGGACCCGGACGGATCGGGTCGGGTGGGGCTCGGCTCCGTCACCGTGCTCTGCTCAGTCACCCGCAGATCGTATGTCGCCCCCGCCTCAGCCCGAACCTCCCGCGATGAGCACCACGCCCAGAACGGTCGCCGCGGCACCCACGATCTGGATCGGGCGCAGTCGCTCGTGCAGGACGGCATACGCGAGGGCCGCGGTGACGACCGGATAGAGCGAGCCGAGGACGCTCGCCACGCTGACCAATCCCTGCGACGAAGCGATCCCGAAGAGGAGGTTTGCGGTGAGATCGGCGACGCCGATGACGATCAGGACCGGCGCGTCCGCGGGCCGCATACCACCGGCCCGGCGCAGCGCGATGGCGGCCGCACCGAAGAGCGCAACGGAGGTCAGACGCATGCCCCACATCGTGTTGGCGACCGAGTAGGCGCTCCCCCGATCGATTGCATACAAGGTGACACCGAATCCGGCGCCGGCGATGCAGGCGAGCAGCACCGGCCGGCGCGAGACGGTGCCGTTCAGTTCGGGGCCCGAAGCAAGTAGCACGCCGATGACCGCGATCACAATGCCCACCCAGGTCACCGGGGCGGGAGACTCCCCCTCGCGCACACCGAGGATGACCGGCACCAGGACACCCAGGGAAGCGATCGGGGCCACCACCCCCATGGTCCCGGTGCTCAACGCCGCATAGAAGCACACCAGGGCGCCACTTCCGCAGATGCCGGCGAGCAACGCCCACCCGGGCCAATCCCCAGGCGCGAAGTGTGGGGACCGGATGGCGATGACCACGCTCATGACGAGCAGGGCAACGGCCTGCGACCAGCCGACGACGGCCGCAGCCGGCCGATCCTTGGCCTTGACGCCCGCAATGAAGTCGGACACTCCCCACACCAGCGAGGAGGCCAGCGCGAGCAGACTGAACATGCTCGCACCCTATGAGACGGGCCCGGCCGGCCGCCGCATGGGACACGGCCAGCGGATCTACGCTCCAAATGCCGGGTTTGCGGCCCGGCCTGCGCATACCCTTCATGAGTGGCGACCCGCAGCGCTAGTTCGAGCGGAGCCGAGGATTTCACTCGGGCTCTGGCAGATCTGCACGGCGCGTCGGTGCGCTCGGAGTTGCGGCTGACCGAAGTGCCCGCGCCCTCGCGGATTGCCCCGCATGCCGTGGCGTTGACCGCAGCGGTGTTGACCAACCCCGCCAGCGACGATGACGTGGCGTCAGGGCGCTTCGTCCTTCTTCACGATCCCGCCTGTCCCGAGCCCTGGGGCGGGGCCTGGCGCATTGTGACTTTTGCCCGGGCCGAGCTCGAGCCGGAGTTCGGCGCCGACCCGCTGCTGGGCGAAGTCGGCTGGTCCTGGTTGGAGGAGGCGCTCGAGGCCCACGACCTGGACTACGGCGGCGCCGCTGGCACCGTCACCCGGGTCATCTCCGAGAGCTTCGGTGCCATGAGTGACCGGCCGGCCACGGTCGAACTCGAAGTGCGTGCCTCCTGGACCCCCCACGATGGTCGACCGGGCGCGCACTTGCGCGCGTGGTGCGATGTCCTGTGCACCATTGCCGGCCTGCCGCCGCTTCCGGAGGGTGTCGTGGCTCTTCCGGGACGCCGCCGGTAGTGACACAGGAGCCGCCGGTAGTGACACAGGACATGAGCGACGCGCGCGCCACCGGCATCCCCCTGGACCATCCGGCGGATGGTCTGCCCGAGGTCGTCGACACCGAGCGTGCCCTCGATGCTGCCGCCCGAGCCATTGCTTCCGGCGTCGGCCCGGTCTCGATCGACGCCGAGCGCGCGTCCGGTTTCCGCTACGGGCAGCGGGCCTACCTGGTGCAGGTGCGGCGCGACGGTTCCGGGACCTGGCTGATCGACCCGATGGGCGTGCCCGACCTGAGCCCACTCAACGAGGCCATCGGCGGGGCGGAGTGGATCGTCCACGCGGCGACCCAAGACCTCGCGTGCCTGGCGGAGGTGGGGCTGCGACCCCATCAGCTCTTCGACACCGAGCTTGCCGCACGGCTGCTGGGAATGCCTCGGGTGGGCCTGGCCACCGTGGTCGAGCACTACCTGGGGCTGGTCCTCGCCAAGGAGCACTCGGCCGCCGACTGGTCCAAGCGCCCGCTGCCGCTCGACTGGCTGCGCTATGCGGCACTGGATGTCGAGGTCCTCGGCGAGATCCGCAATCTCATGGGGGTCGACTTGGCCATGAGTGGCAAGTCGCAATGGGCCCGGGAGGAATTCGATGCCCTCCTCACGTGGACTCCCACCGTGCGCACCGATCCCTGGCGGCGCACCTCGGGGCTGCATGCCGTCAAGGGTCAACGCGCGGTGGCCATGGTGCGCGAACTCTGGCTCACCCGAGACCGGCTGGCCGCCGAGCGAGATATCGCACCAGGGCGCTTGATTCCGGACGCACTCCTGGTCGCCATGGCCAAGCATGCGGCGCTTTCGCCGGGGACTTTGCCCCCCGGCAACCGGTCCATCAATCGCTATCAGCGCGATTGGCTGGGCGCGATCGATCGGGCGAATCGGCTGCCCGAGCGCGATCTGCCGCCGGTCAACCTCCCCTCCGACGGCCCGCCCCCGCCGCGGGCCTGGGCCGAGAAGAATCCGGTCGCCGCCGACCGACTCGCGCGCACCCGGGCCGCCTTGAGCGAGTTCGCCGAGGCCAACTCGGTGCCGATCGAGAACGTCTGCTCCCCCGAGCCGTTGCGCCGGGTCGTGTGGTCGCCGCCGCCGGGGGCACCCCGGCAGGAGGCCTTCGCGGAGGCGCTCGCGTCATACGGCGTCCGGCGCTGGCAACGCGACATCGTGGCCCCGATGCTCACGCAGGCCTTCCACGAGGTGCCGTGAGGCCAGCCGCGTGAGCCGACTCACGCGGCAGACCCCGCCGGCTAAGCGCTTGCTTAGTTAGAGTGGGCGCAGCGTCGCGGGCCCCGCCCGCGCCGAACCCCCATTGCCAAGGAGGCAGTATGCCGCGCAGTCTGCGTGAAGTCGTCTTTGTCGACGGCGTCCGGACCCCGTTCGGCAAGTCGGGCCCTAAAGGGCTCTACGCCGAGACCCGCGCCGATGATCTGGTCATCAAGTGCATTCGTGAACTGATGCGCCGCAACCCGCAACTGCCACCGGAGAAGGTGGAAGAGGTGGCCATCGCCGCGACCACCCAGATCGGCGACCAGGGCCTGACCCTCGGGCGTACGGCCGCGCTGCTTTCGGGATTGCCCAAGACCACCCCGGGCTATTCGGTGGATCGCATGTGCGCCGGGGCCATGACCGCGGTCACGGCGACCGCGGGTCAGATCGCCTTCGGCGCCATCGACATCGCCATTGCTGGCGGCGTCGAGCACATGGGGCGCCACCCCATGGGCGAGGGTGTGGACCCGAACCCGCGCATCGTGGCCGAGAATCTCGTCGACCCGTCCGCACTGGTGATGGGCAAGACGGCGGAGAACATCCACGACCGCTACCCGCAGCTGACCAAGGAGCGCGCCGACGCCTTCGCCGTGGGATCCCAGGACAAGCTCGCCGCGGCATACGCCGCCGGCAAGATCCAGCCCGATCTGGTGCCGGTCGCGACCCGCAGCGCCGAGCACGGCTACGGACTCGCCGTGATGGACGAGCCGCCGCGGCCCGGCACAACCACCGCGGACCTCGCCGCTCTCAAGACCCCCTTCCGGGCACACGGTCGGGTCACCGCTGGCAATGCCGCGGGCCTGAACGACGGCGCGACCGCGTGCTTGCTGGCCGCGGAGGACACCGCCCGCGAGCTCGGGCTGCCCATCAAGATGCGCCTGGTGGACTACGCCTTCGTCGGCGTGGAACCCGAGGTCATGGGCATCGGGCCGATCCCCGCTGCGGAGAAGGCGCTGCTCAAGGCCGGCCTGAGCATCGAAGACATCGGCATTTTCGAGCTCAACGAGGCGTTCGCGGTCCAGGTGCTCGCATTTCTGGATCACTTCGGCATCGCGGACGACGACGAGCGAGTCAATCCGTATGGCGGTGCCATCGCCATCGGCCATCCCCTCGCCTCCTCCGGTGTCCGGCTCATGACGCAGCTCGCGGCCCAGTTCGCGCAGCGCCCGGACGTGCGCTATGGCATGACCGCCATGTGCATCGGCCTCGGCATGGGCGGGGCGGTCATTTGGGAGAACCCGGCCTGGCAGGCCACCGACACGAAGGACGCCTGAGCCATGACCCAGACGGCAGTGACCCCCACCGCAATGACCCAACCACCGACCGAAACCGACCAGCGCGCCTTCCCCGACGAGGTTGTCACCAAGTCGCTGGTCCGCGACATCACGCTCCCGCTCGGGGCGGGCACGCTCGCCCTGATCACCCTCGACAACGGCTTCGACCACACCAAGCCCAACACCTTCGGCCCGGCGACCATCGCCGCGCTGGCGGGGGTTGTTCGCGACCTCGCAGTGCGGGCCGCGGCAGGCCAGATCCAGGCTGTTGGCATCACCGGCAAGCCGTTCATCTTCGCTGTCGGGGCCGACCTGAGCGGGGTGCCGTATGTCCGGGAGCGCGAGCAGGCAATCCAGATCGCGCAGGCTGGCCATGCCGTCTTCTCCGACATCATGGATCTGCCGGTTCCGACCTTTGCCTTCATCAATGGCGCGGCCATGGGCGGCGGCGTCGAGATCGCCCTCGCCTGTGACTATCGGACCATCTCGGCGGGCGTCCCTGCGCTCGCGCTGCCCGAGTGTTTCCTGGGCCTGGTCCCCGGTTGGGGCGGCTGCTTCCTGCTGCCCAATCTGATCGGCGTGCAAAAGGCCGTGCAGGTCATCATCGAGAACCCCTTGAACATGAACCGGATGCTCAAGGGACCCCAGGCTGCCCGGCTCGGCATCGCGGACGTCATGTTCGAGCCCGCCGACTTCCTCGAGGAGTCGCTGGCCTGGGCGGCCGCGGTCGTCAGCGGCGCGACCAGCGTCGAACGGGCCCCCGTCGACAAGGACGAGGCCGCCTGGAATATGACGCTTGACATGGCCAAAGCGCTCGTCGATGTCAAGACCGGTGGTCGGGCCCCCGCGCCCTACCGGGCGCTGGACTTGATGCGAGGCGCCCGAACGGCCAGTCGCGAGGCGGCATTTGCCGCCGAGGACGAGGCACTCGGCGACTTGATCATGGGCGCCGAACTGCGTGCGGGCCTGTATGCCTTCGACCTGGTGCAAAAACGCGCCAAGCGTCCCGCAGGGGCGCCGGACAAGGCACTGGCGCGCCCAGTCACCAAGGTCGGGATCATCGGTGCCGGGCTGATGGCGAGCCAACTGGCGTTGCTCTTTGCCCAGCGTCTCGAGGTGCCCGTGGTCATGACGGATCTCGATCAAGATCGCGTCGACGCCGGGATTGCCTACGTCCGTGGGCAGATCGCTGACCTGCAGACCAAGGGGCGAATCAGCCCCGACGGCGCCAACAAGCTGACCGCGCTGGTCACCGGATCGACCGACAAATCGGGGATGGCCGACGCGCAATTCGTCATCGAGGCGGTCTTCGAGGAACTGTCCATCAAGAAGCAGGTCTTCGCCGAGGTGGAGGCCATCGTCACCCCCGAGTGCGTCCTGGCCTCGAACACCTCCTCGCTATCGCTGACCGAGATGGCAGCCGACCTGCAGCACCCCGAACGCGTCGTGGGCTTCCACTTCTTCAACCCGGTCGCGGTGATGCCGCTCCTGGAGATCATCCCCGGCGACCAGACCGACGCGGCAGCACTCGCGACAGCCTTCGCGGTCGGACGCAACCTGCGCAAGACCACGATCCTGGTCAAGGACTCGGCGAGCTTCATCGTCAACCGCATCCTGGGGCGCTTCATGGGCGAGTACTCCCGGATCGTGGATGCGGGCACCCCCACCGCCGTCGCTGACGCCGGGGTCGCCGGGCTGTCCCCGATGCCGCCGTATGTGCTGTTGGGCTTGGTCGGTCCGGCCATCGCCCTGCACAACTCACAAACCCTGAACCGGGCCTTTGGAGACCGCTTCTATGTCTCCCCGAGCCTGCAGGCGCTGGTCGCGGCCAAGAAGACGGCATACGACCCGGCGCTGCAGATCCCCGCGGCCGACCCCGTGGTGCTGAGCGCCGAGCAGGTGCATGACCAGGTCCTGACCGCGATCACGCAGGAAGTGGCGGCAATGCTGGACGAGGGTGTCGCGCAGGCGCCGATGGACATCGACTTGGCGCTCATTACCGGCGCCGGCTTCCAGTTCTGGAACGGCGGGATCACCCCCTTGCTCGATCGTGAGGGTTACAGCGAGCGCGTCACCGGGGCGCGCTTCCTGCCGCCCGGCGTGGCCAGCGTCGCTCCCTGACCAGCCGCCCGGCATACTCCCGCGTGGGGGTCTTGGACCACGGTCCAGGACCCCCACGCGGGGGGTGATCCGCACCACCCGCCCACGCTCACGAGGCGCCCCACACCGGGTGTCGATGCGGCTGATATCTCACATGTGAGCTAGCATGGTGACCCATGTCTGAAGACTATTTGGCCCGTATCGGCAACCTCATCCGGGATGCTCGGCGTCACAAGGGCATGACCCAGACCGACCTCGCGGACCAGCTCGGAACCAGCCAGAGCGCAGTTGCCCGCATCGAGCAGGGCGGCCAAAACCTGAGTCTGGAGATGCTGGCCCGCATCGGCGAGGCGCTCGACAGCGAGTTCGTCTCCCTCGGCCACTCCCAGCCCACGCACCTACGCGTCGAGGGCGGCAACAAGCTGTCGGGGAGCATCGACGTCAAGACCTCCAAGAATGCCGCGGTCGCCCTGCTGTGCGCAGCGCTGCTCAACAAGGGCCGCACGACCTTGCGCAGCCTGGCCCGTATCGAAGAGGTCAATCGGATCATCGAGGTCCTGGGTTCGATCGGCGTGCGGACTCGGTGGCTCCCCGGCACCAATGACCTGGAGATCATCCCCCCAGCCACCCTCGATCTCGACGCCATCGACATCGAGGCCGCGCGCCGCACCCGCACCGTCATCATGTTCCTCGGTCCGCTCCTGCACGAGAAGGACTCCTTCCAGCTTCCGTATGCCGGAGGTTGCGACCTCGGCACCCGCACCGTCGAGCCCCACCTGACCGCGCTGCGGCACTTCGGCCTGAATGTGCAGGCGAAACAAGGCTTTTATGCCGCCGAGGTGCGCATTGGTCAAGGACCGGAACGGCCGATCGTGCTCACCGAACGCGGCGACACGGTCACCGAGAACGTCCTCTTGGCGGCGGCTCGGCACCCGGGCGTGACCGTGGTGCGCAATGCATCTTCGAACTACATGGTCCAGGACCTCTGCTTCTTCCTGCAGCTGCTGGGCGTGCAGATCGCCGGCATCGGCACCACGACCCTGACGATCCAGGGTGTCGCGCACATCGACGTCGACATCGACTACCAGCCATCCGAGGACCCCATCGAGGCCATGAGCCTGCTGGCGGCGGCCGTCGTCACCGACTCGGCCATCACCATCCGGCGCGTGCCGATCGAGTTCCTCGAGATCGAGCTCGCGACGCTCGAGACCATGGGGATGAAGTACAACGTGACGCAGGAGTATCCCTCCGCGAACGGCCATACCCGGCTCGTGGACCTCACGACGATCCCCGGCCCGCTGACGGCCCCGGCGGACAAGATCCACCCGATGCCCTTTCCCGGCCTCAATATCGACAACCTGCCATTCTTCGCCCTTATCGCCGCGAAGGCGCAGGGCACGACGATGATCCATGACTGGGTCTATGAGAATCGCGCCATCTATCTCACCGAGCTGACCAAGGTCGGTGCCCGCGTGCAATTGCTCGACCCGCACCGGGTGATGATCGAAGGACCCACACCGAAGTGGCGCGCCGCCGAGGTCATCTGCCCGCCGGCCTTGCGCCCGGGTGTGGTCGTGCTGTTGGCCATGCTCGCCGCGCCCGGAACATCGGTGCTGCGCAATGTCTATGTCATCAACCGCGGCTACGAGGATCTCGCCGAGCGGCTGAACGCCCTCGGCGCCAAGGTCGAGACGTTCCGCGACATCTGAGCCTGGGCGCCCCATACCTAACTTCTGCTAGCAGCACCTGCGCTCAGGTCCACATGATGCATCCTGTGGATCTGAGCGCAACCTCTGCTAACAGAGGTTAGTGAAGGGGGCAATCGCGCCGGATCAGGGGCGCAGGGCCGCGGCGATCGCGTCCGGGGTCAGGCCGATGTGGTCCAGGACCTGACCGCGCGTCGCGTGATCGAGGAACTCCCGCGGTATGCCGAAGCAGCGCACCGGAGTCTCGTGCCCGGCCGCGCGCACGGCGACGGCGAGCTGACTGCCGACGCCACCCACCACGAGGTTGTCTTCGATGACCGCGACGCGGGGGGCCGCAGCCGCAAGTTCGAGCAGCGCCGGGGCCAGTGGAATGACCCAGCGGGGGTCGACCACGAGAGCCGCCACACCATCGGCAGCAAGCTTCTCCGCCACCGTGATGGCGATCGGCACCATCGAGCCGACGGCGACGATGAGCAGGTCGCTCTCGCCACCCTCGCTGTGGTCGGCCATGATGTCGATGCCGTCAGTGGTACGCACCGGCTCGATCGGGGCGGCCACGCTGCCCTTGGGGAAGCGGACGACAGTGGGGGCGTCGCTCACATCGACCGCCTCGCGCAGCGCCCGACGCACCGTGGCGCCATCGCGCGGCGCGTTCAGCCGCAGACCGGGGATAGCGCCGCACAGAGTCAGGTCCCACATGCCGTGATGCGAGGCGCCGTCGGGCCCGGTGATGCCGGCGCGATCCAAGACCAGCGTGATCCCGGCCTTGTGGAGGGCGACATCCATGAGCAGTTGGTCGAAGGCGCGATTCAGGAAGGTGGCATAGACGGCCACCACGGGGTGCATGCCGGCGTATGCCAGTCCGGCCGACATGGTGAGCGCGTGCTGCTCCGCGATCCCGACGTCAATGAGTCGGTCCGGGTATGCCGCGCCGAAGGGCCCCAGCCCGACCGGGATGGTCATGGCGGCCGTGATCCCGACGATGTCCGCGCGCTCGCTTCCCAGCGCAACCATCTCGTCGGCGAACTCGTCGGTCCAGCTCCGCCCGGCGATCTCGAAGGGCAACCCGGTCTCGGGGTTGATGACCCCGACCGCGTGGAATTGATCCGCCTCGTCACGGCGCGCCGGCTCGTAGCCTCGGCCCTTCTCGGTCAGGACGTGGACCAGGACCGGTCCCCCAAAGCTCTTGGCCCGGCGCAGGGCCGACTCGACCGCGGCGCAATCGTGACCATCCACCGGACCGATGTACTTCAAGCCCAAATCTTCGAAAAGGCCTTGGGGCGCAACGATATCCTTGATGCCCTTCTTGACGCCATGCAGCGCGCGCTCCATCGGTGCGCCCACCACCGGGGCCCGCCGCAGAGTCGACTTGCCCCACTCGAGGAAGGTCTCGTAACCCTGGGTCGTGCGCAGCGTCGCCAGATGTTCGGCCATGCCACCGATGGTCGGCGCGTAGGACCGCTCGTTGTCGTTGACGATGAGCACGAGGGGCAACTGCTTGTCCGCGGCGATATTGTTCAGCGCCTCCCAAGCCATCCCGCCAGTTAGTGCGCCATCCCCGATGACCGCGACGGTATGCCGGCCCCGCTGCCTCCTCAGGTGGCGACCCTTGGCGATGCCGTGCGCCCAGGACAGCGACGTCGAGGCGTGCGAGTTCTCGACGATGTCGTGCTCGGACTCGGCGCGACTCGGATAGCCCGAGAGGCCTTCGCGCGTACGCAGACCCGAGAAGTCCGCTCGCCCGGTCAGCACCTTGTGCACATACGACTGGTGGCCGGTGTCGAAGACGATCGCATCGCGAGGACTGTCGAAGACGCGATGTAGGGCGATCGTCAGCTCCACGACGCCGAGGTTCGGCCCCAGGTGCCCACCGGTCTTGGACACCGAGTGGATGAGGAACTGACGGATCTCCTCTGCCAGCACCGGCAGCTCATCAGTCCGCAGTGCCTTGACCCGATCGGGGCCGGTGATGGTCTCCAGCACGGTCACGGGAGCGGGAAGTCCTTCCAAGTGTGGGCGCCGCGCGCCGGCAGACGTGCAACCCTGCGAGTTTACGCGCCGGGTGCCAGCCCACGGCCCTCACCGGGGGTGATGCTCGACCTATCGAGCCGGGGCACTCACAGCTTAGCGACGAAGGTCTTGCCCTGCAGGGCCTCGTGGATGAGCCGGGCTCCCCGAGCGGCCGCCAACAGCCGCACGCCCTCGCGCTCGAGCCCGGCCATGACATCGCGGATCCCTTGCGGATCAAGGTAGTCGCCAAACTCGACCCGGGCCTCGCGATAGGCCTGTCGCATGGCGACGAGTTGCGCTTGCACATGCCGCTCGGTCAACCAGGCCAGGGCGATCGGGTGGCGGCGCCACTGCGCATACAACCGGTACTCGGCCGGGCAGAAGTCGAGAAGCCAGGACACGGCAGGCACCTCCCACCCCTCGACCACCGGCGGGGGGACGGCGCTCGGCCACCCGGGAGGTCCCACCTGCGGCCGCGACTCGAACACATGTACTACTCTAGCTCTACCTCGACCCCATCCGGCAGCCCGCTGATACCGACCTTGCCCGACGCGTCGACGGACACTGTGAGGGGCGCAGCCCCGAAATGGAGGCCAGTGACCGTCAGTGGGCCAAAGGGCGCCGGCCGCATCGGCGCGAGGACGATCCGGGACCCCGGCACGTCGATGGACAGCCCGAGGAGGGCGGTGACGATCGCCAACGCCGACGCCGCGGCCCACGCCTGGGGCCGGCAGGCCGCCGGATAGGGAGCCGGCATACCCGCGACCGACTCCCCCGCAAAGAGCTCCGGCAGCCGATAGCCCAACGCCGCCCCACCATTCACCAAGGCCCTGGCGATGCCCGCCCCGGCACGCGGCTGGCCCTCGCGCACCATCCCCAAGAGCGCAATTGCACTGTCGTGGGTCCAGACCGAGCCCGTGTGATACCCGATCGGGTTGTATGCCGGGTTGCTGCGGCCGAGCGTGCCGATGCCGAACTCCCCCAACAGATCCGGGGAGTTCAGCCGGGCGATCGTGGCATCGCGCTCGGCGGCGCTCAGGACCCCGGTGCCCAGGACGTGACCCATATTGCTGCCCACCCCGTCGACCGGAATCCCGGATCCGTCGATCGCCATGGCGAGGTATGGCCCGTCCGCATCGGTGACCCAGTAGTTCGCGCGGATCCGCGCCGCCAGCACATCGGCCCACGCGCGCTCCGAGGCCGCACCCTCGACGCCGAAGGCGTCATATAGCTGCGCCGCGCCGCGGGCGGCCTCGACGGCATACGCCTGGGCTTCGAGCAGGGCGATGGGCGCGACGGCGAGCGACCCGTCGCGGCGGCGCATCGAGTCCCCGGAGTCCTTCCACCCCTGGTTCGTCAAGCCGTGCCCCGAGGCGTCGAGATAGCGCAGCAGGCCGCTGTCGTTGTCGGCCGCGCGGCGGTTCCAGGCCATCGCGGCTTGGAGATGCGGAAGCAACTCGCGTACTTCGTCCGGCGGGAGCCCGCTGCGCCAGGCATCGTGCAGCACGATGGCCCATAGGGCGGTGGCATCCACCGTTCCGTAGTAGAGCGCGGGCAGTTCGACGCCGTCACCGATGTCGACGACGCTGGTCCGCCGCACTTCGTGCAGGATCTTGCCGGGCTCTTGCGCGGTCTCGGGGTCACTGATCGTGCCCTGCCGGCGCGCGAGGGTGCGCAGCGTGCCCCCGGCGAGGTGGACGTCGAAGGGCAACATCATGCGGGCAGCCCAGAGCGCATCGCGTCCGAAAAGCGTTAAATACCAAGGGGTTCCCGCACCGGCAAAAACATCATCCGGGGCTAGTGGGTCCCTCAGTAGCAGGCATCGCAGATCCTCGAGTCCTGTGTCGACCAGTTTGTCGAGTCGCCGGTCCGCCGCGCGCACGCTGATGCCCGACCAGTCGACACGCGGCGCGCCGGGGTCGGCATCGAAGTGCGAGGGTTCGCGGCGGGCGACATCGATGTCGATGCTCAGCTGGACCGGCAACCCCCGGGCCAGTTCCACGTCCCATTCGAGATAGCCACGGGAGTCAGCCGAAGCCGACGGGGTGGCATCGAGGGACACCCGCGCCGGCTGCGGGGTGGCCTGCACCGTGGTGCGATGGCGCCGATCGAACCAGGTGAATCCCGAGGGTGTTGCCTCTAGGGTCGGCGCATCACGCGGTGGTCGCCCGGCCTTTATCTGTGCCAGGTCGGCCGCGGCCGAGCCAATCTCGAGGCGGATGCGCGTCTGCACGGGCCGATGCGAGCGAGAAACCACGCAGATCTGCTCGCGCAGGCCGCCACTCACAACCTCCCTCTGGGTGTGAACCTCGACGCTCGGATCGGGGCCCGCATCGCCCACATTGCGCGCGCACGCCCACAGGGAGGTCACGGCGCCGCGCGACGTCGATGAGATGACCTTCGGCGCCTCCCACTGCCCGGGTGCACCGAGAGTCAGGGCGAAGGTGGCGAGCACGAGCCGGTCGTCGACCAGCAATCCGGTGCCCACCGCCCCGAGGGCGCCGTCCGGGGCCGACAGCACCGTGGCATTGCCCAGGACCGCGATCTGTCGATCATGAAGCCAGGGCTGCCGGTAGCTGGAACTGGTCACGTTCGGCCTCGGCATTCTGGTGGGCAGTAGGGGGTTGACACGCGCGGGTGAGGGGTCCACAGTAGAAATCTGATCGTTCAAATTACCCACTCCCTTGGTTCGCCACGGGGTGGGGGTCACGACGGCGGCATCACCGCCCCGAGCGTAGCGAAGAACCACCCAGGACGGCGGAGGTCAAGGATGACAGGCACCATCACCCGCGTGACCATCCGTGAGGTGGCCGATGCCGCCGGGGTGTCGCGGCAAACCGTGAGCAACGCGCTGGTCCATCCAGAACGCGTGAAGGAACCCACTCTCGAGAAGGTCCGCCGGGTCATCGACGAACTCGGCTATCGGCCCTCAAAGGCCGCCCAGACGTTGCGGTCGCAGCGCACCGGCGCCGTGGGTTTCGAGCTCAACGCCACCGGTTCCGCGACCAAGAATGCTGTGAGCTTCCCCTTCGTTCTTGCACTGAGCGAACGTTCGCGCGCGCACGGCAGCCACATGGTCACCTTCGGCACGCCGGGGAACCGACCGATGCTCGCGGGCTATGAGGACATGGTGCGAACCCAGGTCGTGGACGCTTTCATCCTCGCCGACACCCACCTGGAGGATCCGCGGCCGGCCTTTCTGGACGCGCAGGGGATCCCGTATGCCGCCTTCGGCCGGCTGTGGGGGCGCCCCGAGTTGACATCGTGGGCCGACGTCGATGGTGCCTATGGCGCCGCGACGGCAACCGAGCATTGCCTGGCAACCGGCTACGAGCGCGTCGGGTTCCTCGGGTGGCCGGACGGATCGGCGGTGGGTGATGACCGGCGCGACGGGTGGGAGCGCGCCCTCGTGCAGGCGGGTCTGCCGCCCGGCCCTCGGGCCACCACCATCCAGGACCTGAGCTCGGCCCGCAGCGTCGCCGACGGGCTGCTCGACGCCGTCGGCCCGGGCGGCGCGGTGGTTTGCGCATCGGATCTGCTGGCGCTGGGCGCGGAGCGCGCTGCGGTCGCCCGCGGGTGGCAACCGGGCCGCGACATCGGGATTTGCGGCTTCGACGACTCAGCAATTGCCGAGATCGCCGGGCTCAGCAGTGTGTCGCAGCCCCTGCATGAGATCGCCGACCACTTGCTGGCGGTCGTTCACTCGCGACTGGTCGGCTCGCCCCCGCCCACCCAGGGCGCCCTATTCCGCCCGAGTCTCGCCATCCGCAGCAGCACGACCGCTGCCCCCGGACCCACCCCGCACTAGCCATCGCGACACCTCGCGACGCCGGCCCAACGGGCCGCAAACAGGAAGAGAAGACCATGGCACATTCCACACGCCGCGTGCTCGCCCTCACTGTGGCCGCCTTCGGGTCGCTGTCATTAGTCGCCTGCGGTGGCGGCTTCGAGGAGCCCACCACCGGTCAAAGCTCCAGCGCGACCGGTGCCACCTCGGGCAGCGCTGGCGGCGTTCCGAGCGGCCAGACCCTGCGGATGCTCATCGCCTCATCCGGCGATGCGGAGACCAACGCCGTCAAGGAAGCGGCAGCCGCCTGGGGTGCTGCGACGGGCAATACTGTCGAGGTCACCGTGGCATCGGACATGGCCCAGGAACTGGCGCAAAGCTTTGCCGGCGGCAGCCCCGCGGACGTCATGTACATGGATGCTGGCGCGTTCGCCACCTATGCCAAACAGGGTTCGCTGGAGCCCTATGGCGACGACTTCCCGGGCAACGACGCCTTTTTCGAGGCGCTACGGCAGTCCTTCACGTATGACGGAAAGCAGTACTGCGTGCCCAAGGACTTCTCCGCACTCGCCCTGCAGATCAACACCGACCTGTGGACTGCGGCCGGCCTCGGCGATGCCGACATCCCGACAACCTGGGACCAGCTCACGGAAGTATCCAAGAAGCTCACCACCGACAAGGTCGCCGGGCTCGGAATCGGTGTGGGGATCGACCGGCTCGGTGCCTTTGTCGTCCAAAATGGTGGCTGGTGGCTCAACCAGGACGGCAGCGCGGGAGCAGCGGCCGACCCCAAGGTCGTCGACGCACTGACATACGTGCAGGACAACGTCAAGGCCGGCAACTTCCAGATGTCGAACGACCTGGGTGCCGGGTGGGGCGGGGAGGCCTTCGGCAAGCAGCTCGCCGCCATGGTCATCGAGGGCAACTGGATCAAGGGCGCCCTGAAGAACGACTTCCCAGAGGTCAAGTACCTGACGGCAGAGTTGCCCGCCGGTCCGGCGGGCAAGGGCACCCTGATGTTCACCCAGTGCTGGGGGCTCGCCGCCGACGGGCAGAACAAGGAGGCGGCCAAGAATCTCATCCAGGCACTCACGACCGCCGAGCAGCAGCTGAAGTTCGCCGACGCCTTTGGTGTCATGCCGTCGCGCACGGACGCTGCGCAGGACCACGCGGCGAAGTTCCCGAGGATGCGGCCTTCGTGGCCGGCGGAGAGTACGGACACGGCCCGATCAATCTGCCCGGGCTCAGTGATGTCGTCGCCGAGCTGAATTCGCAGCTCGAGAATGTCGCCAACGCCGACATCCCGGCCGCGACCACAGCCTTTGACGAGAACGCGGCATCCGCGATCGGTAGCTAGCCGCCCAGCCCGCCACCGCCTCGCGACCCACCGCCCAGGCCCGACCACCGTGCGGGCTGGGGCGGCCCGGAAGGAGTACGTCTATGGCCACAAACAGGTCCGGTGACCCGATGCGAGCCCCCGTCGCCGGCTGGCTCTTCGTCACCCCGATGATCGTCATCCTCGGACTCTTCCTCATCCTCCCGATCGTCATGGCCCTGTGGGTGTCCGTCAGCAACTGGTCCGGACGAGGCAGCCCCTTCGGCGGGAGCACCCAGTTCGTCGGGATTGCGAACTACTCCGATCTGCTCACCAAGCCTGGCCTGGCTCGCCAGGACTTCATGACCTCGCTGCGCAACACCTTCTTCTATGTGATCGGCGTGGTTCCCCTCCAGACGGCCTTGGCGTTGATGCTCGCGGTCCTGGTGAACCAGAAGTTCCTCCGGGGTCGGACGTTCTTCCGTACGGCGTTCTATTTCCCCTCGGTCGTCTCCTCGGTGGCCATCACCTTGGTCTTCCTCTTTCTCTTCGCCGGATCGGGCGCCGTCAATGGGGCCCTGGCCTGGGTCGGGATCAATGGGCCGAACTGGTTCGCCGACCCGCGCGGGCTGATTCATCTCGCCGGTGACTGGATCGGCGTATGGAATATCAATGACCCGCCCAGCGTCTTGACGGGCACTCGCCTGGTCAATTTGTCCCTGTGGGAGTGGATCAAGGGTCCGAGCGTGGCGATGAGCGCCATCATGCTGCAGGTGATCTGGACGACGGCCGGCACCTTCATGCTGATGTTCCTGGCGGCCCTCCAGGACCTACCAGTCGAGGTCGAGGAAGCCGCACGAGTCGATGGCGCCAATGCCCGGCAGCGCTTTTGGAATGTCACGATCCCCCATCTGCGCCCGACCATCATGCTGGTCGTCACCCTAGGGACACCCTGCTCGTGCTCTTCTCCGTTCTCTACATCTTCCCCTTCATCATCCAGCTCGTGACCTCCTTCAAGACCCAGACGGATGCGAGTCTCAACCCGCTGAGCCTGGCACCCGCCCCCTTCACAACCGAGGCAATCGAGCGCTTGGCCGATACCAAGTTCCCCCGATGGTTCTTCAACTCGGTGTGGGTTTCGGTCCTGGTCACGATCGCCCGGGTCTTCTTCTGCTCCCTGGCCGGGTATGCCCTGGCCCGGCTGAAGTTCCGTGGCCGCGGCGCCCTCTTCACCGCCATCTTGGCCGTGATGTCGGTGCCCGGAATCGTCTTGTTGTTGCCGAAGTTCTTGGCGCTGAAGTACTACGGGATCTATGACACCCCCGGCGCACTGGTCATACCCCTCATGTGTGACGCGGCCGGTGTCTTCATCATGAAGCAGTTTTTCGAGTCGATCCCACCCTCCGTGGAGGAGGCGGCCCGGATCGACGGGGCGGGGACCTTCCGGACCTTCTGGTCCATCGTGTTGCCGATGGCCAAGCCGGCGCTGATCACCCTGACCATCCTCTCGTTCCAGGGCTCCTGGAACGAACTGGGGCACTTCATCATCGCCAGCCAGAACGAGAACCTCTACACCCTCACCCGCGGCGTCGCCGGGTTCGCCAGTGGCGGTCTCGGCTCGGGGACGCAGTTCCCGATCAAAATGGCGGCCGCCCTGGTGATGACCATCCCGACCGCGATCGTCTTCATCATTTTCCAGCGCTTTTTCACCCAAGGGGCCAACGCCGGGGCCGACAAGGGCTGAGCCTCTAAAGCTCAGTCGCGCAAGAAGTTCTCGATGGAGCTCGCCAGCGCGACCGGGGTCTCGAACATCGGGTAATGCCCGGCATTGGCCAACACCTCGACGGTGCAGTTCGGGAAGTAGGGCGCCCAGGTCTGGCTGACCGTGGCGAGCCCCAACGCCGGATCGTGCTCACCCGCAAGGACCAGCATCGGGGTCTGGTTGCCCTCGACGGCGGCCAGGAAGTTCGGGTTCACCCAGGCCTCGAGCGCACCGCGGAACGCGGCAACCGTGCTGTTCTGCAGGCTGTGCTCAACGATCGCGTTCACAAAAGTCGGCGTCAAGCGGTTGCCGGTCGTGAAGTCGATGATGGCGTAGCGCTTCGCGCGATCGTCGGGTGCCCCAAAGAAGAGCTCGGTTCCCGCGTCGTCGAGCGGCACCGGTTGGGCCCCGACGGGCGTCACGCCCACCAGTTTGCGCACCCGATCGGGTGCCTTGGCCAGGATGCGCAATACTTCGGCCCCACCCATGGAATGCCCGACCAGTGAGAAGCTCTCGACGCCGCGGTCGCGCGCGAGGGACAGGACATCGCCGGCCACCTCATCGAGGCTGTACTCCCCGGCGACATCGAGCCGCGCACCATAGCCGCGGTTGTCGGTGAACACATAGGTGAAGCGCTCGCGGTCCAGGTAGTCCGGGAACGAGCCCCAGCCGTCGGCGCTGCCGAACCAGCCATGCAGGACGAAGACAGTATGCGGTCCGGACCCGACCACGCGATGCTGGATCATCGCCCCAGCTTCACAGATTGATCATGTGGCCGGCAATGCCTTCGACCGCCTCCTTGACGGCCTCGGACAAAGTGGGGTGTGCAAAGACGTTGCGAGCGACCTCGTCCGCCGTCAGATCCCACTTCTGCGCCAGGGTCAGGACCGGAAGCAACTCGGTGACATCCGGCCCGATCATGTGTGCGCCGAGGATCTCGTTGTGCTTGGCGTCGGCGACGATCTTCACGAATCCGACGGGCGCTCCCATTCCCATGGCCTTGCCATTGGCCGAGAACGGGAAGGCGGCGGTCTTGACGTCATACCCGGCGTCCTTGGCCTGCTGCTCGGACAGGCCGAAAGAGCCGATCTGCGGGTGGCAGTAGGTCGCCCGGGGAATCATCGTGTAGTCGATGGGCATGGTCTCGGCCCCCGCGATGGTCTCGGCGGCCACGACACCCTGCGCCTCGGCGACGTGGGCGAGCATGAGCTTGGCGGTGCAGTCACCGATGGCGTAGACGCCGGGGACATTGGTGCGGCAGTAGTCGTCGATCTCGATAGCGCCACGGTCCGTGAGTTGGACGCCCGTCGACTCCAGGCCATAACCCTGCGTACGCGGGGCAAAGCCGATGGCCGAGAGCAGTTTGTCCGCCTCCAGAACCTGCTGCTCGCCCCCCGCCGCCGGTGAGATGGTGACCCGCACCCCCGAGCCGGTGTCCTCGACGGACGCGACCTTGGTGCCGAGCAGCACCTTGACACCCAGCTTCTTATAGTGCTTGAGCAGTTCCTTGGAGACATCCGCGTCCTCGGTCGGAACCATCCGGTCGAGGAACTCCACGATGGTGACGTCGACGCCGAAGTTCTTCATGACATAGGCGAACTCGACGCCGATGGCGCCCGAGCCGGCGATGATGATCGACGCCGGA
This sequence comes from uncultured Nostocoides sp., assembly GCA_937858995.1. Lineage (GTDB taxonomy): Bacteria > Actinomycetota > Actinomycetes > Actinomycetales > Dermatophilaceae > Nostocoides_A. Next base: position 51,450 of record CALLZC010000022.1, read on the forward strand.
AGCTGGTCGGTGAGGATCTGCTCCTCGTAGGTGACCACATGATCCGAGACGCTCACGCCCGGCAGCATCCGAGTCACCGCGCCGGCTGCGATGATCAGGTTGTCGAAGGTCAGCTCACGGGTCGAACCATCGTTGAGCGCCACCGACATCGACGTGGGACTGGTCAGGGTGCCCCACCCATCAATCTCCTCGATCTTGTTCTTCTTCATCAAGAAGTGAACGCCACGGACGATCCCCGCCGAGACCTGGCGCGAGCGCGCATGCGTCGGGCCGAAGGACATGGTGGCATCGCCCTCGATGCCGTAGAGGGCCTTGTCGTGGGACAGGGTGTGCGCCAGCTCGGCGTTCTTGATCAGCGCCTTGCTTGGGATACAACCGACGTTGAGGCACACCCCGCCCCAGTACTTCTTTTCGACGACCGCGACCTTCTTGCCCAGTTGCGAGGCGCGGATCGCCGCGACATAACCGCCAGGACCAGCACCGAGGACCACCACATCGAAGTCAGCCATGAGGCCACCCTAGTGGAGCCGATCAGGCGACGTTGATCGTCTCGCGCGGGCTCGCCGCGCGCGGATCCGCACCCCGGCGCATGACGATCCCCAGCCGCCACGCCCCGGCAATCGCGATCACCGAAATGAGCAGGTGCAGGCCCAAGAAGCCCCACACCACGCCCATGCCCAGGAGCACGCCGGCCACCAACGGGCCGAGCGCCGAGACGCCCGTGTGCAGCGCCGTGATGACGCCGAGGGTGGTGCCGACCATCCCCTCGGGCGCCAGCGAGGCGGTGAGCGGGCTGAGGATCGGGGCATACATCGTCTCGCCGATGGCGAACACGGCGAAGGTGGTCACGAAGATCGCCGCCGCGAGGTGCGGCGACAGCAGGGCCGCGGACAGCATGAGCCAGCCGAGGGTCCAGATCACCCCGACAGCCATCAGCAGTGCCGGGGCGCTGCGCTTGGCGGTGACTCGCACGATCACCATCTGCAGCGCAATGATGACCACGGAGTTGACGGCGGCGGCCAGGCCGACCGTGCGCTCGCTCACGTCGAGCGAGGTCAGGGCATAGGCCGGCAGCCCACTCTCGAACTGGGCATAGAAGCCAAGGGCGAGGGCGACCTCGACCACGGCCACCCAGCGCAGCGCGGGCACCGACCAGATGGCGCGCAGGGCGCGCATCCCGCTGAGGTTCGGTTCCGGGTCCTCACCGGGGTATGCCGTCAGCGCCGGCGCGCGGTAGCCCGCCACCGCGACCAGCAGGGCCGAGGCGGCGAAGCCCGCCGCGGCGGTCGCGAACGCCCACGTCATACCGTCGGGGCGGTCCAGGTCCACGACATAGCCCGCGGCGAAGGCACCGATGGCCATGCCCAGGGCGCCCGCGGTGAAGACCCACGCGAAGATCTTGCGGCTGTCATCGCCGACCGCCCAGCGCAGGACGAGCACGGACTGTGCCGGCATGGCCGCGGTCACACCGACACCGAAGGCGAACATGCCGAGCAGGAAAGTCGTCGGGGAGTCGGCGGTGATCAAGGCGGCCATCGCGACGGCGGCTGCGGCTCGGGCGATGACCGCGACCCGGACCGGGTCGAAGCGGTCGGCGAGCCGCCCGCCCACGGGGGCGGCGAGCAGGGCGCCGACGGAGAAGAGAGTCGAGGCCGCGGCGGCGACGAGGCCACCCCAGCCGCGCGCGTTCGCGGCATACGCGTACTGGTAGGGCAGGACAGCCCCCCAGCCGAGCATGGCGACGGCGGAAGCCAGGATGAGCAGACGGGCACGCATGACAGACCTAACACTGTTTCGAACACGAATATTTCGGACTCGAAATATTAACCTGTCAACCACCCTGCCGCCAAGGGAATAGTCCCTCGGGCGTGGCGCACCTCAGCCGGTGTGATCCAGTCTGATGAGCACGACCTCCAGCAGGTCGGCCAGCTCACGGCGCTCGTCCAGGCTCAGCCCGGCGAGAATGTCGGATTCCACGACATCGGCGTCCCGGACCGCCTCGGCGAAGAGTTGCCAGCCTGGGTCGGTCAGGGTCACCAGGACTCGCGTGCGATTGCTGGGATCGGGGGTGCGCTCGACCAGGCCGCGTCGGCACATCCGATCCAGGCGGCTGGTCATGGAGGACGCCGCGAGGCCGGCCGCGTCCGCGAGCCGGGAGGGCGTCAGCGGGCCACCGTCAGCGGTCGCGAGCTGCGAGAGCACCGACCAGTCCCCGTGCGAGATACCCAGGTCGGCGAGCTGCCGGTCATACCACTGGTCGAGCTTCTTGGACACCTGCGCGATCGCCGTGATGACCCGCTGCACCGAGGCGTCTCCCCCGGCCGCGACATAAGCGTCGACCGCCGCTTGGTAGGACGCTCGGGCCGTGCTCACAGCTCGGGGAACCAGATCCCGATCTCGCGGGCCGCGGACTCGGGGCTGTCCGAGCCGTGAACGATGTTCTCCTGCACCGGTTTGCCCCACGCGCGCCCGAGGTCCCCGCGGATGCTTCCCGGGGCCGCCTTCGTCGGATCAGTGGCTCCGGCCAAGCTGCGGAAGCCCGCGATGCACTCCTGGCCCTCGATCACCACGGCCGTCACCGGCCCCGAGGACATGAAGTCGACCAGCGGCTCATAGAACGGCTTCCCGAGGTGCTCCGCATAGTGCTCGGCCAGCGCCTCGCGGGTCGGCGTGAGGATCCGCAGCGCGACCAGCCGATAGCCCTTGCGTTCGATCCGCGCGAGGACCTCACCGCTTAGTCCGCGGGCGAAACCATCGGGTTTGACGAGGACCAGGCTGCGTTCACTCACGACGCACAGCCTAACCAGCAGCGGGGCGGGTGTCGGCAACCCCTGGACCACCCGAGGAGGTGGCGGCCCGCGCGCTCACCACCGCGTCGATCTGGGGTCCCCGCCGCAGGCAATAGAGCCAGAGGGCAAGGAACATCAGCCCCACCCAGAACATCATCGGCACGACCAAGGCACTCGCCAGCGTCAGGGCCTGGGCCAGCCAGCCCACCGGCAGACCCCAGCCCCGCCGCATACCACCCGCAGCGGCGAAGCACAGCGCTGCCAGCGCGATCCCGGCCGACAAGAGCGCGGTCGGGTTGCCGGTGCCAGCGCTCGCGGCCAGGGAGCGTGCCAGCACGGCCCCGAGCAGGACGCTCAGACCCTGGCCGGCCAGGACCGTGGCAAGCATCCGCCACGTGAACTTGCCCAGCGGGGGTGAGAACCAGGACATGGGTTCAGCGTATGTCGTGCCCGGCCCGGACATGTGCCCGCGCGTCAGGCGCCCGGAGCCCCGAGCAGCAGGCGGACATCGGCCACGGTGGTCACCGATCCGGTGGCGACTACCCCGGCCCCGGCTCCGGTGTCGTCGGCCAGTTCCGCGGCCCGGTCGAGGGCGCTGGGCAGGTCGTCCACGACATACACGCGGTGCTCGCCGAAGACCGCCACCGCCACCTCGCCCAGCCGCTGCGGCGACATGGCCCGCGGCGAGGTGGAGCGGGTGACCACGATCTCGTCGAGCACCGGCTCAAGGGCCTGCAGCATCGACTCGGCATCCTTGTCCCCGAGGATGGCTACAACGCCGACGAGCTTGACGAAAGTGAACTCCTGCGCCAGCGCGGTGGCCAACGCCTGCGCCCCGGCCGGATTGTGCGCGGCATCCACGATCACGGTGGGCGAGCGACGCACGATCTCCAGTCGTCCGGGCGCGGTGACGTCGGCGAAGGCCTCGCGCACCACGTCGGCATTCAGTGGCTGCTGCCCGCCCCCGAGGAAGGCCTCCACGGCGGCAATCGCGATCGCGGCGTTGTCGGCCTGATGAGCGCCATGCAGTGCCAGGAAGAGGTCGAGATAGTCCCCGGCCAGCCCGCGAATGCTCACCTGTTGTCCACCGACGGCGACGGAGCGCGCGACCACCCCGAAATCGTTGCCCTCGAGTGCCATCCGCGCGCCGACCTCTTCGGCGCGGGCGGCCAGAATCGGGACCAGATCCGGCTCCTGGGCTCCGACGACCACCAGGGCACCGGGCTTGATGATCCCCGACTTCTCGTGGGCAATGTCCGCCAGGGTGTCACCGAGGAAGTGGGAGTGGTCCATGGCAATGGGCAGCACGACCGCGACCTGGCCGTCGGCCACATTCGTGGCATCCCACCCGCCGCCCATCCCGACCTCGACGACCGCGACGTCGACCGGCGCGTCGGCGAAGGCGGCATACGCCATGGCGACCAGTACCTCGAAATAGGTCATCCGAGGCCCACCCTCGGAGCGGCTGCGCGCATCCACCAGATCGACATAGGTGGCGATCTCGTCGAAGGTGTCGAGGAAGGCCTGCTCCGAGATCGGTTCGCCGCCCATGCTGATCCGCTCTCGGATGTGGTGCAGATGCGGCGAGGTGAACCGCCCGACCCGCAGGCCGGCGGCCGTCAACAAGTGCGCGATGAGCCGGGCCGTGGTCGTCTTGCCATTGGTACCGGTGATGTGGATGACCGGGAAGCCGCGCTGCGGATCCCCGAGCAGTTCCATCACCGCGCTGATCCGGCTCAGGTCCGGCTCGAGATCATGCTCGGGCGCCCGCATCAGGATGGTCTGCTCCACCTCGCGCAGGCGCCGGATTCGCTCGAGATTGGTGGCTGCTTCACGCGCCGCGGCATCGGGTGCTGGAGTCACGCCGAGCATTCTCGCAGTCACACGAGCTTAACGATTCCTTTACTTTTGCCGACGCGAGCGGCTACCGTGGACTCAGTCAACCGAACCAGGTCGGGCAACACGCGGGGGCGCGTTGCCCGACCTTTCGGCAGTTGCGACTCCCACACCCGCTCAGGCGCGCAGCGCCACCTCGAGGTATGCCGTGCGCCCATCCCCCACCGGCACGCCGGGCAGGTCGGGGCGGGGCGGCACGTCACTGACGTCGTATGCCGTCGCGAGGGTCTCCCCGGCGATCAGGTCCGCGTGCCGGCGAGCGGCCTCCCGCACCTCGGGGTCCCCGCCCAGACGCAACGCGATCCGGTCGGAGACGGCGAGGCCGGCCGCCTTGCGGGTGTCCTGAATGGCGCGGATGAGGTCGCGGGCCAGCCCTTCGGCCGCCAGATCCGCAGTGACCAGGGTGTCGAGCACCACGAAGCCACCGCCCGGCAAGAGTCCCGTGGCGACCGAACCGACGACGGACTCGACCACGGTCTCGAGCGCATACTCCCCCGGCTCCAGCGCCAGGCCACCGGACGTCACCGTCCCGTCCGAAGCCACCGACCAGTCACCGGACTTGCTCCCCCGGATCGCATCCTGCACCTGGCGACCCAACCGGGGGCCGGCTGCGCGCGCATTGACAGTCAGCTTCTGGCTGATCCCGAAATCCGACTCGTGGGCCTGCTCGACATCGCGGATCTCGACCTGCTTGACGTTCAGCTCATCCGCGATGATCGCCGAGAATGGTTGCAGCGATTCGGCGTTCGCCGTCACCACGGTCAGATTCGACAACGGCAGCCGAGTGCGCAGCTTCTCCGCCTTGCGCAGGGAGGAGGTGAGCGTGCAAATGCTCTGCACGCGATCCATCGCCGCCACGAGGTGCTGGTCGGCCGGCAAATCGAGGGCCGAGGGCCAGTCGCTCAGGTGCACCGAGCGTCCGCCGGTGAGCCCGCGCCATACCTCTTCGGTGAGCAGCGGCAACAGCGGGGCCGCGACCCGGCATACGACCTCCAGCACGGTGTAGAGGGTGTCGAAGGCGTCCTTGGTCGACTCGCTGACCCGACCGTCGGTGGCCCAGAACCGATCCCGGGACCGGCGGATGTACCAATTGCTGAGCACCTCCAAGAAGGTGCGGGTCAGTTCGCAGGCGGTGGGGATGTCATAGGCGTCCTGCGCGGCCTGGGAGTCCACGACATAATCGCGCAGCTTCGCCAGGATGTAGCGATCCAGACCGTCGCGGGAGTCGGTGCGCCACTGGGCCTCGTAGTCCGCGGCGTCGGCGTAGAGGGCGAAGAAGTACCACGCATTCCACAGCGGGATCATCGCCTGCCGGACGGCGGCGCGGATGCCCTCCTCGGTCACGATCAGATTGCCCCCGCGCAGGATCGGGCTGCTCATCAGGAACCAGCGCATCGCGTCGGCGCCGTCGCGATCGAAGACCAGGGCGACGTCGGGATAGTTGCGCAGCGACTTCGACATCTTCTGGCCGTCGTCGCCCAGGACGATCCCGTGGCTGATGCAGGACTGGAAGGCGGGCCGGTCGAAAAGCGCCGTCGCCAGGACGTGGAGGGTGTAGAACCAGCCGCGCGTCTGGCCGATGTATTCGACGATGAAGTCGCCCGGGAAGTGATGCTCGAACCACTCCCGGTTCTCGAAGGGGTAGTGCACCTGGGCGAAGCTCATCGACCCGGAGTCGAACCAGACATCGAGCACATCCTCGACCCGGCGCATGGTCGAGCGCCCGGACGGGTCGTCCGGGTTGGGCCGGGTGAGCTCGTCGATGAACGGGCGGTGGAGGTCCGGCTCCCCCTTCTCATTGCGCGGCATCACCCCGAAGTCGCGCTCCAGCTCGGCGAACGAGCCATACACATCGATCCGGGGGAACTGCGGATCATCCGATCGCCATACCGGGATCGGGCTGCCCCAGAACCGATTCCGTGAGATCGACCAGTCCCGGGCGTTGTCCAGCCACTTGCCGAACTGGCCGTCCTTGACATTGTCGGGGGTCCACTGGATCTCCTGGTTGAGCTCCAGCATGCGGGCCTTGATCCGGGTGACCTCGACGAACCAGCTGGACACCGCCATATAGATCAGCGGCTGCTTGCACCGCCAGCAGTGCGGATAGGAGTGGTCGTAGGTCTCTTTGCGCAGCAGCACGGTGCCCTCGGTGACCGGCCCGGGGTCCGCCGCGACCGCCGCACCGTCGCGGGCCGTGCGTGCTTTGAGGTGCTCGGTGATGAGCGGGTTGGCGTCAAAGACGTGCACGCCGGCGTAGTCCAGGACCGGCGCCGTGAACAGCCCATCGGGCCCCACCGGGACCACGGTCTCGACCCCCACCGTGTCGAGGGCCGCCTTGTCGTCCTCACCGAAGCCCGGTGCCATGTGGACGATGCCGGTGCCATCCTCGGTGGTGACGAAGTCGGCGCCCAAGACCTGGTGGGCGTGGGCATGGCCCACGTAGTACGGGAACGGTGGGGTGTAGCTCGCCCCGACCAACTCGGAGCCCTTGAGCCGAGCCACGATGCGGCTGCTCGGGTCGGTGCGGGCGGCCACCGCGCTGGCATCCTTGCCCGGCCAGAAGTCATGGGCGTAGGCCGCCACCCGCCCCTGCGCCAACAGATAGCGCTCGAGACGGCCGGTGGCCTCGGACTCCAGCACCACATAGTCGACGTCGGGTCCGACCGCGATGCCCATATTGGACGGGAGGGTCCACGGCGTAGTTGTCCAGATCAGCGCGAGCGCACCGGCATACGGACCACTCGTCAGCCGGAAGCCGACGGTGACCGCCGGATCGCGCCGGATCTTGTAGACCTCGTCATCCATCCGCAATTCATGATTCGACAGCGGCGTCTGGTCGTTCCAGCAGTAGGGCAGGATCCGGAAGCCCTCATAGATCAGCCCCTTGTCGTAGAGACTCTTGAAGGCCCAGAGCACCGACTCCATGAACGTCGGGTTGAGCGTCTTGTAGTCGTTGTCGAAGTCCACCCACCGGGCCTGCCGGGTGACATAGTCCCGCCACTCGTGGGTGTACTTCATCACCGACTCCCGGCACTTGGCGTTGAACGCCTCGATGCCGAGCTCCAGGATCTCTTCCTTGGTCTTGATCCCGAGCTGACTCATCGCCTCCAGCTCGGCCGGCAGACCGTGGGTGTCCCAGCCGAAGCGGCGCTCCACCCGCTTGCCGCGCATCGTCTCGTAGCGCGGGACGACATCTTTGACATAGCCCGTGAGCAAGTGCCCGTAGTGCGGCAGCCCGTTGGCGAAGGGCGGCCCGTCATAGAAGACGAACTCGTTCTCCCCGCCCGCGCCGGCGGGCCGGTTGTCGATGGAGGCCTGGAAAGTCCCATCTGCGGCCCAGTAGGCAAGGACCGCCTCCTCGATCGCCGGGAAGCGGGGGCTGGAGGGGACGCTGGCGCTGCCAGCGGTGGACGCCTTCGGATAGGCCATCGGTATGCGGTGCTCCGTGTTCGGCCGACCCACGGATGGGCCGGAGTGTCGACTCCTCACTCACGAGGACGACACCGGCCCGTTGGGGCCGCCACCGCGGTACCACCTCGCTTGCCGCAGGCCGAGAGCTGCGGTGAGCACCCGGCATACGACCGCTTCGTTCGGCTGTGACGGGCCACTCCCGTCCGGTTCTAGTGAGCGCTGTCGCGCCGTTCTTCCGGAGGCTCACCGCTGATGACGGCTCGAACGCCTATGCCGTGGAAGTTTACCCGGCGGGCGGGGTGCTTGGTGCCGCTATTGGCACCAGGTCACCCCTGCTCACTCCTGCGGCGACTCGAGCCGCATGTGCGCAGCGAAGCGCCGAGCCAGCACGTGCTGGTCGGTGCCCCAGCGCGCGATGGCGCAGCCGCGGCCGTTGGGCTTGACGGCAATGCCCTCGCGCGCCCAGTGCTCGAACGCTCGCTCCCGTAGGTGCCGCGGTGGATCGCCGGAGGCGTTGGTGACCCGCCACCAGGGCAGGTCCGCGCCATACCGGCTCAGGATGGCCCCGACACGGCGCGCACCAACGCCCGCGATCGCCCCGATCTCGCCATATGCCGCCACCTCGCCCGGCGGGATAAGCGCCACGAGGGTCAGGACGCGCTCGAGCGCCGCCTCATCCATGGCGCGTGACAGTAGTGCAGGGTGGTCCAGATCACTACAGTGATCGCGCCAGGTCTCAGCCCGGAAGAACATCTCAGCTCGACAGCGAAGGAGAGGGCACAGTGCGGATCGCGGTGCTCGGCGCGGGATCTTGGGGCACGGCCCTCGGGTTGACTCTGGCAGACAAGGGCTACCCCGTCGTGATGTGGGACCTGGATGTCCCCGTCCTGGAATCCATCACCGCCCTGGAGAATGCCCGCTACCTGCCGGGGATCGCGTTGTCGCCGAATATGCGCGGGGAGGCGGATCTGGCCCGGGCGCTCGCGGACGCCGAATTCGTCATCTTCGCCGTCCCCTCGCACGCCATGCGCGTGGTGGCCGAGCAGGCGCGGGATCACATCTCACGCACCGCCTTGATCTGCTCGGTGACCAAGGGGATCGAGGTCGAGACCCTGATGACCATGAGCGAGGTCTTGCAGGATGTGCTGCCGGCGGCACTGCATACCCGGCTGACCTTCTTGTCCGGGCCGTCTTTCGCGGTGGAGGTGGCCCGCGGTTTCCCCACCGCCGTGACCATCGCCGGGCTGGACGAGGAGGTCACGGTGGCGGTGCAGCGCACCTTCCACACCGCCTTCCTGCGCCCCTATGTGTCCGATGACGTCATCGGCGTGGAGATTGGCGGCTGCGCCAAGAATGTCATCGCGATCGCCACCGGTGCCGGCGACGGCATGGGGTATGACGCCAACACCCGCGCCGCGACCATCACCCGTGGCCTGGCCGAGATCACGCGGCTCGCGGTCGCCCGCGGGGCCAACCCACTCACCCTGCTGGGACTATCCGGGGTCGGCGATCTGGTGCTGACGTGTTCCTCCATCAAGTCGCGCAACTATCGCGTGGGATACGGCTTGGGCCAAGGCCGCGACCTGGAGGATGTGCAACGCGAACTGGGGCAGGTGGCCGAGGGAGTGCGCAATGCCAAGTCCGTCAAGGCGCTGGCCGAGCGGGCCGGCATCGAAATGCCGATCAGCGAGATCGTTTATTCCGTGCTGTATGACGGGCGCCCGATGAGCACCATCACCAGCCTCTTCTCCGAGCGCCCCCTGAAATCCGAGAAGGAACACCACTTCGAGCGCTGAGGCCCGGCGAGTCGGTCCGGGCTTCTCCGATAGAGTGGGCTCTGTCTCTTATACACATCTCCGAGCCCACGAGACGGACTCCTATCTCGTATGCCGTCTTCTGCTTGAAAA
>CALLZC010000023.1 GCA_937858995.1 uncultured Nostocoides sp.
TGGGCTCGGAGATGTGTATAAGAGACAGCGGTGAATGGGTAGCCCGTCGCGCTCCAGTTCCCGGCACAAGAGCGCCGCGCTCGACTCCGAGATGGCGCTCGCGAGCGCGCTCCCGCCCGCGGCAGCCATCCGAAGGTGGGTGGCCTGCCCCATCTCGTATGCCGCCCGCGCCCAGTGCGCCAACCGCTGCGGGGTCCGCTGCCAGGTGCCCGCCACCGCGTCGGCGCGCAGGTATCCCTCCGGGGTGCACAACTGCTCCGGGTCCAGGTCCGGCGTCAAGGCGGCGAAAAGATCGTCCGGCTCCTCGTCGGGAAGGCCGCCGCAGGCCAACCCCCGAACTGCGGCCCACACCCGGCCGGGGTCAGCGGGCCACCCGCCGTGCGTCAGCCGATGGCATTCGGCGAGATCGAGAATCCGCGGTGGCGGCCGATGCTGCGCGACCAGTGCGTCCAGGTCGCGGGCGGCCGACCAGACCACGACCCGCGCGGCCGTGGACGCAGCCTGCGCCACCTCGGCCACCGCTGTCGGCGGCCAGGTGCTCAACCCCTGGCCATCCCAACTGGCCCAGCCCGCCGGGCCGGCGACCAGCGCGGTGAGCGGCACGGGTGAGGGCACACCACGGACCATACGGGCCCGGTCGTGACAAGATCGAGCAGTTCCGCGCAAACGACGACAAGGGTGGCTCATGGGACTGTTCGGATTCGGCAAGGACGACGCCGAGGTGCTCAACCGCGATGTCGCGGTGACCAGATCGGCGCTCGAACGCGCCAAGGTGGGCGACGAGGGTGGGATGGCCGGGGCTGCCGCCCGCCTGATGGAGCGACTGCTCGACACCGGCATCGATGGTCGTGGGCCGTTGAAGTCGGCCGACACCATCGCGATCGACGCGCTTGAGAAGCGTGGCTCCGCGGACGGCGCCATCGCGGAGATCGTCAAGGACCACACCGCCCTTGCCGCGGGCGGTGGCTTCGTGACCAGTCTCGGTGGGTTCATCACGATGCCGGTCGCCCTGCCGGCGAACCTGGTCGAGTTCTATTTGCTGGCCACCCGCATGGTGGCGAGCATCGCCAAGGTTCGCGGGTACGACATCGATCGGCCGGAGATCCGCTCCGCGATCCTGCTGACCCTCGTCGGTGCCGACGCCGACGATCTGTTGAAGAAGGCCGGGGTCGTGGCCTCCGGTCGCCTGTCGAACCTCGCCGCCCAGCGCCTGCCGGGACCGATCCTGATGGTCGTCAACAAGGCCGTGGCGTTCCGCTTGCTCTCGACCGCGGGTCGCAGCACGTTGGCGCGCTTCGGCAAGGGGCTGCCCGTCGCGGGGGGTTTCGTGGGGGCCGGCCTGGACGTCTATCTGATCCGCAAGATCGCGGACGCCGCGCGCAACGAGTTCCCCCAGGTGGGCGACGCCCCGGGGAATCGCTAAGGCTCATCGAGCGTTGAGACCAGCGATCCGGTCGCACCCCGTGGCCGCCTCGCGAAAGAAGTTCCCCGTGGCTCGCTCCCGCCTGCTGCTCGCCCGCTCCCTCATGACCGCCGTGCGCGCCGCCACCCGGCCCGGTTCCCCCTCGCTGGCCGTGCGCGCCGGCGCCCTCCCGCGCCTGGTGCGCGCGATGCGCTCGGGGGAGTACCGGGGTATGACGCTGGCTCGCCTCGGTCTGCTCGGCGTCGCCGCGGCATACATCCTCTCGCCGGTGGATCTGATGCCCGAGGGATTCCTGGCGGTCTTCGGGCTGGCCGATGACGCCCTCGTGCTCAGCTGGCTGGCCGCGGCGCTGATCACCGAGACCGATTCCTTCCTCGACTGGGAGAGCGCGCGGTCCGGTGCGCCAGCGCAGGGGGCGTCCGGGGGCAGTTGGCCGCAGGACGCGCCGGCCGAGCCCAGCCTGGTGACCGGTCACATCGTGCGCTGAGCCGCCCCGTTCCGCGGGGCCGAGAGCCGTCCCGCACAGAGGTTTTCCACACCCTGAGGGGCAACTTCGGCTTTTCCACCGCCGTTTTGGGCCCCCTGGCGCGGGCCTGCGGTGGACGTCAGCGTTGACCCATGATCATTTCCCTCGGCAACGTGCAAGACCTTCTCGCCACGATTCCGTACCAGATCGGCTTTCACCCCGACGATAGCGTCGTCGTGCTGGTGACGAGCGGGCGGCGGATCGCCTTTTGTGCCCGCTTCGACGTCCCGCACGAGCCGGGCACCGCCGCGGTGGCCGTCGCGGGACAGTGCGCCCGTCTGCGCTGGCAGATCGACCAGATCGCGGCAGATGGCGCCATCCTGGTCTTGTATGACGAGAGCGCCCTGGGATGGCAGGCCTTCCATGGGGTCCACCAGCACCTGCGGCAGTGGGGACTAGAGGTGGCGCTGTCGGTTGTCGTTGCCGGGGGATTGTGGCGCGAAGTGGACGGTCGCGATCCCCGGCGGTGGGGGGCGTGGCAACCCTTGCCCGACCCCGCGAGCAGTCCTGGGGTCGCCGAGTTCGTGGGTATGGGGCGGGTCGCCGCCGCAGATCGCGAGAGCGCGGTCGCCATCCTGCGGCCGCAGGAGGGCGCCCTGAGGGCCCCGGCCCACCTGAGCGCTCGCGAATGTGCGGTTCCCGTCCGGGCCGTGAACCAGTGGCGGGACTTCTTCCGGTTGGGTCCGCCGGACGAGGCCAACGGGTGGCTGCCCGATCCCGTCGGAGCGATCCGGTTGGCCCGCAGCCTGCTGGATCGCGACTTCCGGGATGCCCTGATCGCCGTCCTGGTGCCGGGCACCATCGACCCAGCTGACCTCGACCGTGTTGCCTGGTCCCGAGCCAGCAGTCTCGCCGGCCACGTGCTCGAGGCCCCGGCCTACGTGCGTGACGAGCCGACGTGGGATCCCCAGGCCTGGAATGCCGGCCGACTCGCCGCCGTCCGGGATCGCTTCGTGCGCCTGGCGCGGGTCTGCCCGGCACCGATCAGCGCCGGCCCGTATGTCGTGACCGCCCTCCTTGCGGGCCGGCAGGGCGCGGGCCACATTGCTTCGGCCGCCATCGAGCAGGCGCTGATCGCCGACCCCGACCACGTCTTGGCGCAGATCCTCTCTGATCTCCTGGACCGCGGGCTGCTGCCCGGACATCAGATCGGTGGTGGTCAGCGCCAATCCGGGGCTGCCTGAACGACTCGTCGCTGACTGTGCTGAGCCTGCCGCATCGTGTCGCGTGGCCCCGCTGCACGGCGCGGGCAGACCCTCGGGTAGCTTGGGGTTCGTCGGCAGGCTCAAGGAGGAGATGCAAGTGGCGATTGTCGTTGGATACGTCCCCACAAAAGAGGGACAGGCTGCGTTGTCGCGGGCGGCGCAGGAGGCGAAGCTGCGCGATACCTCGCTCGTGGTCGTGAACTCGGCGCGCGGCGGCCGCGATATGTCCGAGGCCGAGGACCGGTTGGCACTGGAGGCTCTGGTCGCGGATCTCGTGGCTCAGGGGATCGAGGTGGACCTGCGCTCGCCCGTCCGTGGCCTCGAGCCGGCCGAAGACCTCATCGCCATTGCCGAGCAGATCGACGCGGAGTTCATCGTCATCGGGTTGCGGCGCCGGACCCCCGTCGGCAAGCTCATCCTGGGTTCGAATGCCCAACGCATTCTGCTCGACTCCCCATGCCCGGTCCTTGCCGTGAAGGCCGACTGAGCCTAGGGCGAGCGGGCATCTGAGCGTCCGCCCTCCGAGCTTGGCCCGTCGCTGCGCCCAGGAATAGGAGCGACGGGTCCGGGGGTTTTATAATGTCGATGTCGATGTCGATCCGATCGCGTCCACCGGCACCCTCAACCTGAGACCGCCCGGTCGTGACGCCCGGGGGTCAGCGGCTCATCCCACACCGATTTGGGTCAATCCCCACCGAGTCCCCGAGTTCCGGGCATTGCTTCACGCTGCCTGGTTCTCGGACCTGCCCTCACGCGAAAGGTTCCCCACCCCCGTGCCGAGATCGTCCGCACCCGCTCCAGCATTGCCCAGCGAGTTCGGCCATCCGGCCCTGCAGGAGTTGGTACGCAAGGGCCGGACCACGGGCAGCATCACCGGTGAGCAACTGGTGGTAGCCATGACCGAAGCAGCGGTGACTCTCGAACGGCGGCGCAAGGCGGTTGTTCGAGCGATCGACGAGCAAGGAATTGAGGTAATCGTCCAGATGCCCACCACCCGCAAGGGCGCCGCCGCGAACGGCGCCACCCAGAAGACGACGACCGCACCCGCCGACTCGACCAGCGGCGTCCCGGTTGCGGCGACCGCAGCCAAGACCGCCGCCGCCAAGACCGCGTCGGTCAAGGCGACCGCGGCCAAGGCGGCAGGCTCGGCGCGCAAGAGCCCGGCTACCCCGGCCACCGAAACCAGTCAGGCTGCGTCGGCTGTCACCACGGCCCCGGCTACCACTGCCTCGGCAACTGCCGCGCCGGTTGACACCCCGCCGGCGGCCAAGCGTCCCACTCGGGCCGCCAAGGCTGCCGCCCAGCCCACCACCGCGGCCCCGGCAGCCAAGACCACGGCAGCCAAGACCGCGGCTGCCAAGACCACTGCAGCCAAGACCACTGCAGCCAAGACCGCGGCTGCCAAGACCACGCCCGCTAAGTCTGCGGCGGCCAAGACCACGCCGGCCAAGACTGCGGCAGTCGCCAAGACCACCCCTGCCAAGGCGGCGTCGAGCAGGAGGGCAGCCAAGGCGGTTGCGGAGCCGGCCGACGTAGGCGACGAGGCGGTCATCGTGCTCGCCGGCGACGACGAGGCCGTGGATCTGGCGGTCGAACTCGAGGCCGAGGTCGAGGTGATCGTCGTCGCCAGTGCTGATGAGGTCGCCACTGCTGATGAGACAGTCGCCGACGAGAGCGACGAGGGTGACGAGGACGGCGAGTCGACGCGCCCGGCCAAGGATGAGGAAACCGACGAGAGCGCCGGCTTCGTCATCCGTGACGACGATGAGGACGATGCTCCCGCCCAGCAGGTCGTCACCGCGGGGGCCACCGCTGACCCGGTCAAGGACTACCTCAAGCAGATCGGCAAGGTGGCCCTGCTCAACGCGGAGCAGGAGGTCGACCTGGCCAAGCGCATCGAGGCCGGTCTGTTCGCCGAGGAGCGGATGGCATCCGGCGAGATCGTGGACCAGAAACTCAAGCGGGAACTCTGGTGGATCGCTCAGGATGGCAAGAAGGCCAAGAACCACCTGCTCGAGGCCAACTTGCGACTGGTGGTCTCCCTGGCCAAGCGGTACACCGGCCGCGGCATGCTCTTCCTCGACCTCATTCAAGAGGGCAATCTGGGGCTGATCCGGGCGGTCGAGAAATTCGACTACACCAAGGGCTACAAGTTCTCGACATACGCCACCTGGTGGATCCGGCAAGCCATCACCCGGGCGATGGCCGACCAGGCCCGCACGATCCGCATACCGGTGCATATGGTCGAGGTCATCAACAAACTGGCGCGAGTGCAGCGCCAGATGCTCCAGGATCTCGGCCGCGAGCCGACCCCGGATGAGCTGGCGCGTGAGCTCGATATGACGCCCGAGAAGGTCGTCGAGGTCCAGAAGTACGGTCGGGAGCCGATCTCCCTGCATACGCCCCTGGGTGAGGACGGCGACTCCGAGTTCGGCGACCTCATCGAGGATTCCGAAGCCGTCGTCCCTGCCGACGCCGTCAGCTTCACCCTGCTCCAGGAGCAGCTGCACAGCGTCCTCGACACGCTCTCGGAGCGCGAAGCGGGGGTTGTCGCCATGCGCTTTGGCCTCACCGACGGTCAGCCCAAGACCCTTGACGAGATCGGCAAGGTCTATGGCGTCACCCGCGAGCGGATCCGTCAGATCGAGTCCAAGACCATGAGCAAGCTGCGCCACCCCAGCCGCTCGCAGGTCCTGCGGGACTACCTCGACTGAGTTGTCGCTCGGTCGAACTCGCCGCACGTTGGTCGAACTCAGCGCACGTTGGTCAAATCTGCGCACTTTCCTAGGTGCGCAGATTTGACTAACTTCTGCTAGCAGAGGTTAGTCAAACGGGAAACGGGCGCTCAAACGGGAAACGGGCGGAGAGGTTAGTTAGGTGTCGCCGCGGTGGCGTACCTCGTCCGCGAGGCGTGCCGGCAGGGCGGCCAGAGCCCGGCCGGCCGAGAGCAGGGCCGCGCGACCGGCATACGGCAGGAGCCGGGCACGCAGCCGCACTCGGGGCGAGCGGCTGGCGTCGACGCTGGCGTAGATCGCGGCGATGTCTCGGCTCGGGTCCGCCAACTCCTCGCCGGGAGGGGCGTACCTGGCCAGTTCGAGGACCCCGACGACCCGGCCCAGGGCGGCAGCGGTTGCGTTGTCCAGGACCGCGGTGTCGGCGAGATGGCCGTGGACCTGTCGGGGGGTGAGCGTGCCGGGGGTAGCGATGCCGAGATCGCCCAGGCGGGCAATCAGATCCTGCCACCGGGCCTCGATGACCGCCGCGTCGTCCTCGCGTTGGGCCAGCCGCCGGCGGCGCGCCAGCAGTGAGGTCACCGGCAGGACCAGGGCGGCCAGAACTCCGGCGCCGAGGCCGACACCCACCCACGCCCAGCGCGACATCGCTCGCACGCGCTGCCAGGAGGTTTGCGTGCTCGGTTGCAGGTCCTGCGGGTCCAACTGGTCTTGCGGGCGGGTCGCCGCGCCAGTGGGCCGGGCAGTGACCGTCGTTGAGCTCGAGGAGGGCGTCACGGTCGGGACCCGGGCATAGGTCGGCGCCGCACCGGATCGAGACCCCGGAGTGGGGTCGAAACGCACCCACCCGTAGGGGGCGAAGTACAGCTCCGGCCAGGCGTGCGCATCGCTTTGCAGCACGGTCCACTCGCCGCGGGAGACCCGACCGGGCAGGAAGCCGATCGCCATCCGGGCCGGGATTCCGCTGGAGCGGGCCAGCATGATCATGGCCGTCGCAAACTGCTGGCAATACCCCTGCCGGGTGCGCAGGAAGTGCGTGATGGCATCGGGTGCCACGCCGTCCTGCTCGACCACGGGCGCCAACGTCAGGTCGTAGGTGAAGGCCGGTGAGCGCAGCCAGTCCTGGATAGCCACCGCGCGCTCCAGATCCGTCTGCGCCTCGCCCGCGATGCTCGCCATCGTCTCGCTGAGAAGGGTGGCCGCGCGTGGGTCGACCTCCAACGTGTCGGGAGTCACCGTGTCGCTCAGGAATCCGACGGGGTTGCTCGACCAGGGCGGGGACTCCTGGAGCAGTTGCGGCGAGGGGTCGATGGCGGCGAAGTCCACCTCATACGAGCTCGTGCTATCGAAGACCTCCACGGTCCCCTCGCGGAACTCGACGGCCTGACCCGCGCCGTCGACTCGCAGGTACTGGGCCCCGTAGGGCAGGGCGATCTGTGGCTGATCCAGTTTCGCGTCGTATGCCGTCAGGGTCCCGGTCCGGATACTCCCCGGGGGGAGCTGGTCGCGCACCGGACCCCACCAGTTCACCAGGCCATCCACACTCTGGAGCGGCTGACCGGGCCCGATTTGGGTCGCCGGATACTGCTGGCGCTGACGGAACTCGCCAGTCGCGTTGTAGTCGACGAGCACGGCCACGCGCAAGGGACCAGGGTTGGCGACGTTGGTGCGATAGCGCAAGGCGGGTCGCGCGGAGTTCGACTCCAGGTTGCCCAGCAGATCCAAGGTGGTGCTCAGGGAGAAGGTCCCGCCGCCGGCGGTCCGGTTCGAGCGGCCCAGGCCGTCGCCCAGGTATCGGGTCGGCAGGTGGGGCACGAGCGCTGGCAGGAGGACCGCCAGCAGCAGTGCTCCCACGCCCAGCACGCTTGCGCCGCGAGCGAAGGCGGTGCGCGGATCGGCCGGAGGAGCCTGACCGGAGGGTGTTTTGGGCAATACGGTCGCCCACCGGCGCAATCGTGCGGTCCCGCTGCGGGCCAGCATGGCCAGCCACAGCGCCGCGGGGATCACGAAGTAGGCGAAGAAGAGCGGCTCGCCGCTGTTGGCGGCCGTGATGAGGTATGCCGTCAGCAGCGCCAGCCCCGCGGCGGCCGGGGCCTGCCAGGTCGCGGCCAGGAGGTCGACGGCCAGGATGACCGCGAGCGCGAGGAAAGACAGGGCGACGATCATTCCGCGGTTGGTGGGGGCGGGGGCGGAATAACGCAGGATGGTCTCGCGGGCCTCGACCAGCACATTGTTCAGCGCCACGACGGTCTCCCAGGTGGGAAGGCCGTAGGAGGTGTGCCCGCGCCCGTGGATGAGCACGATGCTCTCCAAGCCGGCGACCAGTTGCAGGGCGAGCACCGGGGCCCAATGGCGGAAATACCCGCGCGCCACGATGCCGGTGACGATGACCACCGCGCTGACGACGAACGCCGGGACCACCCAACGGGCGTCCACGAGCAGGGTGGCCATCGGTGCCAGGGTGGCCCACGACGTGGCCCCGGCGAGCAGGGCGTCATCCCACCGATTCGGTGCCCTCATCGCGTCGCGCTCATGCTGCCGGCTCGGGCCTGCGACCAGGCAGCCGCCACGCTGGTCCCGACCTCGACGACCACGGCGGACCACCCGCGCTCGCGTAGGCGGGCGGCGCACGCGTGCGGGTCGGGGCCGCGGCCATCCTCGGCGATCGGAGTCACGAAGGCCAGTCCCGGCGAACCGGGTGGCCGAATGCGGGCCACGGCGTCGATCTCCGCATCATCCATGGCAGCGAGCACCGCGATGCAGGTCGACCCCGCACCCGCGGCGTCGCCGGCCAGTCGCACGCTGGCGCTGAAGGTCGCGGGGTCGTGGAGTTCGGCGACGGCCAGTGCCGTCAGGGCGCGCTCGGGCCGCAGTTGTTCGCCGCCGTAGCCGGCGTGGGCCTCGCCGGCCAGGATCAGGTGCGTGTGGGTGCCGCCGTCGATGACCAGGTTCGCGATCGAGGCGGCCGCCGTCACGGCCCATTCGAAGGCCGAGGCGGAGCGCTGCTCGTGCCCGCTGGACGCGCGGTCGTCGAGCAGGATGACGATCCGTCGGGTGGCCGGGCGGTCCTCTTGGCGCACCATCAACTCGCCGGTTCGGGCGGTGGCCGGCCAATGGATGTGCCGCAGGTCATCGCCATCGCGATACTCCCGCACCGAGACGTCGTCCTCACCATGCAGTGCGATCAAGTGCGGGATGGTCCCCTCGTTTCCGAGTCCTCCGGTCAGGGCGCCACCGCTGAGGTCGACCAGGCGTGGCAAGACGATCACTTCGCCGGTGCCGGGCACCGCCGCGAGGCGCAAGGTCATCTCGAAGGGATCCTTGATGCGCAAGCCGAGTGGGCCGAGCTGGTGTCGGCCGCGGACCGAGGACCGCACCCGGTAGCTCACCTGGTGCTCGGCATCGGGGGCCATTCGGGGGATGACGAAGCGTGGTCGGTCGCCGAGGGCGTAGTCCACCTGCTCCTGCGCCATCAGGATGGGCGTGCGCCCGGGTCCGGGGTTGCGCAGCCGCAAGTGCACATCGCACCACTGATCCATCGGCACGACGGCCGGGTGCACCTCGCGGGCGGTGGCGAAGGCCAACTGCTGGCGACTGGCGACGAGCAGCACCAGCAGGGGCAGTCCGGCAACCAGCACGCCCAGGCGCGTGATGTCGGGGAAGCCGATGACGACTCCGCAGGCGACCAGGGCCAGCCCGGCCGCCAGGAACGAGCGTCCCCGCAGCGTCAAGGAGTCAGTCAGGCGACTGCGTCGCACCCGCCGGGCCATCAGAACCCGGGAGCTGGGATCCGGACCCGGTTCATCACGCCGTGCAGGATCTCGTCCGGGCCACGCCGGGCATGGACCGCCTCACCGGTCAGGATGAGCCGGTGTCCCCACACCGGGGCGACCAGCGCTTGTACATCGTCGGGCAGGACGTAGTCACGTCCCGCCAGCGCGGCGTGCGCGCGGGCGGCACGCAGCAGGTGCAAGGTGGCTCGGGGAGAGACGCCGAGCCGGATTGCGGCATTGTCGCGGGTCGCGGTCGCCAGATCCACGATGTATTGCCGAATGGCGTCCGAGGTGTGAACGCTGCGCACGGCGTGAATCAGCCGGCTCACGGTCGCGGCGTCCGTGACCGGTCGCAACTCATGCAACGGGTCGTGATCCCCATGGCTGGCCAGCATGTCCATTTCGCTGCGCCCCGACGGATAGCCCAGGGAGAGCCGGGCCATGAACCGGTCCCGCTGCGCCTCGGGCAGCGGATAGGTGCCCTCCATCTCCAGAGGATTCTGGGTGGCCATGACGATGAAGGGGTGGGGCAGGGTGTAGGTCCGCCCGTCGACGGTGACCTGCCCTTCCTCCATGCATTCGAGCATCGCCGATTGGGTCTTGGGCGAGGCGCGGTTGATCTCATCGCCCACCACCACATTGGCAAAGATGGCGCCGGGGCGGAACTCGAACGCCCGCACGTCCTGGTTGAACATGCTCACACCCGTGACATCGCTCGGCAGCAGGTCCGGCGTGAACTGGATCCGACGCACCGTGCAGTCGATCGAGCGCGCGAGGGTCTTGGCGAGCATGGTCTTGCCCACGCCCGGGACATCTTCGATGAGCAGGTGGCCCTCGGCAAGGAGTGCCGTCAGCGCGGTCTGGATCACCTCGGGCTTGCCCTCGATGACGGTGCCAATCGCGCCGGCCAGGCTCGTGGTGATCTCCAGGACCTCCTCGAGTGCCCGGGCGCGATCACCGTCAGTCCACTGGCGTGTGCCTACGTCCGTCACCGATCTCTCTCCCAACATCTCTGCACCGCTGTGCGTGCCGCGCGACAGGTTCTCGGCAGTCTGCGTCATCGTCCCCCAGATAACCCCCAACTTCAGCCGGACGGCAACACCTTTGTGATCTGCGGGCTCGGCACGGACCTCGCAGGGGCGATCGGGTGCGTTTTGTGCCCCACTTTGCTCCACTTGTTGTGACCTGCAGATTTGATTGAGACACTCACGAAAGCGGTCAATTTTGCGCCCAGATGGGGGAGTTGGTGGAGTAGAGTGGGGGAAATCGGGTCATCCGAGCTCGGTCGGATGAAAAGGGTGCGGAGGTGGTGGCCAGTGACTGACGTCGAGTTCATGGGCCTTCACGGACTCCGGCTGGATGACAAGGGCCGCCTCTTCTTGCCGGCCCGCTTTCGCGACGGGCTCGGTGGGAGCGTCGTGGTCACCAAGGGCATGGAGCGCTGCCTGACGATCTATCCGCACGCGGTCTTCAAGGAGCGCATCCTCGACCAACTCATCGCGGCAACCTCGGCCAGCCGCAGCGTGCGGCAGATGCGCCGAGCGTTGCTGGCGCATGCCTCCACCGAGATCCCCGACCGTCAAGGCCGCGTCACGATCCCCGCCGTCCTACGGGACTTCGCAGGCCTCGACAAAGAGTGCGTCGTGATTGGCCAGGGGCACTACCTCGAAGTGTGGGATGCGGCCGGATTCGCCCAGGTCGACGCCGACAGCGATGCCGCGCTCGATCACCTCGACGAGGAGGGGATCGTCCTGCTCTGAGTGCGGTGACTCCTGGCCTCCAGCCGTCCTCCCGGCCCGACTTCCCCCGGATCGGGGGCGGCGGATGGGGACCAGGAACCATCGCCCCACCGCATACCCACCCTGCACCCTCAGGACCACGACGCCCCACCGCCCGACCACCACGCGAAAGCACCGCCCATGAGCTCTGGAGCACTGGCCGAACACCGGCACGTGCCCGTCCTGCTCGATCGGGTGACGCAGGTGTTGGCGCCGGCCCTGCAGGAGCCCGGCAGCGTCCTGGTCGATGCCACCCTGGGGCTCGGTGGCCACGCCGAGGCACTGCTGGCTGCGTGCCCGAACGCCCGGCTCGTGGGAATCGACCGCGACCGCGCGGCGCGGGAGCGCGCGCACGAGCGACTCGCTCCTTATGGCGAGCGGGTGCGCATCGAGGCGGCCGTCTATGACGAACTCCCCGAGGTCCTCGACCGACTCCAGATCGTCCAGGTGCACGCGATCCTGTTCGATCTCGGGGTCTCATCGCTGCAATTGGACGCCGCGGATCGCGGGTTCGCCTATCGCTTCGACGGCCCGCTCGACATGCGGATGGACCAGTCGGGTGGGCCCAGCGCCGCCGAGATCCTGCGGGAGTATGACGTGCCCGAGCTGACTCGGGTGCTGCGCGAGTATGGCGAGGAACGGTACGCCCCAAAGATTGCCCGGGCGATCGTCGCGCAGCGCGACCGCGCACCCCTGACGTCCTCGGCCGACCTGGTGGAGTTGCTGACCCGCGTCATACCCGCCGCGGCGCAGCGCAGCGGTGGGCACCCGGCCAAGCGCACCTTCCAGGCCCTGCGCATCGAGGTCAACGACGAGTTGGGTGCCTGGGAGCGGGCGCTGCCGGCGGCGATCGACGCGCTGGCCATCGGTGGGCGGATCGCGGTGCTCTCCTATCACTCGTTGGAAGACCGAATCGCCAAGACGTTCCTGGCCGCGGGCGCGCGCAGCAGCGCCCCGCTCGGGCTGCCCGTCGAACTTCCCGAGCACCAGCCCTATCTGCGGCTGCTCACGCGGGGCGCCGAGGAGGCCCCCGCCACGGAGCAGGCCGCCAACCCCCGTTCGGCGTCGGTTCGCCTGCGCGCCGCCGAGCGCATCCGATCGAGCACCACACCCCACCCGGCCCCGAAGGGAACGCGATGAGCTCAACCGCCGTGAAGGTTTCCGGTCTCCCCGGCAAACCCAAGACCCCCGCCCGCGCGCCGCTGTCCGTGATCCCGGGACGGCCCGCGGTGCGCCAGGCCTGGTTCCCGCTGGCCATGCTGGCCACCCTGGTCCTCGGGCTGATTTCGACCCTGATGATCAACACCGCGCTGGCCGAGGGCAGCTATGAGCGCGGTGCCCTGGTCAGCGAGGCCACCTTCTTGGCCGATCGGCAGGAGTCGCTCACACATGAGCTCGACAACCTGCGGGCACCGGCGACCTTGGCCCAGAAGGCGCTCGCCCTCGGCATGGTCCCCGCGCAGTCTCCGGCCTTTGTGCGGCTCTCCGACGGGGTGGTTCTCGGCGTGGCGGAGCCGGCGACGGCGAAGAAGCCGTTTACGGTGATCACGCAACCCTCGTTGTCCAGCAAGGGTTCCGAGCAGCCGGCCGCGGGACCCACCACCAGCAAGAGCAGCAAAACCACCAAGACCCCCGCGCCCCGCGCCTCGGCGTCACCCGGCGCGGAGCCCACCGCTAAGGACTGATCCGCACCGTGCCTCCTGCCAGCGCGCCCCCTCCGGTGCGGCCTCCCGTGCGGAGACGCGCGAGCGCCCAGGACCCATCAACTCAGAACCGATCAACCCACACCGGGAGGACCCAGGCCCGGGCATCAACGTCCGGGGCGACCCAATACAGGGCACCTCAGTCCGGGGCAGCCCCGGCCAGGGCAACCGGCATACCCGCTGTCTCTTATACACATCTCCGAGCCCACGAGACGGACTCCTATCTC
>CALLZC010000024.1 GCA_937858995.1 uncultured Nostocoides sp.
ATGATACGGCGACCACCGAGATCTACACCTCTCTATTCGTCGGCAGCGTCAGATGTGTATAAGAGACAGTCTTCGACGACCGCGGCTTCGGCGGCCGCATCGGCGCCCAGCAGCTCGCGCTCCCACTCGGCCATCGGCTCGTCGGCGGCGACGCCCTCGGCCTCGAGACCGGCGTTGGCGCGCGCGTTCGAGCGCTGGATCAACCCATCGGCGACGGCGTCGGCGATCACCCGGGTCAGCAACGTGACCGAGCGGATGGCGTCGTCATTTCCGGGGATCTTGTAGTCGACCTCGTCGGGGTCGCAGTTGGTGTCCAGGATCGCGATGACGGGCAGCCCCAGCTTGCGGGCCTCGTCGACGGCGAGGTGTTCCTTCTTGGTGTCGACGATCCACACGGCCGAGGGCACCTTGGACATCTCGCGCATCCCGCCGAGGGTCTTCTCCAGCTTGCCCTTCTCGCGAGACAGGATGAGCAGTTCCTTCTTGGTGTAACCGGAACCGGCCACCTCGCCGAAGTTGATCTGCTCGAGTTCCTTCAGGCGGGCAAGTCGCTTGGAGATGGTGCCGAAGTTGGTGAGCATGCCACCGAGCCAACGGTGGTTGACGTAGGGCATGCCCACGCGGGTGGCCTGCTCGGCGATGGCTTCCTGGGCCTGCTTCTTGGTGCCGACGAACATCACCGATCCGCCGTGCGCAACCGTCTCACGCACGAACTCGTAGGCGGTGTTGATGTAGGTGACCGACTGCTGCAGGTCGATGATGTAGATGCCATTGCGCTCGGTCATGATGAAGCGCTTCATCTTGGGGTTCCACCGACGGGTCTGGTGCCCAAAGTGGACGCCGCTCTCTAGGAGCTGGCGCATCGTGACTACGGCCATGCCGAAGCCCTCCTCGTATGTCGTTGTGTCAGTTCCGTCGACCCCGACCGCATGTGGATCGGCCGAGGCCTGCCTGGTGCCTGCGAACGCACCCCGCGACACGCTGGCGTGAGGACTGAGGTGATGCGCCCCGGAGACCGATCAGATCGGGTCCGGCGAGAAGGCACGCGAATTCGACCAACCGAAATTGGCCGTATGAGCAGTGTAGCCGTCGGCGCGAGGCGGGTCGAATCACCGAGTTGCCGCCCGTCGAGTGCCCGCTCGGGAGTCGTTGACTCACGTGAAAATGCCCGCTGGGAGTCGTTGACTCACGTGAATGTGCCCGCTGGGAGTCGTTGACTCACGTGAAAATGCCCGAGGGCGAGCCAGGACGGGACCTGACGCCTACAGCCGGTCGCGTAGCCAGGCGAAGTCGGCCAGATGGTCGCCCGCGTCGCCGGGGGTCTCGCAGATGACCGGGGCCCCAGCCGCTCGAACGAGATCGACGAAACCGACCTGGTCGATGCGGCCGGCGCCGAAGTTGGTATGCCGGTCCGCACCCGAGTCGAAGTCGTCCCGGCTGTCGTTGGCGTGCACCAAGTCGATGCGGCCGGTGATGCCCCGGATCTTCTCGACCGCCGTGTCGAGTTCGATGCCACCTGCCCACGCGTGGCAGGTGTCGAGGCAGAAACCGACCCGATCTGCTCCCTCGGCCGCGCCGATGGCGTCCCACACCTGGGCGATCCGCTCCAGGTGCCGCGTCATCGCGTTCTCGCCTCCCGCCGTGTTTTCGATGAGCAGCGGGACCGACAGTTGCGTGGCCTCGATGGCCTTGCGCCAGTTGTCGAACCCAACGGCCGGGTCGACGCCCCGCTCGACATGACCCCCATGGACGATCAGGCCGCGTGCCCCGATCTCGGCGGCCACGTCGAGGTGCTGTTGGAGCAGCTTGCGGCCGGGGATCCGGATGCGGTTGTTCGTGCTGGCGACGTTGATGACATAGGGCGCGTGGACGTAGAGGTTGATCTGCGCCGCGGCGGCGGCCGCGCGCAGCGCGGGCGCTCCCCCGGGATAGGAGACCACGGGCCCCTTGTAACTCTGCGGCTCGCCGAGGAAGAACTGCACCACCTGTGTGCCGCGGGCCTGGGCCTGCGCGACGGGGTCATCGTGCGGGACGTGGGCACCGATGGACAGGGCGGTCGTGGACATGCAGCCAGTATCGCCCGCGCACCGGCGCAGCGCCGGATCGCCATCATGGGTGGGGCCCCCTCATGGCTTGGCCTTCGTCATGGGATGGCCTTGTTCATGGGCTGGGCAACAAGACGATCTCCCCGGCAAGCAGCAGGAAGAGGGGCTCGACATAGGACCACTGCCCTGAGGTGCCCTGGCGCAGCGCGCCCAGGTGCAGACACACGGCTGGGGCGCAGTGGCTGCCCCCGACCCCCAGGGTGCCGATGACCTGGCCGGTGGAGATCGCTCGCCCCCGCCAGATGCCGGTATCGATCGCGAGCGGCTCGTAGGTCGAGCGGATGCCACCAGGGTGCTCGATGGTCACGGTCCCTCGGCCGGCGAGGCTGCCCGCGTGGGTGATCACGCCGGCCGCGACGGCCAAGACCTGCTGGCCGGAGTGGCCGGCAAGGTCGAGACCGCGGTGGCCCGCGGCATACGGGCTGGGGGGCGCGATGAAGGGGCGCACGACCCGGGGGGTAGGCGTCAGCGGCCACGCCCAGGGGGGCCGATAGGCGCCGGAGCGGTCCCCGGATCGTGCGCCGGCCGCCGCGACGTCGAGGGGAGGAGTCGCGACGGCGGCCGCCGGCGCCCACCCGAAGACGAGGATCGCAACCAGCAAGCCCGCGAGGATGCCGATCCGCTTCTGAGTCAGTGCCGTGGCCATCTCCTCAGCGTGGACCCATCGCTCGCTCACCGACAGTCGGCGGCGTCAAGGCTGTGGATAACGCACCGTCACGTCGCGTCTTGTGGATGACGGCCAGCTCTGGCCCGTCAGCGCAGCTTGGCCAACCGCTGGACGGCCTCGATCAGGACGTCATCGCGCTTGCAGAAGGCGAATCGGACCAGGCTGGCCGCGCTCACCGGGTCGGCGCAGAAGGCCAATACCGGCACCGCCACTAGCCCAGCCCGCTGCGGCAGGTCGCGCCGGCAAAAGGCGAGGGCGTCGGACACACCCCAGGGCGCCAGGTCGGCGATGACGAAATAGGTGCCCGACGGCTGAGACACCCGCAACCCGCAGTCGCGCAAGCCGGACACTAGCACATCACGCTTGGCGGCCAGGGTGGCGGAAACCGCGGCGAACACCTCGTCACCCAACCCCAGACCGACCGCCGTCGCGAGTTGAAAGGGCCCCGAGCCGACATAGGTCAGGAACTGCTTGACCCCACGTATGCCGGCGATTGCCTCGGCCGGGCCGCTGACCCAGCCCACCTTCCACCCCGTCGTGGAGAAGGTCTTGCCCGCCGAACTGATCGTCAGGGTGCGCTGCGCCATGTCCGGCAAGGTCGCCATCGGCAGGTGCGCCACCGCGTCGAAGGTCAGGTGCTCATAGACCTCGTCGGTGACGACCCAGACGTCATACTCACGCGCCAGTGCGGCAATGAGCTCGAGTTCGGCGCGGTCGAAGACCTTGCCCGTGGGGTTGTGCGGACTGTTCAGCAGGACAAGGCGCGTCCGGGAGCTGAAAGCGGCCCGCAAGGCGTCGGGGTCGAGCGCGAAGTCGGGGAAGCGCAGCGCGACCGGGCGCAGCTGCGCGCCGGCCAGGGCGATGGTCGCGGCATACGAGTCGTAGTACGGCTCAAAGGTGACCACCTCGTCACCCGGCTGGCACAACGCGAGGATCGTGGCCGCGATCGCTTCGGTCGCGCCCACCGTCACCAGGATCTGGCGCGCCGGATCCAACTCGATGCCGTAGAAGCGCCGCTGATGGGCCGCGATGGCCTGGAGCAGTTCGGGGAACCCGGGCCCCGGCGGGTACTGGTTGCGACCGCTCGCGATGGCCGCCTGCGCGGCATCCAGCACCGCTTGGGGCCCGTCGGTGTCCGGGAAGCCCTGACCGAGATTGATCGATCCGCTCGCGAGCGCGAGCGCCGACATCTCGGCGAAGATCGAGGTCCCGAAGGCGGCCAGCTGCGGGTTGGCCGGGGGCCGCTCGCCCATGCGGTGCGCGTGCGCCATACCGGTCAGCCTAGGACCGAGGGTGACCCGGCGCGAGCGGCCTAGGACGCCACGGGGTAGGGCCAGGGGGTGCACCCCTGCAAACCGAGCGTCTGCTGTTGCATGATCGGGGCCTTTTGGCCGGGACCCGGGCAGGCCGCATGGGGATGGTTGAGGCTGTGGCCGACCTCGTGGTTGATCACATAGGTGCGATAGCTATCGAGCTGCGGGTAATACGAAACCCCGAGGGCCCAGCGCTTGGCATTGATGATGGCCCGACCGTTCTGGTTGCACGACACCTCGCCCATCGTGCGCAGCGGGGCGCAGAGGGTGTCCGTGAGATCGGGGCTGGCGAGCGTGATGCGAATATCCGGCACCGTCCCCTGCGCGAGTTGGGCAGCGCTCAGGGCGACGAAATGCACGCCATCGGCCCGCTCCCAGCCGCGCGGGTCGCTCAGCACGCGACGCACCATGGCCGCGAACTGCGGGAGGTCGAGCCCCAGCCCGCCTTCTGCCTCCACGGTGAAGGTCTTCGTGGTGCCCTTGACGCCCGTGTCCGCGCCGGGCACCGCGAGCACGGCGATCTTGCCATCGCCGGATTGCACGACCTTCGCGACCGGGCTCGAGGCCCCACTCGTGGCGGAGTCGGAAGAGTTCGTCGGGGACGACTGGCCCGCGGAGGCCGATGTCGTGGCCCCTGCGGTGGCACCGGTGGCACCGCCGGTGGGGCCTGACGGAGACATCCCCTCGGCCCCGGAGGCATCCGGTCCGAGAATCTTCAGGAGCAGGAAGGCCACAAGCAGCAGGCCGCCTCCCACCATGGTGCGCCGCAACCGGAAGCGGCGCTGCTGGCTCATGGTCCGCGGCGCGACGACCCGACGGGGGGGCGTCCTGGTGAGCTCAGGCGCGGGGGTGGGCGCGGGCATACGACTCCTTGAGACGCTCGATCGAGACGTGGGTGTAGAGCTGGGTGGTCGCCAGGGACCGGTGCCCCAGGAGTTCCTGCACGGTGCGCAGGTCAGCGCCACCGTCCAGCAAGTGGGTGGCCGCCGTATGACGCAGCCCGTGCGGCGCGAGGTCCGGGCCACCGGGGACGCGCGAGGTCGCCGCGTGGACCGCAGAGCGCACCTGGCGTTGATCGATGCGACCGCCCCGACGACCGAGGAAGAGGGCGGGTCCGCTGTCGGCGCGCGCGAGGGCTGATCGGCCCTGATGGAGCCACGCCGCCAGCGCGTCGGCAGCGGGTGCACCAAAGGGGACGGTTCGCTCGCGGGCCCCCTTGCCGAAGACGGTGGCGACCCGGGCGTACAGGTCGACATCGTCGACATCGAGCCCGGCAAGCTCGCCGACCCGAATGCCGCTGGCATACAACAGCTCGAGGATGGCGCGATCCCGCAGGGCGATCGGGTCGCCCGCGTCGCACGCCTGCGCGGCCGCGTCCATCGTCGCGTTGGCCTGGCCCGTGGTCAGCACGACGGGCAGGTGGGCGGCGCGCTTGGCGCTGACCAGCCGCACCGCGGGGTCGCCCGCAATCCGACCGGATCGATGCGCCCAGTCATAGAAAGTGCGGATGCTGGCAGCGCGACGCGCGAGGGTCGTGCGAGAGGTGCCGGTCCGTGCCATCGATCCCAGCCAACTGCGTAGCTGCGTCAGCGTCGCGCCGAGCAGAACCGGGGCGGTGATCTGGCCGTCCGAGCCCGCCTCGGTGTCGCTGCCAGCCGCGCGCAGGAGGAAGGCGTGCAACGCGCGCACATCGGCCACATACGCGCGCACGGTGTGGGCCGAACGGCCGAGCTCGCGCTCGAGATAGCTGGCGTATGCCGCGATGACCTCCTCGTCGTGTCCCACGTGGCCACGGTCGCAAAAAGCGTCACGGCGATCAAGACGCCACGCGCGAGCTGCGCCGCCAGAGATCACCGGTGCGACAGGCCAAGCCAGCCAGCTGCAGCGGTCCGAGAGCGGCCTGGACCACCAGTTCCTCGAGCGCAGCGCGCTCGGCGAGGGCGGTGACGGTGACCGGTCGGGCCACCGGCAGCACCTCCCAGACCAACCGCTGGGTGGGCGGTAGCGCGTCCTGCACGAGCGGTTCGGCACGGCGCTCCGGGGCGCAATCCCGACCAAGGCTCCCGACCAGGTCGGCGACATCGCTCGCGTCGGTGACCAGCACGGCCAAGGCGTCGCGGATCGCCTGGTGACAGCCCGCGGAAGCCATCGAGGTCACGGGGCCCGGCAGCGCGCCGACCGGACGCCCGAGGTCGCTCGCCGCGGCCGCCGTAGCCAACGACCCCGAGCGCAAGGCTGCTTCGACGACCAGCGTCCCGCTGGTCATGGCGGCGATCAACCGGTTGCGCAGCAGGAACCGCTGGCGAAAGGGCGCCGCCCCCGGCGGCAACTCCGTGACGACCGCCCCGGTCGCGGCAATGTCACGCAGCAGGCTCTCGTTGGCCCGTGGGTACGCCCGATCGATACCGCACGCCAGCACGGCGACAGTGGCCGCGTCGGCCGCCAGTGCGCCCTGGTGGGCCGCGGCGTCGATGCCCAAGGCCGCACCCGAGACGACGGTGAATTGCCGGTCCGACAGGTCGGCAGCCAACGCCATCGCCCACTCCAGGCCGTATGCCGTCGCCGCCCGCGCACCGACCACCGCGACGCTCCGACGACACAGCCGCCCGAGATCGGGGGCGGCCGCTCCGCGTACCCACAGGCAGTGCGGCGGGGCACCGAGATCATCAAGACCCGCGGGCCACGCGGGATCCCCGGGGACGACAATCGCGCACCCCAGGGCATCGGCGATGGCGAGATCGTCGACACCCTCCAGGGCGGCCACCCGCGCCCCGAACCGGCGGGCCAATCGCTGGTGCCGGCCGGTGAGTACACCGGCCAGTGCCCGTTCATACCCCTCCTGCGCGAGCACGAGGGCCACCGTGGGATCGGCGGGCTCGGCCAGCCGCGCGAAGGCCACCCGCGCGGCCCGCTCGCCGCGCAAGGGGAAGGCCCCGGTGCGCATCTAGGCCGCCTGCTGGGTGCCGGCGCGCAGGAGCAGCGCCAGGCCCACGTCGTCGGCATCGGGGCTGGTGTGCCCGGCCAGGTCCGCCCGCGTCCACGCCACCCGCAGGGTGCGGTCGTAGCCGCGCAGGCTCAGCAGCCCACGCTCCAGGGCCCGGTCCAGATCCGCGGTGATGCCGGGGGGCAACCGAAAGGAGCCGACCCGAAGCACCCGCCCCGGGACCCGCCCGTTGGTCAGGCCGGACGGCGCCCCGGACAGCGCGCGCCACCGCTGCCCCGCCGCCGCCCGAGCCCGCGCCACCCGCTCCGCGACGGGAGCGGTGTGCTCCCCAGCCACGGCAACGCTCGCGGCCCGGGTCACGGCCGGCACATGCACCTGCACATCGATCCGGTCCAGCACCGGGCCGCTGAGCCGGGCGGCATACGCGCGCCGGGCCATCGGCGTGCAGGTGCAGCGAACCGCCTTGCCATGGCCATGGCCGCAAGGGCAGGGGTTGGCGGCCAGGACCAGTTGGAAGCGCGCGGGAAAGGTCACCGTCGAGCGGGCCCGGGCGATGGTCACCGCACCCGCCTCGAGCGGCTGGCGCAACGCCTGCAGCACATCCTGTTTGAACTGCGGAGCCTCGTCGAGAAAGAGCACACCCAGGTGCGCCGCCGACACTGCCCCCGGCCGAACGATCCCCGATCCACCGCCGATCATCGCGGCGAGCGACGCGCCGTGGTGCGGCGCGACATACGGAGGGGTCAGGTCCAGCCCGGTGCTGACGCTCGCCGTTCCCAGCAGCGAGCGGATCGAGAGCACCTCCAGCGCTGATGCGAGGTCCAGGGGCGGCAGGATGCCTGCCATCCGCTCGGCGAGCATGGTCTTGCCCGAACCGGGCGGGCCACTGAGCAGCAGGTGATGTCCGCCCGCCGCGGCGACCTCGAGCGCGGCGCGCGCCTGCGCCTGCCCCGAGACATCGGCCAGGTCCGCGACCGGCCGCCCGCCTGCGCCGCTGCCGGGCAGGTGCGGCGCTATCGGCCAGTTCGCGGGGTCGCCTTGCTCGCCATACGCCAAGACAATCTCCTTGAGGCTGCCGATGCCGTGCACCCGGACCCCGTCGATCAGGCTCGCTTCGGCGAGATTGGCCCTGTCTCTTATACACATCTGACGCTGCCGACGAATAGAGAGGTGTAGATCTCGGTGGTCGCCGTATCAT
>CALLZC010000025.1 GCA_937858995.1 uncultured Nostocoides sp.
CAGCTCGCTCGCGCTGGCGGACACGGGGGCCGCCTTCCAGGAGGCGGAGATCGCCCGTCTCGCTGCCCGGGATGTGCGCTCCGGCGCGGCGGCGGCAACGCCGGCCCTCTTCGTGACCGCCTGGTGGCTACGCGTGTGGATCGACCTGGCCTCGTGGCTGGTCGCGGTGTGGCGTCCAAGTTCGAAAACAGCGATCTCGATTCGCGTTTATCTCGGTGTGTTCATTGTCTTGGTGCCACTGGTGTGGGTGGCGATCGCTCTGGCCTACCTCGCCACGTTGGCGTCGATATGGCTGGTCGGGCCACGGCGAGCACGGGCGTTTGCCGAAGCCTGCGGAGTCCGATCGGGTCGCCCGGTCGAGGTCACTGTGCTCGCTGATGAGGATGACCCCCGGGTGGGATTCGAGAAGAAGGACAGCATCGCGCCGCTCGTTGTTCGCAAGGCTCCCGCGGCGCCGCCCTCCGATCAGACCTCGTGGCGCGACGGCCGGTGGGGTATGCCGTTGGCTCTCGCCGCTGCTTTCGGGCCGGTGGGCGGCTGGTGGCAGTTCGTGCTCGTCCTGCCGATCAGTGTGGCCGTGTCGGAGATGGCGACCAACCACGCCCGCCAACCTGGCCGCGGCGTGTTGAGTGACCTCGGGATCGTCGGCCTAGTGGCCGGCTTTGCTCTGGTGGTGGCGATTGCCTATCCGCGGGCGAAGTTGCGCCGCGACGAGCATCGCCACGAGGCGATCGAGCAGCGCCTCATCGCAGCTGCTGGACCACAGGATGATGCTCCTGTCGTACGGGCGCGGTTCGAAGCCGAGGCGGGGCCGCAGATGAGCCGGTTGACGCGTCTGATCAACCTCTGGCCAGTCATGCTGCTAGGCGGCTTGTTCGCGCTCCTCTTGGGTCGCGTCATGGGATGGATCGTCCATAGCGCCTCGGGTGCCAGCGCGTCGGAGACTGCCGCGCTGTTTGTCACGTGGGCCACTTTGGGTGTGACCTTCGTCTTCTGCGTCTGGGTGGCGCTCTTCCCGAGGAGGCCAGATAGCTACCTCGAGCGCACGATCCGCGGCGGATCCTGAACGCTCGCAGTTCACCCCTCGGGCCCGCGCTAAACATGTTCAGGCTCAGGTCGCGCTTCTGGGAAGATGCTCGGCATGACTAGCACGCCTGCCGCACGTCCCACTTCGATCCCTGAGCGTCCGACGCTCGATGGCCTCGAAGAGAAGTGGGGACAGGTATGGCAGGCCGAAGGCACCTACCGGTTTGACCGTGAGCGCGCCCTCGCCGGCCCTCGCAGCCAGATCTTCTCGATCGACACTCCCCCGCCGACCGCATCGGGCTCGCTGCACATGGGGCACGTGTTCTCCTACACGCACACCGACTGCATGGCTCGATACAAGCGGATGGCGGGCCTCGAGGTTTTCTACCCGATCGGCTGGGACGACAACGGGCTGCCGACCGAGAAGCGGGTCCAGAACTACTACGGTGTGCGCGGCGACGCAGCGCTCCACTACGACCCGTCGTTTGTGCCGCCGTTCAACGGCAATCGCACCTCGACCAAGGCTGCTGACGAAGTGCCGATCAGCCGGCAGAACTTCATCGAGTTGTGCGACGAGCTGACCGTGATGGACGAGCAGGCGTTTGAGGCACTCTTCCGTCGGATGGGTTTTTCGCTCGACTGGGACATCTCCTATCGCACCATCGATGAGCACTCTCGGGCGACTGCGCAGCAAGCGTTCCTGCGCAATCTTGCTCGGGGAGAGGCCTATTCGGCCGAGGCTCCCGGGCTCTGGGATGTCACCTTCCAGACGGCTGTGGCCCAGGCCGAACTCGAAGCCCGCGACTACCCGGGTGCCTATCACCGGGTGGCCTTCCATGGCGCAGGCGGCCCGATCTTCATCGAGACCACCCGCCCCGAGCTCATCCCCGCGTGTGTGGCCCTGATCGCGCACCCGGACGACGAGCGCTATCAGCCGCTCTTTGGCACGACCGTGCGCTCGCCCCTTTTCGGCGTCGAGCTGCCCGTCCTCCCCCACCCCGCCGCCGAGCCCGACAAGGGCGCAGGCATCGCGATGTGCTGCACCTTCGGTGACCTCACCGACGTCATCTGGTGGCGTGAGTTGCAGTTGCCGATGCGCTCGATCATCACCCGCACGGGTCGCCTCCAGCGCGAGACGCCTGAGTGGCTCCGCGGTGAGGGCGCCGACCTGTATGCCGCGAAACTCACCGGCGCCACGGCATACGCTGCCCGCGAAGCGATCGTGAGCGCCCTGCGGGAGTCCGGCGACCTCGACGGCGAACCCACCCCCACCCAGCGCAAGGCCAACTTCTATGAGCGCGGCGAGAAGCCCCTGGAGATCGTGACCTCGCGTCAGTGGTACATCCGCAATGGCGGCCGTGACTCCGACCTCAATGCGGCACTGGTCGAGCGCGGTCGCGAGATCGACTTCCACCCGGGCTTCATGCGGGCGCGCTACGAGAACTGGGTCCAGGGCCTCAATGGCGATTGGTTGGTCTCCCGGCAGCGGTTCTTCGGTGTGCCGATCCCGGTGTGGTACCCCCTCGACGCCGACGGCGAACCCGACTACGCGCACCCGCTCGTGCCCGCTGAGGACCAGCTACCGGTCGACCCGGCTGCCCAGGCACCGGCAGGATTCGATGAGGCGCAGCGCGGTATGCCGGGTGGTTTCGTCGGCGATCCCGATGTCATGGACACGTGGGCGACGTCATCACTCTCCCCGCAGATTGCTGGCGGCTGGCGCGGCGACCCAGAGCTCTTTGGGGCGATCTTCCCCATGGATGTCCGTCCGCAGGCGCACGACATCATCCGCACGTGGCTTTTTGCGACCATCGTTCGCGCGCACCACGAGCACGGCTCGGTGCCGTGGACCAATGCCGCGATTTCGGGGTGGATCCTCGACCCCGACCGCAAGAAGATGAGCAAGTCCAAGGGCAATGTCGTGACGCCCGAGGCGCTCGTCATCGAGCATTCGGCTGACGCGGTGCGCTATTGGGCAGCCTCCGGACGGCTCGGCACGGATGCTGCCTTTGACCCCGGTCAGATCAAGGTCGGTCGGCGGCTCGCCATCAAGATCCTCAACGCGAGCAAGTTCGCGCTCTCGTTTGGCGAGGTTGAGGGTGACCTCGCGGCTTCTGTCACGGAGCCGCTCGACCTGTCGATGCTCGCTGCACTTGCTGACGTGGTGCGTTCTGCGACAACGGGTTTCGAGGGGTGGGACTACACCCGCTCGCTTGAGCTCACCGAGTCATTCTTCTGGACGTTCTGCGACGACTACCTCGAACTCGTCAAGGACCGGGCCTACGGTGGGCAGGGCGAGGCGCCTGCGGCATCGGCTCGCGCAGCGCTGCGGATCGCGCTCGATGTGCTCCTGCGGCTCTTTGCGCCGATCCTGCCCTATGTCACCGAAGAGGTGTGGTCGTGGTGGAAGTCCGGCTCGGTGCATCGTCAACCGTGGCCGTCGCCGGGCGATGCCCTCACGGAGGGGCCCTCGGGTGACACCGGGCTCCTGGCAGGAGTGGGCCAGGCCCTCGCCGCAGTCCGCAAGACCAAGTCCGAAGCCTGTCTCTTATACACATCTGACGCTGCCGACGAATAGAGAGGTGTAGATCTCGGTGGTCGCCGTATCAT
>CALLZC010000026.1 GCA_937858995.1 uncultured Nostocoides sp.
CGGCGACGCCCGAGATCTACACCTCTCTATTCGTCGGCAGCGTCAGATGTGTATAAGAGACAGTCTTCTGCTTGCCCGTGTAGAACGGGTGGCAGTTGCTGCAGACGTCCGCGTGGATGGAGCCGCTCTTGGCGGTGCTGCGGGTGGTGAAGGTGTTGCCGCAGGTGCAGGTCACCGTGGTCGCCACGTAGTCGGGGTGGATGTCCTTCTTCAACGCTGCTCCTTAAGCAGTTCGTGGCCGGGTCGGCGGGCCCATCGCTGTGGATGCAAGCCCTGCGCCTTCGGCGGCGCGTGCCGTGAACCGGCCCAACCTCTCAAGTGTGCCAGAGAGGGAAGCACTCACCCAAACGCCCAACCGGGGCTGCCCATTCCCGGATGGTGTTCCCCAACCGTCACCAACGGTTCGCCACCACGGCGGGTGCGGGTGCTCGGCGGCACTCGGCATACTGGCAGGCGTGAGCGAGGACAAGGCCGGCAAGCGGCGGGGCCCCAGCCGGCCGCCGAATCCCAAACAGCTCGCCCGAGCGTTGCGGGGCCGCGAGAAGAGCGCGGACTCCGTGCCGGAGCCCGGCGAGCCGGCACCGGTGGGGCCGGTCATCCGCAAGGCCCAGGCCAAGGACCTCGCGGCCGTTCTCGCCTTGCGAGCTCTGATGTTCACGGCCATGGGAACCAGCGCCGAGAAGGTCTCGGCCGGAGCATGGCAGGCCAATGCCCTGCGCTGGCTGCAGGTCAACCTCCCCGACCCGGATGTCTTCATCGCGGTGGCCGACGTCAATGGCGCCACCGTCGCCACGGCAATGGGCGAGGTGGTGGATCGGCCGCCCTCGCCCGGCAACCCCACCGGCCGGGTGGGGATGCTCGGCAATGTGGCGACCTTCCCGCAATACCGGATGACAGGCCTGGGCCAGGGGTGCGTCGATGCGGTGATGGAGTGGTTCCGAACGCAAACGGATGTGACGTCGGTCGAACTCTTCGCCACCCCAGAGGGTCGCCGCCGGTATGAGTCGCACGGCTTCGGCCCCCACGCCTTTGCGCACCTGCGGGTGGCCATCGATCGGACCCCCGGGGTGGAACCCCCTCACTGAACCCGCCAACTCAGCAGAGGGTGCGCTCGGATCGGCCAACTCAGCAGAGGGTGCGCTCAGATCCGCCAACTCAGCAGAGGGTGCGCTCAGGCCCACAGGATGCATCATGTGGCTCTGATCGCACCTTCGGCTAGCAGAGGTTGCGACACCAGCCCGGCGGCAGGCTAGGCGCCGCACGGCGACGGGCCCGCATACCGGCGCGGTATGCGGGCCCGTGGCCGTGCCAACTCAGGCCTTGTCTTCGTCGTCCAGCCGGATGGAACTGGTCTGCTGCACCTGAACCAAGAACTCGTAGTTGCTCTTGGTCTTCTTGAGCCGATCCAGAAGCAATTCGATGCCCTGTTGCGGGTCGAGCGCGGCGAGGACGCGACGCAGCTTCCACATGATCTTCAGCTCCTCGGGCGCCAGGAGAATCTCCTCGCGCCGGGTGCCGGAGTTGTTGACGTCGACGGCGGGGAAGATCCGACGGTTGGCCAGTTGCCGGTCGAGCTTGAGCTCCATATTTCCGGTGCCCTTGAACTCTTCGAAGATGACCTCGTCCATCTTGGACCCGGTCTCCACGAGCGCGGTCGCCAGAATCGTCAGCGAGCCGCCGTTCTCGATGTTGCGGGCCGCGCCGAAGAAGCGCTTGGGCGGATACAGCGCGGCCGAGTCGACACCACCGGAGAGGATCCGGCCGCTCGCCGGAGCGGCGAGGTTGTAGGCACGACCGAGACGGGTGATCGAGTCGAGGAGCACCACGACGTCGTGACCCATCTCGACCAGGCGCTTGGCCCGCTCGATCGCCAGCTCCGCCACCGTGGTGTGGTCCTCGGCCGGGCGGTCGAAGGTCGAGGCGATGACCTCGCCCTTGACGGCCCGTTGCATGTCGGTGACCTCTTCGGGCCGCTCGTCGACGAGGACGACCATCAGATGACATTCGGGATTGTTGGTGGAAATCGCGTTGGCGATCGCCTGGAGGATGAGCGTCTTACCGGCCTTGGCCGGCGCCACGAGCAGCCCACGCTGGCCCTTGCCGATCGGGGCGACCATGTCGATGACCCGGGTCGTGATGATGTTGGGCTCGGTCTCCAGGCGCAGGCGCTCCTGCGGGTAGAGCGGGGTGAGCTTGCCGAACTCCGGGCGCTGCCGGGCCTGCTCGGGAGTCAACCCGTTGACCGTGTCCAGGCGAACCAGGGGGTTGTACTTCTGACGCTGATTGCGACCGGTCTGCACCATCTGGCCGTGGTCCTCGCCCTCCCGGGGGGCCTTGACGGCGCCCGTGACGGCATCGCCCTTGCGCAGCCCGTAGCGCTTGACCAGTCCCGGCGGGACATAGACGTCGTTCGCGCCCGGCAGGTAGCCGGTGGTGCGCACGAAGGCATAGCTATCGAGGATGTCCAGTATGCCGCCGACCGGGACGACCAGGTCGTCCTCGCTGATCTGCGGCTCGGCCGTCTCGAAATCCGCCCCGTCCGGACGTACCCCGCGACGCTTGTCCCGGTTGCGTCCGCGGTTGCGCCCGCGCCGACGGCTGCCGGGGTAGTCGTCGTCATCGGAGTAACGGTTCTGGCCGCCCTGCTGATTCTGGCCGCCCTGCTGATTCTGGCCACCTTGCTGATGAGATGCGCCACCCTGCTGACGGGCCTGGCCGCCCTGCTGCCGGTTCTGCCCGACGCGGTTCTGGCCGTCGCGGTTCTGGCCGTCGCGGTTCTGGCCATCGCGGTTTTGGGATTCGCTGTTCTGGGCTTCGCGACCCTGGGTGTCACGGGCCGGCACCTCGCGGCCCCGGCGCTGCCGCTCGCGGCGCTCGCCGAATCGTTCCTCGCTGGCCTGTTCCTCCCTGGCCTGTTCCTCCCTGGCCTGGCCCTCGCTGGCCTGGCCCTCGGCGGCACTGCCGCGATCGGCGCGCGATTCGCCCTGACGGGCGGACGCGGACCTGTCCTGGGCGTCCGCCCCGGGTGCCTCCGTGGCGGGTGCCTGCGTGGCGACCGGCACGGCCTGAGCCTGCGGAGCCTCGGCTCGGCGCGAGACCCGACGACTGGGTTGGCCACTGGCGACCTGGCCCTCATGGGTCGCCTGGCCCTCATGGTTCGCTGGGGATCCGGCCGACTGGGGCTCAGCTGACGAGGACCCGTTCGCCGGGGATCCGGCCCCCTCAATCGCCCTGCCGGAGGAGCGGGAGCCGCCAACGGCGGCGCCGGACTGCTTGGCCCGGATGACCTCGATGAGGTCGCCCTTGCGCATCTTGGCAGTGCCGGAGATTCCCATGCTGCTGGCCAGCCCCTGCAACTCTGCAAGGCGCATGGCGGTGAGCGCGCCGGAACGGCGCGGTTTCTCGCCCGCAGCAGCGGCGGGTTCGAAAGTGGTGGTGTCGGTCACGAAGGACCCTTTCCTCGCTCGGGCCGCCCCGGGTCGGGGATACAGCCTGGATTACGTTGCGGTCCCGTCGAATTGGCGGAACCCTTGAGGAGCTCTCTGACTCGGTGTCACCGACCTCTGGTGCCCAATGGGCGACAGACCGGGTCAGTCAGAGAATGATTGTGCAGTTCGCGATGGGCGCGCAGTAGTGGCCGCCGAACTTCGCGTTGCGCTCACACTGTAGCACTGCGTGACTAGCTCAACGCACTCCCCGCCCGGGCCTATTCCGGGACGGGTTCATCGAGCACGCGGACGCCGACGAGCGCAAAGCCCGGGTCGACGATGCGCCAGGTCTGCGGCGCGCGGGCGGCGACGAACCCGGCCTGCTCGGCCACTGCGAGAGCCAGAACCGAAGGCCCTGCACCGGAGATCACGGCCGCGATCCCCGCCTGGCGCAGGCTGTCCACCATGGCCATGGACGCGGCATACGCCGGCCGCCGCGGCTCCTGGTGGAGATAGTCGCGGGTCGCGGCCAGCAGCAGACCGGGAGCCTGCGTCATGGCGTGCACCAGCGCGCCCACGCGGGCCGCATTGGCTGCGGCGTCGGCGAGGCGCACCTGCGAGGGCAGAACGGCGCGCGCCGTGGCGGTGCTCAGTTGGTCTTGGGGCACCAGGACGACGGGGCGAATGTCGGGGTGCGGGGACAGACATACCGTCATCGTGCGGGGGATGTCTCCCTCGCCGGGGTCGTCGTCGGGCCAGCTGAGTGTCATCCCGCCATAGACGCTTGCCGACGAGTTGTCGGGGTGCCCCTCGAGGTTGGCGGCGAGGTCGTTGACCGCGCCCAGGTCGATCGCCGCACGGCCGCCCGTGGCCAGGGCGTGCAGGGCGTAGGCCGCGCCGACGCCGGCGACGATCGCCGTGGCCGAGGACCCCAAGCCCCGGCCGTGCGGCACCGCGCCGTGGCACTCGACAAGGTAGCCCGAGGGCGCGCGGACACCGATGACCTCCCACGCCCGCCGCATGGAACGCACGACCAGATGTTGGTCATCCAGAGGCACCGTGCCGCTGCCCTGCCCGCTGACACGGACCTCGACCCCGGGGTCGGAACGCACCGACAGGGTGCAGTGATCGACGATGTCCAAGGCGACGCCGACCGAATCGAAGCCCGGCCCGAGATTGGCGCTGCTCGCCGGAACCGCGACCCGCACCCGTTGGCCCGCGACCCACGGTGTGGCGGGCATGCTCACCCGTCGAGGCCGAGCGCGGCAGCGGCGCTGAACACGTCAACCGGAATGCGCTGCGGGGCAACGGGTTCGCCGTCCAATCCCTTGAGTGCCCACTCGGGATCCTTCAAGCCATGCCCCGTGACCGTGCAGACGATGGTCGCCCCCTCGGGAACCCCGCCGGCGGCGTGCACCTGCAGCAGGCCGGCCACACTGGCCGCCGAGGCCGGCTCCACGAAAATGCCCTCGGTGCTCGACAGCAACCGGTGGGCCTGCAGGATCTGGGCGTCGGTGACGGCCTCGATCCGCCCCCCGGAGGCATCCCGCGCCTCCTCGGCCTGCCGCCAGGACGCGGGGTTGCCGATCCGGATCGCGGTGGCGATCGTCTCGGGCTGGTCCACCGGATGCCCGAGCACGATCGGTGCCGCGCCGGCCGCCTGGAACCCCCACATCTGCGGGCGCTTCGTCGCGGGACCGTCCGGAACACCCTCGATCCCATGCCCCACGACATACTCCCGGTACCCACGCCAGTAGGCCGTGATGTTGCCGGCGTTGCCCACGGGGAGGCAGTGGATATCCGGGGCGTCGCCCAGCGCATCGACGACCTCGAAAGAGGCCGTTTTCTGTCCCTCGATCCGCGCCGGATTGACCGAGTTGACCAGGTCGACGGGATAGACCTCGGCAAGCTTGCGGGCCACGGTGAGGCAGTCGTCGAAGTTCCCCTCGACCTGGATCAAGGTCGCCCCGTGGGCGATGGCCTGGCTGAGTTTGCCCATCGCGATCTTGCCGTCCGGGACCAGGACGGCGCACCGCATACCGGCCTTGGCGGCATAGGCCGCAGCACTGGCACTGGTGTTGCCGGTACTGGCGCAGATGACGGCCCGGGCCCCGTTCTTGGCGGCCATCGAGATGGCCGTGGTCATCCCCCGGTCCTTGAAGGACCCGGTGGGGTTGAGGCCCTCGTACTTGATGTATACCTGCGCCCGCACCAGCTCGGAGAGCTTCTCGGCGACGATGAGCGGGGTGCCGCCCTCTTGGAGCGTGATGAGCGGGGCACCCACAAGCGTCGGGAGCCGCTCGGCATACTCGCGCATGACACCGCGCCACTGGTGAGCCATCGTCGTCACATTCCTTCCACACGCATGACGGAAACCACTTCGGCGACGCACTCGCAGCCGGCCAATGCATCGACGGTGGCCGAGAGTGCGCCCTCGGTGGCGCCATGCGTGACGATGACCAGGTTCGCCCGCGCGGCGCCCGAACCGGCATGGGTTCGCACGTGCTGGCGCACCGTCTCGATGGAGACACCGGTGTCGGCGAAGGCCTGGGCGACCTGGGCCAGGACGCCCGGTCGATCATCGACGTCGAGGCTGATGTGATAGCGAGTCACCGACTCCTCGATCGGCAGGATCGGCAGGTCTGCGTATGCGGACTCCCCCGGCCCGCGGCCGCCCGCCACCAGGTGCCGGGCCACGGCCACGAGATCGCCGAGCACGGCCGACGCGGTGGGGTCGCCACCGGCTCCCCGCCCGTAGAACATGAGCTGGCCCGCCGCCTTGGCCTCGACAAAGACGGCGTTGTAGGCATCGCGGACGGACGCCAGCGGGTGGGTGCGCGGAATCATCGCGGGGTGCACGCGGACGCTGACCCCCGCGCTGCCATCGGCTGCCGTGGTGCGCTCGGCGATGGCCAGCAGCTTGACGACACAGTCCATGGCCTTCGCTGCGGCGATATCGGCAGCGGTGACCTCGGTGATGCCCTCCCGAAAGACGTCGCCACCGCTGACTCGGGTGTGGAAAGCCAGGGATGCGAGCAGCGCCGCCTTGGCGGCCGCGTCGAAGCCCTCGACATCGGCGCTCGGATCGGCCTCGGCATAGCCCAGCGCCTGGGCTTGAGCCACCGTCTCCTCGAAACCCGCCCCCGTGGTGTCCATCGCATCGAGGACGAAGTTGGTCGTGCCGTTGACGATGCCGAGGACCCGATGGACATCGTCGCCGGCGAGCGACTCGCGCATCGGGCGCAGGATCGGGATGGCGCCGGCCACCGCCGCTTCGTAGTAGAGATCGACTCCCGCGGCATCGGCCGCGGCATAGAGCGTCGGGCCGTCATCCGCCAGCAGGGCCTTGTTGGCAGTCACGACCGATGCGCCGTGAGCCATGGCCGAGAGCAGCAATTCGCGGGCCGGATCGATGCCGCCGATGACCTCGATCACGATGTCTGCCCGGGTGACCAGGTCGGCCGCGTCCGTCGTGAAGAGCTCCTCGGGAACGGGTAGGTCGCTGCGGTCCTTGCCCACCCGGCGGACCGCGATGCCGACCAGTTCGAGCGGGGCGCCGATGCGGGCCGCCAAATCGTCGGCATTGGTCACCAACATCTTGGCCACAGCGGAACCCACGACCCCGCACCCGAGGAGGGCAACGCGAAGGCCCGTGCGACCGGTGTCCGTTGTCATGCTGCTCACCCCATATCGAGTGCTAGGAGGTCGTCGATGGTCTCGCGTCGGATCAGCACCCGGGCACTGCCGTCGCGCACCGCGATGACGGGCGGCCGCGGCGTGTGGTTGTACTGGCTCGACAGCGAGCGACAGTATGCGCCGGTCGCGGGCACTGCGACCAAATCTCCCGCCTCGAGGTCGGCCGGCAGCCACTCGTCCTGAACGACGATGTCGCCCGCTTCGCAGTGCCGACCGACGACCCGCACGACGATCGGGCCGGCGGTGGAATGGCGGCTGGCCAAGGTCACCGAGAAGTCAGCGTCATACAGGGCGGGGCGGGCGTTATCGCTCATCCCCCCGTCCACGGACACATAGGTGCGCACCTGACGATCGGCGATCTCGACCGGCTTGACGGTGCCCACCTCATACAAGGTGAACATCGCCGGACCGACGATGGCTCGCCCTGGCTCGATCGACACCTTGGGCACCCGGGCCGACCAGTGCGGTCCGAGCGCGGTGAATTCGCGGGCGATGAGTGCGGCCATCTCGTCGGCGAGGACCGTGGTAGGCAGCGGTGTGTGCTGACTGGTGTAGGCAATCCCATAGCCGCCACCCAGGTCGATTTCCGGTGCCGCATAACCCAATTCGTCGAAGATGCGGGCATGCAGTTGCACCAGGCGGTGCGCCGAGGTTTCGAAACCAGAGGTGTCGAAGATCTGGCTGCCGATATGGCTGTGCAGCCCCAGGAAGCGCAATCGGTCGGGGTGGTTCAGAATGCGGCGCGCCGCGTCGAAGGCCACGCCCCCGGCGAGCCCGAATCCGAACTTCTGGTCCTCGTGTCCGGTCGCGATGAATTCGTGGGTGTGCGCCTCGACGCCGACGGTCACCCGCAGCATGACCGGCGCCTGGATGTCCAGTTCCTCGGCGATGGCCAGGATCCGGTCGATCTCGATGTCCGAGTCGACGATGATCCGCCCCACCCCATAGGTCAGCGCCTGGCGCAGTTCGGCGCTCGTCTTGTTGTTGCCGTGGAAGCCGATGCGCGCGCCGGGGAATCCGACGCGCCGGGCCACGGCCAGCTCCCCGCCGGTGCATACGTCCAGGCAGAGTCCCTCCTGGAGCACCCAGCGGGCAACCTCAGCGCACAAGAAGGCCTTGCCGGCGTAGTAGACGTCGGCACCGCCGCATACCGCAGCAAAGGCCGCCGCATAGGCGTCGCGGAAGCCGCGCGCCCGGCTCCGGAAGTCGTCCTCGTCCAGGATGTATGCCGCGGTGCCGTGATCCGCGGCGAGGGCGCGGACATCGACGCCCCCGACCTCGAGCGCGCCATCAGGCCCACGACGCGTCGTTTGGCTCCAGATGTGTGGGGTGAGCGCCATGACGTCGGCGGGGAAGGGGAGATAGATCGGCGGTCCGCCATAGCCATCGGCGTGCAGGACACCGGCCTCGTGCGCGCGCATGGCCTACATCCGCTCGGGCGCCGAAACGCCAAGCAGGCCAAGGCCGTTCGCCAGGACAGTCCGTGTGGCGTCGTTGAGCCACAGCCGACTGCGGTGCAGGTCGGTGACCGCCTCGTCGGCGTTGACCGGCCGCACCCGGCAGGTGTCGTACCACTTGTGGAAATGAGCCGCCAGGTTCTCCAGGTAGCGCGCGACCCGGTGGGGTTCGAGCAGCGCCGCGGCCTGCGCTACGACGCGCGGGTAGTCGGCGAGCACCGCCAAGAGCGC
Organism: uncultured Nostocoides sp.; assembly: GCA_937858995.1. Taxonomy (GTDB): domain Bacteria; phylum Actinomycetota; class Actinomycetes; order Actinomycetales; family Dermatophilaceae; genus Nostocoides_A. Next base: position 8,813 of record CALLZC010000026.1, read on the forward strand.
CGCTTCGGTGCTATCGGCGAGCAGGGCCGGGTCGAAGCCGGCCGCGCGATCCACCCCATCCTGGGCTGCCAGGCGCGCGACATTCGCGGTCCGGGCGTGCGCGTACTGCACGTAGAAGACCGGGTTGTCATTGGTCTGGCGGCGCAACTCCTCGCCATCCAGCGACAGCGGGCTGTCCGCGGGGAATCGGCTCAGGGAGTAGCGCAGCGCGTCCACGCCCACCCACTCGATGAGGTCGTCAAGATAGAGGGCGTTGCCGCGGCGCTTGCCCATCCGCTCCCCACCGATGTTCACGAGCTGCCCGATCTTCACCTCGATATTGCGCTCCGGGTCATCGCCGGCACACGCGGCGATCGCCTTGAGGCGTCCGATATAGCCGTGATGGTCGGCGCCCAGCAGATAGATCTTCTCGGTGAAGCCGCGGTCCTTCTTGGATAGGTAGTAGGCGGCGTCGGCGGCAAAATATGTGGGAATGTCATTGGCGCGGATGAGCACCCGGTCTTTGTCGTCACCGAAATCGGTGGTGCGCAACCAGATCGCGCCATCCCGATCCTCGACATGGCCCTGCTCGCGGAGCCGGGAAATCGCCCTCTCGACCGCCCCGGACGCATGCAATTCTGCTTCCGAGAACCAGACGTCGAAGTGGACCGCGAACCGATTCAGGGTGTCCTGAATCTGGGCGAGCTGGATGGGGTAGGCGATGCTCCAGGCGCTCGCCACCGCCTCCTCGTGCGGCAGGGCGAGCAGGTCCGGGCGCTGCGAGCGGACGGCCTCGGCGAGCGCGTCGACATACTCCCCGTCGTAGCCCCCCTCGGGCGTGGGGGTTCCGGCGAGCTTGGCCAGCACCGAGCCGCCCAGCTTGTCGGCCTGGTTGCCAGCATCGTTGATGTAGTACTCGGCCACGACCTCGGCCCCGGCCGCCCGCAGCAGCCGCACCATGGCATCCCCCAGGGCCGCCCACCGGGTATGACCGATGTGCAGTGGGCCGGTGGGATTCGCCGAGATGTATTCGAGGTTGATGGTGCGCCCCGCCGCGCTGGTCCCGGTGCCGTATGCCGTCCCGGCCTCCACGATGGTCCGCGCCAGTTCGCCCGCGCTGGCCGTATCGAGAGTGAGGTTGAGGAAGCCCGGGCCGGCGACCTCTACGCCCGCCACCCCGTCGACGCGCTCGAGGCGGCCGGCGAGCAGCGTCGCGAGGGCCCGGGGCGGCATACCCGCCGACTTGGCGAGTTGCATGGCGATATTGGTCGACCAGTCCCCGTGCCCGCCCTGCCGCGGCCGCTCCACTCGCAGCTGCTCAGGCACCTCGACGACGAGCTCGCCGGCGGCGACGAGTTCGGCGAGGGCGGCGCGGATCGCGTCAGCCAGCTGTTCGGGGGTCACCGGGCGATTCTACGGAGCGTGCGCCGCAGCTACGCGCCCATTCTCTGCGGGCGAGACGCGGGGCGTCCCGCCGCGGCCAGGGAAGCGAACACATCGCGCACCGTGATCCGCGGCAACTGCTCTGCCCGAGCCGTGCCAAGCGGGCCTCGAAATGGGGGTGGGATACTTTGCGGTAACTAGTGATGTCTCCGTCCGCAACATTGACGTTCACAAGCTAAACAGCACCCAGGTCTATTGGGACTTGGGTGAGTTACCATCAAGATGCAGTAAATGTCGATGACTACCCTCAGCCACGACGGCGAGATGTCGACAAATGTCAACCTTCTTTACTGGTGACGGAAGGAGTTCGCCCATGCGTCCCGTTCAGGTAGTAGCCGGGCTCTCGGCTG
>CALLZC010000027.1 GCA_937858995.1 uncultured Nostocoides sp.
CCGAGATCTCCACCTCTCTATTCGTCGGCAGCGTCAGATGTGTATAAGAGACAGCGGCACGCCGGTCCATACCGGCGCTCGCCAGCGGTATGTCGTGCAGGAGGGCGGCGTCAGACGGCACCGGTCCATCCTGGCCCATCCCGCACCAACCTGGCCCATCCCGCGCTCAGTCGTAAACGCGGAATCCCCGCTGGGACTTGCGGCCGAGGTAGCCGGCCTGCACCAGGTGCTCCAGCAGCGGTGCCGGGGCGAACCCCGGCTCGCGGAACTCGAGATACAACTCGCGCTGAATGGCCAGTGAGACATCCAGACCGACGACATCGAGCAATTCGAAGGGGCCCATAGGCAACCCGCAGCCCGTCTTCATCGCGGTGTCGATGTCGTCGGCGGTGGCGTAATTGGCTTGGAGCATCTTGACGGCATCGTTGAGATAGGGGAAGAGCAGCGCGTTGACGATGAAACCCGAGCGATCCGCGCACTGCACGGGATGCTTGCCGACCTTGACACTCAGGTCGACCACCGTGGCAACGACATCCGGCGCCGTGGCCACGGTATGGACCACCTCGACCAGGCGCATCACCTGGGCAGGGTTGAAGAAGTGCATGCCGATGACATCCTCGGGCCGTTCGGTGACGGCCGCGAGATCGATGATCGGCAGCGACGAGGTGGTGGTCGCCAGGATCGCCCCGGCCTTGCACACCTTGTCCAGATCCCGGAAGAGCTCCGCTTTGATGCTCAAGTCCTCGGCGATCGCCTCGATCACGAGGTCGACATCGGCGAGGTCTGCACGATCCGTCGCCCCCACGATCCGGGCGTTGATCTCGTCGGCCACCTCCTGGGTCAGCCGGCCGCGCTCGATCATCTTGGCCTGCGACCGCTTGATGGCCGCGAGCGAGGCGTCGATCTTGTCCTGACTGCGGGCGACGACGGTCACGGCATACCCGGCCTTGGCAAAGACCTCGACGATCCCGGTGGCCATGGTGCCGGAGCCGACGACCCCGACCGTCGCGATCGGCCGCAGGGTGACCCCGTCCGGTGCCGCGCCCGTGGGCGTCTGCGCGTCGGGGACCACCTCGGAACTCGACGGCGCAGCATACGTATAGAAGCCGCGGCCGCTCTTGCGACCCCGCAACCCGGCACTGACCATCTGCTTGATGATCGGGCTCGGAGCGTGGAGGCGGTCCCGGCCCTGCTTGTACATCGTGTCGAGGATTTCGTAGGCCGTGTCCAGCCCGATCAGGTCGAGCAGGGCGAGCGGGCCCATCGGATAGCCGCAGCCGAAGCGCATGGCGGCATCGAGGTCCTCGCGCGTGGCATAGCGCGACTCGAACATCGAGACGGCGTGGTTGAGATAGCCGAAGAGAAGCGCATTGGCGATGAACCCGGCCCGGTCACCGACGACCACCGGCTTCTTGCCCAACTGCTCCGCGAGCGCCTTGACGTCCTCGAAGACATCGTCGGCGGTGACCACGGTCTTGATGACTTCGACGAACTGCAGCACGGGAGCGGGGTTGAAGAAGTGCATGCCGACCACCCGCTTGGGGTTGGCCGTAGCTACCGCGATCTCGGTAACGGGCAGGGAGGAGGTGTTGGTGGCCAAGATGGCGTCCGGGCCGACGATCGAGTCGAGCGTCCCGAGGATCTGCTTCTTGAGATCCAGGTGCTCCGGGACGGCCTCGACCACCAATTGGCACTCGGCCAGGTCCGACATCTGGGTGGTGAACGCGATCCGCGCGTGGAGCGCGTCGGCGTCCGCCTGGGCCAGCTTGCCGCGACCGACGGCCCGCTCGGTGCTTCGGGTCACGAAACCTCGGCCCCGGTCCAGGGCCGCGTCGGTGACTTCGAGCGCCACCACATCGATTCCGTTGCGGGCGAATACTTCTGCGATCCCCGCGCCCATGGTTCCTAGGCCGACGACCCCGATCTTGGTGAATTCACGCGACATGCATCGAGTCTGTCATTCCCCCGACACCGCCCGCGACGCCCGCGGAGGGTGAGAGTCACCACGCCGATCCCTTGGCACGGCAGGGCCGAGGGTGGCTCGCCCCCTGCGCGAGCCACCCTCGGCGTGGGGCCTACTTGACCTCGCGGGTCATGACCCGCCAGATCCCCACGGCCATCGGCAGGGCAATCCACAGCGCGGACGCCGTGCCCAGGTGCGCCCAGTCCTCGCCGGTCATGGACCCTGACAGCAGCGGATCCATGCTCCGGTTGAGGTCCAGCCACAAGGCGGCGGTCTGCAGCCGGGGAAAGGCGCCCACGATCGACCAGATGGTCGGCAGCAGGATCGAGGCGACGATGGCTACCGGGGTGTTCAGGAGCGCGAACCCGAAGCCCAGGCCCTGAACGATCAGCAGCGTCATCGCCACGATGAAGCCGAGCACGACCTGCCAGGGCATGCTCCAATCGCCCGGGGCGTCGCGCAGCCCGATCCCCAGCAGGTGGGCGAGCGCCGCGGCGGCGAAGGATGCAGCCACGACCCCCAAGCCCAGGAGGATGCCGCCGATGACCTTCGCGGCGAGCACCCGAGCGCGCCGTGGTTCGAGAGTGAAGGTGACCAGGCCGGTGCGTTGGGTCCACTCGGCGGTCGCGGCCATGATGCCGACAATCGGCAATAGCACCATGAGGGGGAAGGCGGTCAGGCCAACGAAGGTGTTGAAGGTCAGCTCCTCGGGTCCGCCCCAGAGCAACAAGGCGGCCACGACCAGCGCCGAGATGGCCGACATCACGATGAGCATCCAGCGCCCGGCGCGGGTGTCCACCATCTTGCGCAACTCGACCCGGATCAGCCGCACGAAGGGGATTCCCGAGACGTCCGCGAGCTCGGGGCGGTCCTGGCTCAAATGCGAGGTCCGGGGGTCTAGGACGGCGGTCATGCGGCAACACCCTCACGCGAGTCGGCGGCGGTCAGATCGAGGAAGAGCTGTTCGAGGCCTTCGGCCCCGCTGGTATGCAGTTCGGTGAGCACGACGCCGGCCTCCAGGGCCACGCGGCCCACCTGCTCGGGGGTAGCGCTCACCAGCAGTCCGGCTCGGTCACCGGACACCTCATACCCCGCACTCCGCAGGGCGGCGGCCAGTCGCTCGCCGTCGAGCCCGGCGACCCGGGTCCCCTGCGCGCCGAGCAGTTCGGCCTTGGAGCCGTGCGCCACGATGCGGCCGCGGCCGATCATCACCAACTCATCGGCAATGATCTGCACCTCGTGCAGCAAGTGGCTGGACAGCAGCACGGTGCCGCCCTGGTCGGCATACGCGCGCAGCAGTTGGCGCATCCAGTGGATGCCCTGCGGGTCCAGTCCGTTGGCCGGTTCGTCGAGGATGAGAACCTGCGGGTCTCCCATCAAGGCGCCGGCAAGCCCCAGCCGCTGCCGCATCCCCAGGGAGTAGTTGCGCACCCGCCGCTTGGCCTCCGTGGAGGTCAGCCCGACAAGTTCGAGCGACGCATCGACCCGGGACTGCGGCGCACCGATCGTCATCCCGATCAAGTGCAGCACCTCCTTGCCGGTACGGCCGGGGTGCTGGGCGGCGGCATCCAGCATGACGCCGACGTGGCGGGCCGGATTGGGCAGGTCTCGATAGCTCCGCCCCAGAATCGTCGAGTGCCCGCTGGTCGGCGGCGTCAGCCCGGTCATCATCCGCATGGCCGTCGACTTGCCCGCCCCATTGGGGCCGAGGAAGCCGACGACCGAGCCGGGGCGGACGGTGAAGCTGATGTCGTCCACGGCGGTGAATCCGCCGTAGCGCTTGGTGAGGTTCTCCACGGTGATCATGCCTCCACCCTGCTCGCTCACCCCGGACGGGCACATCGGTATAACGACTCATTCCGCATCGACTTTGGTCTAGGGCCGCGGGCCCCGGGCCGAGACCCACGGCGCTCCCCTGGGCCACCCCCTACGACCTACGCTGGGCCGTATGCCGATCCCGCGCGACCCCCCGACGCCGCCGCTGGACCGGTTGGGCAAGGCCTGGCGCGTGGCTTTCGTGCTCGGGATCGGTGTGGTCGCGTGGGTCAGCGTCATGTCCGCCCTGCCCGAGGACGCCGGCTCGGCTTGGTCGCTGTGGCTGACAGTGGGCGACCCGGTGCTGGGCGTGATCGCGATGATCCTGGCCAGCTGGCGGCGGCGATGGCCGCTCGCGATAGGTGCGATCGTCGCGATCATCGGGGCCGTCTCACTGACTGCCGCCGGCGCCGTCCTGCTGGTGTTGGCCTCCGTCGCCACTCGGCGCCACTGGCGCGAGCTCGCCTGGCTGATTCCCCTGAACATCGCTGCCGGCGTGGTGAGCGAGTGGCTCGCCCCGGCCACACCCGACGCGAGTCCGTCGTGGTACGGGACCCTCGCCATGATGGTGCTCATCACGGCGGCCGTGTCGGCCATCGGGTATGCAGTCGGCGGCCGGCGCGAACTGGAGCGCCAGCGACTCGAGGCGGCGCAACTGGACGCGGCACGCCGGGCGGCCCAGGCCGCTGCCGCGGAGCGCACGCGCATCGCCCGCGAGATGCACGATGTGTTGGCGCACCGGATTTCGCTGGTCGCCATGCACGCCGGCGCTCTGAATTACCGCACCGATCTGGCGCCGCACGAGATGCGCACGGCCTTGACAACGATCGAGACCAATGCCCATCAGGCGCTGGCGGACCTGCGCGAGGTGCTCGGCGTCCTGCGCAGCCCGAGCGGCGCCGAAACCGATGACCCCGAGCGGCCCCAACCGGACCTAGGCGATCTGCCCGGGCTCATCGGCGAGGCCGAGAGCCTGGGCACCCGGGTGCGTTTCGTCGACGAAAGCGTGGGCGCGGCGCCCGCGGGGCTGGGGCGCACGGCATACCGGGTGGTGCAGGAGGCCCTGACCAATGCGCGCAAACATGCGCCGGGGACCGTGGTGCAGGTCCGGGTCACCGGCTCGCCTCCGGAGGGCCTGCGGATCGAGATCCGCAACCCCCGGCCGGTGCAGACGAGCGATCGCGGCCTGCCGCACTCGGGCCTCGGCCTGCTGGGTTTGCAGGAGCGCGTCACGCTGGCCGGTGGGCACCTGAACCACGGGCCGCAGCCCGACGGCGGGTATGCGGTCTCCGCCTGGCTGCCCTGGCCGGGCCTCGAGCCGGCCGCCGGCGTGACCGAGCCGGTTCCGCCCGCGGCCCGGCCCGAGCTGACGGAGGTCTCATGAGTGCTCCCATTCGAGTGGTCGTCGTCGACGACGACCCCATGGTCCGCACGGGTCTGCGGCTGATCCTCGGCGGCAACTCGGGCATTGAGATCGTCGCCGAGGCGGTCGACGGGCAGGACGCCGTCCAGGTCGTGACGCGGACGCGTCCGGACGTGGTGCTGATGGACATCCGGATGCCCCGACGCGACGGCCTGAGCGCCACCGTGGAGTTGCTCGCGTTGAGCGACCCGCCGCGGATCCTGGTCCTGACCACATTCGACACCGACGAACTGGTCTTGAAGGCTTTGCGCGCCGGGGCCGCCGGCTTCCTGCTCAAGGACACCCCACCTGCCCAACTGGTCCAGGCGGTGCGCTCCGTCGCGGCCGGGCAGCCGAGCTTGTCACCGAGCGTCACCGCGCAACTGATTGCCGCGCTCGCGCATCCCGAGACGATCGAGGCCGAATCGAGCCGCGTCCAGGCCCAGGCCCGGCTCGCCGACCTGACCGAGCGCGAACTGGAGGTCGCGCAGGCCGTCGGTCGCGGCCACTCGAACAGTGAGATCGCCGCGGAGCTGTTTATGTCAGTCGCGACCGTCAAGGCGCACGTCGGGCGGCTCTTCACCAAGCTCGGTGTCGACAACCGGGTGCAGATCGCGATTCTGGTCAACGACGCGGACAAGTAGGGTTAGCGCCCGTGCGTGTCGTCATCGCCCGGTGCAGCGTGGACTATGAGGGTCGGCTCTCGGCTCATCTCCCCTTGGCGACCCGGCTGCTCATGGTCAAGGCCGACGGCTCCGTGCTGGTCCACAGCGATGGTGGCTCCTACAAGCCGTTGAACTGGATGTCGCCGCCGTGCTCGATGGCGCACGCCGAGCCGGAGCCGTCCGAGGTCCAGGAGGGCGTGCAGGCGATCTGGGTGGTGCGTCACGCCAAGACCGACGACACCCTGCGGGTGCGCATTCACGAAGTGCTCTCCGACACCTCTCACGACCTCGGCATCGACCCTGGCCTCGTCAAGGATGGCGTCGAGGCGCATCTGCAGGCCCTGCTCGCGGAGCACATCACCACCCTCGGGGCGGGCTACCAACTGATCCGGCGCGAATTCATGACCGCGATCGGCCCGGTCGACATCGTGTGCCGCGACGGCTCCGGTACGACCGTGGCCGTCGAGATCAAGCGCCGGGGTGATATCGACGGCGTCGAGCAATTGACCCGCTATCTGGAATTGATGAACCGCGACCCGCACCTCGCCCCGGTCAGCGGCATCTTCGCCGCCCAGCAGATCAAGCCGCAGGCGCGCACGCTGGCCGAGGATCGTGGCATCACCTGCGTCGTGCTGGACTACGAGGGCCTCAAGGGCCGCGACACCAGTGAGCACCGGCTCTTCTGAGCCCGAACCTCGCGGCGCTTCCACGGCATCGGGGCGAACCCGCGGCACCCCGCCGCGCCGGGCTCAGACAACGGCGGAGATGCGGGTGGCGCGGATGATGTCGACAAAGCGCGCCATGATCTCGTTGAGGCCGAAGTCTTTCGGAGTGAAGACCGCGGCCACCCCGAGCTCGCGCAGCTTCGCCGCATCGCTCTCGGGGATGATGCCGCCCACCACGACGGGTATGTCGCCGGCCCCCGCCGCGCGCAATCCCTCCAGGATCTCTGGGACCAATTCCATATGCGACCCGGAGAGGATCGAGACCCCCACGAGGTGGACATCCTCGGCCACCGCCGCGGCCACAATCTCCTGCGGGGTCAGCCGAATGCCCTGATAGATCACCTCGAAACCGGCGTCGCGGGCGCGCACGGCAATCTGCTCGGCACCATTGCTGTGCCCGTCGAGACCGGGCTTGCCCACCAGGATCCGCAGTTTCGCACCGAGCTGTGCCTCCAGCTCGGCCACCGCGGAACGCACGGCCAAGAGCTCGTCGGTCGCCTCGGCGACACCCACCGAGCCCGAGACGCCGGTCGGAGCGCGGAACTCACCGAACACCTCGCGCAGGGCGCCGGCCCACTCCCCGGTCGTCACCTCGGCACGCGCGCACTCCAGGGACGCCGGCATCAGGCTTTCTCCCGCCACGGCGGCGGCCTTGAGCCGTGCGAGAGCCGTTGCTGCCCGCTCGCGCGTAACCGGGTCAGCATCCCGGGCCGCCCGCCACGCGCGGACGGCCGCGACTGCCGCGGCCTCCACGCCCGCGTCCACGCTCTGGATCGCCGATTCCAGGTCGGCCGTCAGCGGGTTGGGCTCGGTGGTCTCGAACGTGTTGACCCCGATGATGACGTCGGCGCCGGACTCGATCCGGGCACGGCGCCGGGCGTGCGAGGCGACCAGCTCCGACTTCAGATACCCGGACTCCACGGCCGCGACCGCACCGCCCAACTCGGCGATCCGCGCCATCTCCAGCCGGGCGCCGTCGACCAGCTGCGCCACCTTCGCCTCGATGACCGCCGACCCGGCGAAGATGTCGTCATACTCCAAGAGGTCGGATTCGTAGGCCAAGACTTGCTGGATCCGCAGTGACCACTGCTGGTCCCAGGGCCGGGGCAGCCCGAGGGCCTCGTTCCACGCGGGCAGTTGGACCGCGCGGGCGCGGGCATCCTTGGACAAGGTGACCGCGAGCATCTCCAGGACGATCCGCTGCACATTGTTCTCCGGCTGCGCTTCCGTTAGGCCCAGCGAATTGACCTGCACCCCATACCGGAAGCGGCGCTGGGCCGGGTCGGCCACGGCATACCGCTCGCTGGTCAGTTCGTCCCAGAGCTGGACGAACGCCCGCATCTTGCACATCTCTTCGACGAAGCGCACCCCGGCATTGACGAAGAACGAGATCCGCGAGACCACCTGACCGAACTCGCTCGCCGGGACGACCCCCGAGTCACGCACCGCGTCCAGCACCGCGATCGCGGTCGACATCGCGAAGGCGATCTCTTGCACCGGAGTGGCCCCGGCCTCCTGCAAGTGGTAGCTGCAGACATTGGTCGGATTCCATCGCGGAATCTCGCGCACCGCATAAGTGACCACATCGGTGAGCAGCCGCATCGACGGGCCGGGCGGGAAGACGTAGGTCCCGCGGGAGAGGTACTCCTTGATGATGTCGTTCTGCGTGGTGCCCGCGAGCCGGTGCACCGCGTCGGCGGGGTCTGTCCCGGCCGCGAGCGCCTGTTCCTCGGCGACCACCTGATAGAGAGCGAGCAGCCACATCGCGGTTGCATTGATCGTCATCGAGGTGTTCATGGCGGTCAGCGGGATGCCATCGAAGAGCGCGCGCATGTCGCCGATGTGGCTGATCGGCACCCCGACCTTGCCCACCTCACCGCGCGCCAGCGGGTGATCGGGGTCGTAGCCGGTCTGAGTGGGCAGGTCGAAGGCGACCGACAGCCCGGTCTGCCCCTTGGCCAGATTGCGCCGATAGAGCTCGTTGCTCGCCGCGGCGCTGGAGTGGCCAGCATAGGTTCGCATCACCCAGGGGCGGTCCCGATCGCTCATGCGGGGAACGCTACCCGCCGCTCACCGGCGCAGGCGCCGTCCCGTGACCAAGGCCACGGCGCGCTCTATCGGCCCCTGGCCGAGGAGCCGCTCCCACGCCAACGCGGTGCCCACGACGGCGGCCAGGATGGCCGCGGCCATCAGCAGCCCGGTCGCGTCACTGGACCACAGGTCTGGTTGATCGGCCGCCGCTTTGATCAACGGCACGTGCCCGACGTAGACGGACAACGCGAGCACCCCCAAAGCGGCCAGCGCGCGCAGCCCGGGGGTGCTGCCCCGATACCCCGCATACATCATCACCAGGCCGTATGCCGTAAGCACCAGCGCCAGGTCGTGCAACTGATCGGGCCAATCGCCCGAGAGCCGCGTCTGCACCCCCACGGCCTCCAGCAGCAGCCACAAGCCGGTGCCGATCAGCCCAGCCATCGCGAGGCGTTCGGCCAGCGCGGCCCGGGCCAAGCCCAGCCGGGCCAGCAGGACACCCAGAGCGAAGAAGGGCAGCAGGGACAGCGCGCGATAGCTCTGCCCGTGCGACAACGACTGCACGAGCTGCTCGACGACGCTGCCGTGGCCGTTGGGCTCCCGAACCGCTTCCGGGGCCACCCACCCGGTCAGTGCGGGCATCGTCACGAATGCCACCACCACAGCCGAGCTCAGCACGGGTGTCGCTAGCCGGACGAAGAGCAAACCGAGAACCATAAGCACGCCGAGCACTTGCAAGACGATGGCGATCCAGGAGCCCACCGCCGACAGCGCCATCCCGAGGGCAAAGACGACCCCGGCGCGCGCGCTATCGCTGACCGCCCGCCGCAATCCGCCGCCCGGACTCTGGTTCTCTGGTCGCAACCACACCAGTCCGGCGCTGACGCCCATGACCAGGCCGAACAGCGGGGAGGCCAGATCCGAGATCTGCCCGGCGACCCCGAGTGCGGTGTGTGGCAGCGCATCGCGCGCGAAGGGAACCACGTGCGCGATCACCATGGCCACGATGGCCACGCCGCGGACCGCGTCGAGCCCAACTACCCGAGTGGACATCGGGGGTGCAGACGGCACAAGGCCAGAGTCTACTAACGGCCCTGGTTTCCCGAAACGGTCAGCGATACGCGAGCGCGCCCGCGCCGAACTGCCGAGACAAGGCCAGGCGGCGCAGCAGCCGGGCAGACCCGGGCGTGACCGAGACCAGCAGCATTGACCGGCCTCGCCGCCGCCCCCGGCGATGGCATTCCAGCAGCAGCCCCAGACCCGTGGCGTCAGTCACCTCGGCCCGCCCGAGGTCCAGCAATAGGGGGCTGTCACCGCAGTCGATAATGGCGTGCAAATCGGCGCGAAGGTCTGCCGCGGAGTGGACGTCAAGCACCCCGATGATTGTCACCCATTGTCCGTCGCTGTGCTCGCTCACCACCACCTCGGCAGTTCGCTCGTGGAGCACCGGTCTCATAACACCATCCCCTGCTAGCCGGTTCACACATATGTATACGCAGTAGGTCACCGTTCGGTTGGGTGACGCGCGCCACTCACATCGAGTCGTAATCGGAATGTGACCATTGGCTGCGCCCAGCCCGCGTCGTGAGGCAGGCTGGTGCCATGGTCAACCTCACCCGGATCTACACGCGCACCGGTGACGACGGCACGACCGGCTTGGGGGACTTCAGTCGCACCCCCAAGACCGACCCGCGGCTCGCGGCATACGCCGATGTCAACGAGGCCAACGCCGCGCTGGGCGTGGCCCTGGCCGCCGGCGACCTGAGCGAGCCCGTGCGCGCCGTCCTGCTACGCATTCAGAATGACCTCTTCGATGTCGGGGCCGACCTGGCCACGCCCGTGCGGCCGAGCTATGACCACGAACCCTTGCGGGTGCGCCCCGAGTGGATCGCCGAGTTGGAAGCCGATTGCGACCGGTTCAACGAGGAGTTGACCCCCCTGCGCTCGTTCATCTTGCCGGGTGGCAGCGTCGGCTCGGCCTATCTCCACCTGGCCTGCACCATGGTGCGGCGGGCCGAGCGTGCCACCTGGGCGGCCATCGAGCGGTATGGCGTGGCCCCCGCCCCCGCGCCCGCTCCAGGCGGCGTGAACGGGGAGTGCGCGACCTATCTCAACCGGCTCTCCGACCTGCTGTTCATCGTCGCCAGGGTCGCCAACCTCGAGGCCGGCGGGGACATCCTGTGGCAGCCCGGTGGTGGCCGCGTGCCCGCCCCTGCGCGGCGGCGCGGCCCAGCGGCCCATGGGTGAGGTGAGCGGGATCGGTTAAGTGAACTGGCCGCGAGCGTGGCCCTCGACGCCCGGCGGCTGAGATTCCAGCCAGGCCCGCAGGGCGGTGAGCCCGGACGGTTCCATCGCGATGTCGAAATGCTGGCCGGCGTTGATCGCCGATGCGGTCAGTGATTCCCCAAGCGCCGGAATCACCTCAGTAGTGGCGCGCGGCGCATCGAGCGCGAGGTGGACCCGTTCCCAGGTGTGCCGCGATCGAAATGACGGCCCGATCATCGCGAACCAGTCCAACTGGCTGGCGCCGATCCGCAGCAGCCCAATGCGCCACGTGGGTTGAGCGGAGGTGCGTAGCGCACACAGCATCAGAGGCTTGCCCCCGGAGATGATCTGCCGCCGCACCCAAATGAAGCCGAGCACCAGCAGCGTGCTCAGGAGCAGCAGCCCAAGGACAAGCTCGGCAACTTCGAGCAGTCCCACAGCCTCTCCTCCCGGCCTGGTGCGGCGTCGTTAGGCGGAAAAGCCGTCGCCCTCAACAATTTCGGAGACGATCGTGACCCGGTCGTGGTCGACCGACAGGAAGCCGCCGTTGATGTGAGCAGTCTGGACGCCCTCACCCGAGTGGATGCGCACATCGCCTTCGTCGAGCACGAGCAGCGTCGGGGCTGTCTCTTATACACATCTCCGAGCCCACGAGACGGACTCCTATCTCGTATGCCGTCTTCTGCTTGAAA
>CALLZC010000028.1 GCA_937858995.1 uncultured Nostocoides sp.
CCGAGATCTACACCTCTCTATTCGTCGGCAGCGTCAGATGTGTATAAGAGACAGGTAGTGGAAGAGGAGCCCGCGCGACACCCCCGCCGCCGCCGCGACCTCGTCCAGTGATAGCTCGAAACCGGGACGCTCGGCGAACTTCTGGAGCCCGATCCCCACCAACTGGCGACGCCGATCCTGCGGGCTCATCCGCGCCTGCGTTCGTGACGGCATGCTATTGAGCATCGCTCAATAAGCCACTAGGGTCAAGCACCATGGACTTTGCTCCCTCCGCGCGCGCCGCCGACCTCAGCACCCGCGTCCGGCAGTTCATCGACCATCAGATCGAGCCGATCGAGGCCGAGGTGGTGGCGGACATCGCGGCGCGCCGGGCGCGCGGCGCGGACCCCTGGCGCGTGGATCCGCGCATCGAGCGGCTCAAGGACCTGGCACGTGGCGAGGGATTGTGGAATCTCTTCCTGCCGGCGGGCCACGAGGGTCCGTATGCCGTGCGCTTCGGAACCGACGGCGGTGTCGGTTTGTCGAATCTGGACTATGCACCGGTGGCCGAGCAGATGGGCCGCTCACTGCTGGCCCCGCTGATCTTCAACTCCAATGCACCGGACACGGGCAATATGGAGGTGCTGCTCAAATATGGCTCGCAGAGCCAGAAGGACCGGTGGCTCGAGCCACTGCTGGACGGGACCATCCGCTCGACCTTCCTGATGACCGAGCCGGCAGTCGCCAGCTCCGATGCGACCAATATGGCCGCCACCGCCCTCGTCGACGGCGACTGGGAGCGGGGCACGGGAGAGGTCGTCCTCAACGGCCGCAAATGGTGGTCCTCGGGTGCCGGTCATCCCGACTGCCGGGTGGGCATCTTCATGGCCCTCACGGATCCGGATGCCGATCGGCACCACCGGCATTCGATGGTGCTGGTCCCCATGGACCATCCCGGGGTCCGGGTCGAACGCATGCTCTCGACCCTCGGGCAGTTCGACGAACCACTCGGTCACGGCGAGGTCACTCTCACCGACGTGCGGCTGCCGATCGATCACATCATTGCGGGGCCCGGACGGGCCTTCGAGATCGCCCAGGGTCGGCTCGGACCGGGGCGGGTCCACCACTGCATGCGGCTCATCGGCCTGTCCGAGAAATCACTCGACCTGGCCTTGGAGCGCGCCACCACGCGGACCGCGTTCGGCAAGCCGCTGGCCAATCTCGGGGGCAACCGGGAGCGGCTGGCACGGGCCCGGATCGCGATCAACCAGGCCCGGCTGCATGTCTTGCATGCGGCCTGGAAGCTCGACACCTACGGCAGCGCCGGGGCCTTGTCAGAGGTCAGCGAGATCAAGGCCGCGGTGCCGTCGATGGCCTGCGAGGTCATCGACCTGGCCATCCAACTGCACGGTGGCGGTGGCACCGGACCGGACTTTCCGCTCGCCGCGGCGTATGCCGGGGCTCGCTCGCTGCGCCTCGCCGACGGTCCCGACGAGGTCCACCTCGGGGTCGTCTCGCGCATGATGCTGGCGCCGTATGCCGCGCGGTCACCCCGTCAGGGCCGCTGAGGTGGTCCCCACGGGCGCGGGTGCGGTGCGGGCCGAGGACGCCTTCGACACGGCAGCCGTCGCGACCTGGCTGCGGGAGAACACCTCGGAGCCGGACACGCTGCGCGGCGTGCCCACGGTTGAGCAATTCAGCGGCGGCGCCTCCAATCTGACCTACCTGCTGCGGTGGCCCGATCGGGAGCTGATCTTGCGCCGCCCGCCGGCCGGCACCAAGGCCAAGGGCGCCCATGACATGGCGCGCGAGTTCGGGATCCAGCGCGACCTGGCACCGGTCTTCCCCCTGGTCCCCACCATGGTCGGCTACTGCGCAGACCCTTCGGTTATCGGCACCGAGTTCTACGTCATGGAGCGCCTCGAGGGTCTGATCCTGCGCCAGGACCTGCCTGCCGGAGTGGGCCTGGACGCCGAGACGGATCGGGAGCGGCTGTGCCAAGCCTTCACCGACGCACTCGTCGCCCTGCATACGGCGCCGGTGAGCGAGTCTGGCTTGGCGGCGCTGGATCGCGGACCGGGATATGTCGAGCGGCAAGTGGGCGGGTGGAGCGCGCGGTATGCCCGGGCGCGAACGCCCGATGTCGGTGACTTCGCCGGCACCATCGCCTGGCTTGCGGCGCATCGACCCGACGACCAGCCGCACACGATGATCCACAACGACTTCCGGTTCGACAATCTGGTTCTCGCGGCCGCGCAACCCACTCGGGTCATCGGGGTGCTGGACTGGGAACTTGCCACCGTCGGCGACCCGCTCATGGACGTCGGTTCGGCGATGGCCTATTGGGCTCAGGCGGACGATCCCGCCCCCATCCAAGCCATCCGGCTGCAGCCCACCAACGCCCCGGGAATGTGGACCCGGGACCAGGTGTGGACGGCATACGGCGACCGGCGCGGGATGGTCATCAGCGGCGCCGACCGGCGCTTCTATGAACTCTTCGGCACCTTCCGGCTCGCCGGAATCGCGCAACAGATCTACTACCGCGCGTTCCACGGCCAGACCAGCAACCCCGCCGCCCGGATGATGGGCGAGTTCGTGCGCGTCCTCGAGGCACGCTGCGAGGAACTCCTGGAATAGGCCGGTGGCTCGCCGCGGGGAGGGCAAGCGTGTTGGATGGACCCCGTGAGCGCAACGGTGATCCTCGGCGATGAACCCCTGACGATCGAACAGGTGGTGGCCGTTGCTCGGTCGCTCCCACCTGGCCAACCGCACCTCGGTGAGGCGGTCGTGGTGCAGCTGAGCCCGGGCGCGTGGGAGCGGGTCCGGCATACGCGTGGGGTGATCGAGGGCCTGGCCCACGACACGGTCGCGCACTATGGAATTTCCACGGGCTTCGGGGCTCTGGCCACCATGCATATCCCCACCGAGAAGCGACATCAGTTGCAGCGCAGCCTCATTCGCTCTCATGCTGCGGGGGCCGGTCCTGAAGTCGAGCGCGAGGTGGTGCGTGCGCTGATGCTCTTGCGCATCCAGACGCTGGCGACGGGGCGCACCGGCATCCGTGAGGAAACCTTGCGCGCCTATGTCGCCATGCTCAATGCCGGGATCAGCCCGATCGTCCACGAATACGGCTCGCTCGGCTGCTCCGGAGACCTGGCGCCGCTGGCCCACTGCGCGCTCGCCCTCATGGGGGAGGGCAGGGTCCACGACGCGTCCGGGGCGACGGTCCCGGCCGCGGTGGCTCTGGCCGCCGCCGGAATCGACCCCGTGGACCTCGCCGAGAAGGAGGGGTTGGCCCTCATCAATGGCACCGACGGGATGCTCGGCATGCTGTGTATGGCGATTGCCGACCTGCGTGCCCTGGTGACGGTCGCCGACCTGGCCGCCGCGATGAGCGTCGAGGGATTGATGGGCACCGACGATGTCTTCGCCGCCGATCTGCAGGCGTTGCGGCCCCAACCGGGCCAGGCCCTGTCGGCGGCCAATATGCGAAAAGTGCTGGCGGTGAGCGGGATTCGCGACTCGCATCGGGAGCCACACGCGTGCACTCGGGTGCAAGACGCCTATTCGCTGCGGTGCGCACCGCAGGTCGCCGGCGCCGTTCGGGACACCATCGACCATGCCGCCCGAGTGGCTGGCTGGGAATTGGCCAGTGCCGTCGACAATCCCGTCGTCACTTTGGACGGCCGGGTCGAGTCCAATGGGAACTTCCATGGCGCGCCCATCGCCTATGTGCTCGACTTCCTCGCGATCGCGGCCGCCGACCTGGCGGGCATCAGCGAGCGGCGCACCGATCGGTTCCTGGACACCTCCCGAAATCATGGGCTGAACGCCTTCCTCGCCGACGACCCGGGCGTCGACTCGGGCCTGATGATCGCCCAATACACGCAGGCATCGATGGTCTCGGAGATGAAGCGCCTCGCCGTGCCAGCGAGCGTCGACTCGATCCCCAGCAGCGCCATGCAGGAGGACCACGTGTCGATGGGGTGGTCCGCAGCACGCAAGCTGCGCCGCTCGATCGACGCCCTGACCCAGGTGCTGGCCATCGAGTTGCTCACCGCGGCCCGTGGGATCCAACAGCGCGCCCCGCTGGTCCCCTCCCCGGTGAGCGCGGCGGTGATCGGCGCCCTGGATGAGGTCACGCGCACCGCTCCGGGACCCGATCGGGTGATCGCCGACGATATTGCCGGTGCGGTCCTCGCGGTGGCGGACGGCTCGGTCGTCGCGGCCGCCGAGGCGGCGGCTGGACATCTCAACTAGGCGGCGGGCGGCCCGTCCACGCGGCCGGCGAGGTCCCGCTGCCAGGCCGCTGGGCACCAGCGGTAGCTTTACTGTGAGAATGCGAAGCGGCATACGACCAACTCGATGAGGAGCAGGTATGGACGGCGCGCGGCCAGTGCGGGCGGCTCGGGGGAGCACGCTCACGGCGAGGCAGTGGAGCACCGAGGCGCCGCTGCGCATGCTCATGAACAACCTGGATCCGCAGGTGGCGGAGCGGCCGGATGACCTGGTCGTCTATGGCGGGACCGGGCGGGCGGCGCGCGACTGGGCGAGCTACGACGCCATGGTCCGCACCCTGACCACCCTGGGGCCCGATGAGACCATGCTGGTGCAGTCCGGCCGGCCTGTCGGCGTCTTCCGCACGCACGAATGGGCGCCGCGTGTCCTGATCGCCAACTCCAACCTGGTCCCCGACTGGGCCACCTGGCCCGAGTTCCGTCGCCTGGAGCACCTCGGCCTGACGATGTACGGGCAGATGACCGCCGGGTCGTGGATCTACATCGGCACCCAAGGGATCGTCCAGGGAACCTACGAGACCTTCGCGGCCGTCGCCGAGAAGCGGTATGGCGGCACGCTGGCCGGGACCCTCACCCTCACCGGAGGCTGTGGCGGGATGGGCGGCGCCCAGCCGTTGTCGGTGACTCTCAACGATGGCGCCTGCCTCATCGTCGATGTGGACCCGCACCGCCTGCAGCGGCGGGTGGAGCATCGCTATCTCGACGAGGTGGCGGCGAATCTCGACGAGGCCGTGGACAAGGCCTTGGCAGCCAAGGCGGAGCGCCGCGGCTGGTCGGTCGGCGTGGTGGGCAATGCGGCCGAGGTCTTCCCCGAACTGCTGCGCCGCGGCGTCCCCATCGACATCGTCACGGATCAGACCAGCGCGCACGACCCGCTGTCCTATCTGCCGGTCGGGATCGAGCTGGATGACTGGCAGGAGTATGCGGCCAAGAAGCCCGAAGAGTTCACCGACCGGGCGCGCGAATCCATGGCCCGGCATGTCGAGGCCATGGTCGGCTTCATGGACGGCGGTGCCGAGACCTTCGACTACGGCAACAGCATCCGGGACGAGGCGCGCCAAGGCGGCTATGACCGTGCCTTCGACTTCCCCGGGTTCGTGCCGGCATACATCCGGCCGCTCTTTTGCGAAGGCAAGGGGCCCTTCCGTTGGGCGGCGCTCTCGGGCGACCCCAAGGACATCGCGGCGACGGACCGGGCGGTGCTGGAGCTCTTCCCCGACAACGATCGGCTGCACAAGTGGATCCGCGGGGCGCAGGAGCGCATCGCGTATCAGGGGCTGCCCGCTCGGATCTGCTGGCTCGGCTACGGCGAGCGCGACAAGGCGGGGCTGGCGTTCAACGACCTGGTCGCCTCCGGTGCGGTCAGTGCCCCGATCGTGATCGGCCGGGATCACCTCGACTGTGGCTCGGTGGCAAGTCCCTACCGCGAGACCGAGGCGATGGCCGACGGCTCCGACGCCATCGCCGACTGGCCTCTCTTGAATGCGTTGATCAATACCGCCAGCGGGGCCAGTTGGGTGTCCCTGCATCACGGCGGCGGCGTCGGCATCGGGCGCTCGATGCATGCCGGTCAGGTCAGTCTCGCCGACGGGACGCCCCTGGCCGCCGAAAAGCTTGCGCGGGTCTTGACCAACGACCCAGGCATGGGCGTTATCCGGCATGTCGATGCGGGCTATGACCTTGCCGAGGAAGTCGCCGACGAACGTGGCGTCCGAATCCCGATGCGTGAGTGAGAGTTTCGCTAGCCACCGCAACAAATGGGGAGCTCATGTGTCTGCATCGGTGACACCGGATTCGTTCCTCACGATGTGGGAGCAGTTGCGTCCCATCGGCCGCGACCCGCGGACCAACGGCTATCGCCGCTTTGCCTGGGGCTCGGCAGATGCGCAGTTGCGGGAGTGGTTCGCCCATCAGGCGAGTGCGCGGGGACTCGCGTTGACCGAGGACCGGATGGGCAACCAGTGGGCCTGGTGGGGGGACCCCGACAGCGAGGGTCCCGGGCTGGTTCTCGGCAGTCACCTCGACTCGGTCCCGGACGGCGGGGCGTATGACGGCCCGCTCGGTGTCGTGTCCGCGCTCGCGGCCGTGGACCGCCTGCGCGCGGCCGGGCACCGGCCGGATCGACCGGTGGCGGTTGCCAATTTTGTCGACGAGGAGGGTGCCCGCTTCGGGATCGCGCTGGCTGGGTCGCGCGTCATCACCGGGCTGCTCGATGCTGACCGCGCGCGGGGTTTGCGGGACGGCGATGGCATCACGATGGCGCAAGCCATGCGCGCAGCGGGCAAGGATCCCGAACTCATCGGGCCGGACCCGGAGACCGTGGCCCGGATCGGCACCTACCTCGAGTTGCATGTCGAGCAGGGGCGGGCCTTGGTCGATCTGGGTGCGCCGGTTGCGGTGGGCACCGACATCTGGCCGCACGGCCGCTGGCGCATCGACCTGCCGGGAGAGGCAAACCACGCCGGAACCACCCGGCTCGCGGACCGACGCGACGCCGTCCTGGCCCTGGCGGACGTCATCCAGCGCACGCGCGCCGCCGCGCAGGACCGGGGCGCTCTCGCCACGGTCGGCAAGGTGCGCATCGAACCGGGCGGGGTCAACGCCATCGCCAGCGCGGCCACCGCCTGGTTGGACGCGCGCGGGGCGAACCCGGACGCCGTCCGGGGCGTCATAGCCGACGTGAGCGCGACAGTGCAGGGCTATGACGGGACGGTCCAGGAGGAGTCGTGGACGCCCCGGACCACCTTCCACCCGGATGTGGTGCGCCGGATGGGGGAGGTGCTGGGCGGCATACCCACCTTAGGAACCGGCGCAGGACATGATGCCGGGGTCCTGGCCCAGGCAGGCATCGACGCCGGGATGCTGTTCGTGCGCAACCCGACCGGTGTGTCGCACTCGCCCGCGGAGTTCGCCGACGAGGCGGATTGTCTGGCCGGGGTCGAGGCGCTGGCGGCAGTGGCACTGGATCTGACCGGAGAGAGACGATGACGACGACGACGATCTGGGCACGGCATGCGCAATTGCCGATCGGGATGACGGCCAAGGTGCGCATCACCATTGCCGGCGACCGGATCCGAGCGGTGGAACGCGCGGAGCCAGAACCCGGCGACATCCGCTTCGCCGTCGTTCTGCCGGGCATCGCCAACGGCCACTCGCACGCCTTCCATCGGGCGCTGCGCGGGCGGGTCCAGGACACGCGGGGCAACTTCTGGACCTGGCGCGATCAGATGTACGGGATAGCTAGAACCCTGACGCCGGAGTCCTATTTCGCTCTCGCGCATGGGGTTTTCGTCGAGATGGTGTGCTCCGGGTTCACGGCGGTGGGGGAGTTCCACTACCTGCACCACGGCGAGGACGGGCAGAGCTACGACAACCCCAATGCCATGGGCGAGGCAGTGATCGCGGCGGCGCAGGCCGCGGGAATCCGCCTGACCCTGTTGGACACCCTCTATCTCTCGGGTGGCCTGGCGGGTGCGGGGCACCTGCCGCTCGATCCGGTGCAACGCCGCTTCGCCGACCGCGATATCGCTGCGTGGGCGCGCCGCGTCGGGGACCTGCACGACACCGCGACCTGCCGCATCGGGATGGCGGCGCACTCGGTGCGGGCCGTCCCTCGCGAGTCGCTGCTGCAACTGGCCTCGGTCGCTGGTCACCGGGTCATCCACGCGCACGTCAGTGAACAGCCGGCAGAGAATGCCGCCAGCGGCCTCGTCTATGGGATGTCGCCCACGCAACTGCTCGACGTCTCTGGCTTGCTCAGCGACCGCTTCACCGCCGTGCATGCCACCCACGTCAGCGCGGACGATATCGCTCGCCTGGGGCAGGCCCGCTCGTTCGTCTGCATGTGCCCCACCACCGAGGGCGACCTCGCGGACGGCATCGGCCCGGCCCGCGCCATGGCCGACGCCGGCGCTCGGATCAGCCTTGGCTCCGACCAGCATGCCGTCATCGATCCCTTCGTCGAGGTGCGCGGTCTGGAGATGCACGAGCGCCTCAACAGCGGCGAACGCGGCCGATTCAGTCTCGACGAACTGTCGCTGGCCATGAGTCGCGACGGATATGCGTGCATCGGCTGGCCGGAGGGTGGCCAGTTGCGTGTCGGCGCGTTGGCGGATCTCGTTGCGGTGCGCAGAGATTCGGCGCGGACAGTCGGAACCCGCGCCGCACAGATTGTGTATTCGGCCAATGCGGGGGATGTTTCGGATGTCATGGTCGGCGGGGAGTTCGTCGTCCGCGCAGGCGTGCACCGTTCGGGCGATCCCGGTGCTCTGCTCAGCAAGGCCTTCACCCGACTGCGGATGGACTGACGATGGCAAGCACCCTGGTTGCCGGGATCGGCGAACTCGTCACGTGCGCCGGCCCGGGTGGGGTGGCACCGGAGGCGCTCGGCATCCTGCGCGACGCAGCGCTCGTGGTCGAGCGCGGCTGGGTGGCCTGGATCGGTTCGGACGCGGCGGCGCCCGCCGCCGACCGCCGCATCGATTGCGCGGGGCGGGCGGTCATCCCCGGGTTCGTCGACAGCCATACCCACCTGGTGTATGCCGGGGACCGGGCCCCCGAGTTCGCGGCCCGGATGGCGGGCCAGCCCTACGACGGCGGCGGCATCGCGACGACCGTCGCCGCGACACGCGGGGCGGACGAGGACAGCTTGCGGGCGTTGCTGCGGGCGCGGGTCGCCGAGACTCGGTCCCAGGGGAGCACCACCTTGGAGATCAAGTCCGGGTACGGACTCGATGTGGCGACCGAGGCGCGGATGCTCCGGCTGGCCAGTGAGGTGACATCCGAGACGACCTATCTCGGAGCCCACGTGGTGCCCGCGGAGTTCCGCGACCGGAGGGCCGACTACCTAGCCCTCGTCTGTGGTGAGATGCTCGCGGCCTGCGCGCCGCATGCCCGGTGGATCGACGTCTTCTGCGAGCCGGCGTCGGCGCACGCGTTCGACGGTGACGAGGCCCGCACCGTTCTGCTGGCTGGTATCGATGCCGGACTGCTGCCGCGCGTGCACGGCAACCAGCTCGGTCCGGGCCCGGGCGTGCAACTCGCGGTGG
This sequence comes from uncultured Nostocoides sp., assembly GCA_937858995.1. Classification (GTDB taxonomy): domain Bacteria; phylum Actinomycetota; class Actinomycetes; order Actinomycetales; family Dermatophilaceae; genus Nostocoides_A. The sequence continues at coordinate 9,326 of CALLZC010000028.1, forward strand.
AGCTCGGTGCCGCCAGTGTCGATCACTGCACCTATCTCAGCGCGACCGACGTCGAGGCCCTAGCGAGTGCCCCGGACACGGTCGCAACGCTCCTTCCCGGGGTGGAGTTCTCCACCCGATCGCCTTATCCCGACGCGCGGCGGCTCATCGACGCGGGAGTGAGCCTGGCGATCGCGACGGACTGCAATCCCGGCACCTGCAATTCATCGTCGATGCCGCTGATGATCGCGTTGGCTGTCCGGGAGATGCGGATGACGCCTGCCGAGGCGCTCTATGCGGCCACGGTCGGCAGCGCGAAGTCCTTGCGGCGTAACGATATCGGGCGCATCAGCGTTGGGGGTCCGGCGGATCTGACCCTGCTCGATGCGCCCTCGTATCTCCACCTGGCCTATCGCCCGGGTGTGCCCATCGCCCGCGCGCTGCAGGTCTAGAGCTGCTCCTCTTTGCGCATCGGTGCCGGCAGTCGACCGGATGACTTCTCGTAGTACTGCGCGGCCTTGCGGGTGAACAGGGTCTTGGCGATCGCCGCGGCCACGGCGCTGACTGCGGCCAGACCGAGCGCCTCACCCAGTGGGGTGTGCGGGTTTTGTGGGTCCACCGCACTGTCCTTGCCGGTCTTGCCCCACAGGGTGTTGACCGACTTGTTGGCCACCGCGGCGGCAGCCACCGCCGCGCCGGTGGCGAGTGCTTTCCAGACCATGCCGCCCATGCGCTAACGGTAACGTGTCGAGGGTGCATTGGCGGCGGGCCACGGTGGCGACATTGCTGGGGGCGGGAGTCCTCGGCAGTGCCGCGGTGCTCGGCGCGAATGTCTGGGCCGCGCGCGCCAGCGCCGGTCATGCGTATGCCGCCGAGCTGGCCCCGCAGCGCCCCGTCGCCCTCGTCCTGGGTGCTGGGCTGACCCCAGCGGGCACTCCCACCCCCTATCTCGCCTACCGGCTCGATGTCGCCAAGCAGTTGTATGACGCCGGCACCGTCCGCGTCCTGCTCGTCTCCGGCGACAACCGGACGCACGCCTATGACGAGCCGACGGCCATGACCGACTATCTCGTGGCCCACGGCATACCCGCGGAGCGGATCGTGCAGGACTTCGCGGGCCGCGACACCTATGACTCCTGCGCCCGTGCCCGGCGCATCTTCGGCGTCGAGCAGCTCATCGTGGTCACGCAGGAGTACCACGTGCGACGGGCCATCGCGACGTGCCGGGCGTTGGGGATCGACGCGGTCGGGGTCGGGGACCTGCAGGGCAGGCGCTTCGCCGACGTGTGGGCCAGCGGATCGCAACGCGAAAAGCTTGCCGTGGTCAAGACCGTGTGGGATCTGACCACGCGCCGCGACCCGGTCCTCGGGCAGCCGGAGAGCCGGGTCCAAGACGCGCTGGCCGGCACCTGAGCGACCCCCCAGGAGTTGGCATCCGGGTCGCATCCGTGCCCCTGACGGGAGCAACTAAGGTGAGGTCATGAGCCGTTCCACCGCTGCAGCGCTCCCCATTCCGACCACCCCCGCCCAGATCCGCAATGTGGTTCTGGTGGGCCCGTCCGGCGGGGGCAAGAGCACCCTGTTCGGCCGGCTGGTCTACGGAGAGCTGTTGCGGCGCAAAGAGGACGAGGGTGCCTCGACCAGTCTGCGGGTCGCCACCATTGGTCACGAAGACTTGGCCATCACGCTGCTGGACACGCCCGGTGCCACGGACTTCGTCGGGGAGGTTCGCGCCGGACTGCGGGCCGCCGATGCCGCGCTCTTCGTCATCGCGGCCGGCGGCTCCGTGGACGAGGCGACCCGGATGTTGTGGCGCGAGTGTGCCGCCGTGGGGATGCCGCGGGCGGTGGCCTTGACGAAGCTGGAGCAGTGCCAGGACGACTACGCCACGGTGGTGGAGGCGTGCCGCCGTGCGTTTGGGGATGCCCAGCCACTGCAGGTGCCGATCCTGCGCGGGGAGAAGGTCATCGGCCTGATCGATCTCTTGGGCGCCGAGATCCACGGGCCTGACGGCGAGGTGCAGGGTGCGCCGGATTCGGAGCAGCTAGCGGTCATCGAGGAACTGCGCGGCGGAGTCGTCGAGGCGATCATCGAGGGATCCGAGGACGAGTCGGCGCTCGATCGCTACCTTTCCGGGGCCGACCTGGACGCCGACACCTTGCGCGAGGACCTGAAGGCGGCCATCGCCACCGCCCGCTTCTTCCCCATCATCCCGACCCATTGGGCCAGCGGCGTGGGGGTGAGCGAACTGCTGCGGCTCTTTGTCGAGGGCTTCCCGTCGCCGGCGGACGCGTGGTTGCCGGAGGTCACGACCCCCGACTACGACGAGTTCGGCGAGATCACGTGCGACCCGGCCGGCCCCCTGGTCGCCGAGGTCATCCGCACCTCGAGCGATCAGTATGTGGGTCGGCTGTCCCTGATTCGGGTCTTCTCCGGCACCGTCCACCCGGATCAGCACCTGCACGTGTCGGGCCATCTGGAGAATGTCGTCGGGCACGAGGTGGTGGGGCATCCGGGTCATGACAGCGACGCCGATCGCACCGGCGCGATCTCGGCGCCGACAGGTGGCGAGCCGCTGCCGCGCACCGCGGCCATCGCCGGCGAGGTCGTGCTCGTGACCAAGCTCGCTCACGCCGAGACCGCCGACACGATCTCCACCCCGGACCGCCCGGCACTCGTCCAGCCATGGTTGTTGCCGGAGCCGCTGCTTCCGGTCGCCATCCACGCCGCGAGCAAGAACGACGAGGACAAGCTCGCCACAGCGCTGCAGCGGCTCGTGGCCGAGGACGTCACCATGCGTCTGGAACACAATGTCGAGACCCACCAACTCGTGCTGTGGGCGCTGGGCCCGGCGCACGTCGAAGACCTCCTGAGCCGGCTCAAGGACCGGTATCACGTCAATGTCGAGGTGGAGCCGCTGAAGACCTCGCTCCGCGAGACCTTCGTGCGTTCGTGCGACGTCCAGGGGCGGTTGGTCAAGCAGTCCGGTGGCCACGGGCAGTATGCGGTGGTGAAGCTGCGGATCGAGGCGCTGGAGCGGGGTGCCGGTATCGAGTTCGTCGACAAGGTCGTCGGGGGCTCGGTGCCCCGGCAGTTCATCCCCTCGGTCGAGAAGGGCGCGCGCAACCAGCTCGAGAAGGGCGTGCTGGCCGGCTATCCCGTGGTCGATGTCCGGGTGACGCTGTATGACGGCAAGGCTCACTCTGTCGACTCCTCCGACATGGCCTTCCAGACCGCGGCAGCCATGGCCTTGCGCGAGGCCGCGAACGAGGCGACCGTGCAGATGCTCGAACCGGTGGACGAGATCGTCGTGACGGTCGCCGACGATTCGTTGGGTGCGGTCATGGCCGATCTGCGGGGACGTCGCGGTCAGGTGCATGGCACCGAGCCGGGCGAGACCGACGGTTTCACCAAGGTGCGTGCCGAGGTGCCGCAGCACGAGTTGTCGCGCTATCCCATCGACCTGCGCTCGGTGTCGCACGGCACAGGCACGTTCACGCGCTCCTTCGTGCGCTATGACTACATGCCCGCGGCGCAGGCGCGTGAGGTCATCAACGGCTAGCTGCCTGGCCAATGTCCGCTCCTGACGTCGCCGGCGCGCATCCGACCATGACGCGCTGGCTGATCGTGACCGGTGGCGGCACGGCGCTCGGTGCTGCCGGGTTGATCGCGACCTATCTCGCCATTCGTGCCGATCTGCCTCCCCGGGTGGCATCGCACTGGGGACTCGACGGGGTCGACGCGACCCAAGACCCCGCAGCGCTCGTGGCCACACTGATCGCTGTGAACCTGGGCTGTCTGCTCCTGCTCGGGGCCCTGGCCGCCGTGGGTCCGATCGAGGTCCGGCGCCCACTGGCCATGACGGTCGCCGCGCTCACGGGGGTGCTGATGATCGGCGTGGGCGGGACCCTGTGGGCGCAGCGGGGCCTCGCCGACCCGTATGCGGCAACCGACGCCACGCGCTGGTTGGCCCTCGGCTTCGCTGCCGCCGCACCGCTGGCCGGCCTCGCCTATTGGCTCTTGCCGACCCATATCCCCACGCCGCGCGACCCGCTCTCCCGGGGCGCGGGCGCCCCGTCAGCGGGGGAGGCGGAGGCTGGCCTCAGCCGAGGCGCAGGGGCTGCCGCTGGCGCTTCCGCCGGCGGTGCTGCGGCGCGGTTCGAATTGCCCTCGGAACCCCTCGTGGGCGACGGGCCCTGGATCGTGCCCGTGCCGGCCGGGGTCTCGGGCTATGTCATTGCGGGATTGCTGGGGGTGCTGGCGCTCGGACTCGTGACCACCCCGGCCCGCTGGGTGGCGACTCCCCTGTTCCTCATGGTGGCCTTGGGTGTGCTCGCGATGACGCGGGCGCAACTGGTGATCGACGCCGAATCGGTGCGCGTGCGCAGCCTCGGGCGGATCACCTGGCTGCGAGTGCCGGTGCGCGTCATCCGCGGAGTGGAGGTGGCGCAGGCCCGGCCGATGGCCGACTTCGGGGGTTATGGGCTGCGCTACACGCCAGCCGGCCGTGCTTTCATCACCCGCCCCGGTCCGGCCTTAAAGCTTCGGGTGCCGACCGGCGCCGACACCTGGATCAGCCTGGAGGCGAAGGACGTGCCCACTGCCGTCGCCGCCATCGACGCCGCCCGCGCGCGGCAGCGCTGACCCGAAAGCCACACACCCGAATCCCCGGCCCAGTGGCGACGCTCAGTCGTCGTCGCGGTCCGGCTGGTCCGGCCCGCGGAGCACCGTGAATCCGGCCTTCCGGGCGCCAGCCCGTTCGCTGCGCCGGATCAGCACCCGCAACTGGCGCCGCGAAAGGGTCACGCCGGTCTCGGGATCGGTGACGGGCAGGCTCCAGCCCAGGCGCCGGGCGAGCAAGGTCAGGCCGCCACCGATGGCGATACCGGCCGCCATCCCCCAGGTGTCTCGGGCGGCCGCGGGGATGATCAGGATGGTGGCGGACGCGGCGGCGGCGGCCGTCGCATACAGCGTGTTGCCTCCGAGCACGGAGGGCACCTGGCCGATGGCGATGTCGCGCAGCATGCCGCCGCCGACAGCGGTCAGCACTCCGAGCAGGAGCGAGGGCAACCAATCGAGCCCCGCGGCCTGGGCCTTGATGGTCCCCGTAGCCGCCCAGCAGCCGACGGCGAGCGCGTCGATGACGGTCAACGGCCAGCGCCAGCGTCGGCCCTCGATCCGAAAGACGACGGCGATGAGCACGCCGACGATGGCCGTGACGAGATAGGACGGATCGGTGATGGCCACGGGCTGGCCGATATTGATCAGCACATCACGCAACACCCCGCCCGCGAGACCGCTGAGGATCCCCAGGACCATCAGCCCCACGAGATCAAAGCGGCGTTGGCGCGCGATCAGCGCACCGATCATGCCGTTGCAGAGGACACCCGCTAGATCGACGACGCGGAAGGCTTCGGCGACGTCAAGTTCGGTGAGCAGTTCGGGCACGCGGCCCATCCAACCCGATCGAGCCCCGAACCGGCCAAACCGGTGATCCGGTTATCCGTGGGACGGGACACCTCAACTCCTGAAACTCGCGGACGACCCGGGGGCTCGGCCGGCCACCGCGCCGAACGGGCCTGCCGGGGCGGGCGGGGCCAGCTCGGCATACGCCTCGATCTCCGATGCCTTGGCCGAGCACCAGATCGGATCGCCACGGCGTAGGCCAAGGTGGAGCAGGGCGGCCGGGGTGATGTCGACGAGGGCTCGAGGGGTCCCCTCGATCTGCAGCCGGATGCGGTCGTGCAACTGCTGGATGTCACCGATGCGGCCGGGCCAGACATTGCGCGCCGAACCCGGACCGGGGGCCTGCAGGTGCACGGTGATGGCTGTGGGCGGAACCGCCAGCAGGACCACCGATGTCGGCGGCAGGACGCTCGGGGTGAGTACCCCGCCGCCATCAAGCCGGACGGTGCCGCTGGCCCGGTCCACGCGCCCGCGATAGTGATTGAGCCCGGACAAGCCGGCGATGTAGGCCGTCGCCGGGCGCCGCGCGATGGTCGCCGGGTCCGCATCCTGGGTGACGACACCACCCTCGATTACCAGGACCCGGTCGGCCAGGAGCAGCGCGTCGAGAGGGTCGTGGGTCACCAGGAGGGTCGGGCCCTCGAATCCCGACACCAGGCGCGCCAACTCCCCCCGGGTGGTCCCCCGCATCGTGGCGTCGAGCGCAGCCAGGGGTTCGTCCAGCAACAGGAGCGCCGGGCGACTCGCCAGGGCGCGTACCAGGGCCACCCGCTGCGCCTGACCACCGCTGAGTTGTGGAGGCCGCCGCTCGGCGAGGCCCGCCAGATCGAAGCGCTCGAGCCACTCCTGTGCCGCGGCGCGCGCGGCCGTGCGACGGTGACCACGGGCGGCTGCGGCGAAGGCGACATTGTCGCGGACGGTCATGGTCGTGAAGAGTCGATAGTCCTGGAAGACGACGCCCATGGCGCGTCGCTCGGGCGGCACCCAGATGCCCGCGTCGGGGTCGTCGAGCACACGATCACCGAGGCGGATCCGCCCGGCGCGCAGCGGGGTCAATCCGGCGATCGCCCGCAGCAGAGTGCTCTTGCCGGCGCCATTGGGTCCGAGGACAGCGACCAGCTGACCGGGCTCGGCATGCAGGGTGAGATCCACGGTGAAGGGTTGGGTTCCCCCGCGCTGCACCACAACGCGTGCCTCGAGACCGTTGCCCTCGGGTGGTGTCATCGCCCGCCCAGACCCGTGAGCCAGCGACCGCGCAGGGCCACCAAGACCACGATGGAGACGAGCAGCAGGATGAGCGAGAGGGCCACGGCGGCGTCGGGGTCGCGCTCCATGGCGAGATAGACGGCGAGCGGCATGGTCTGGGTTCGGCCGGGCGAGTTCCCGGCGAAGGTGATGGTGGCGCCGAATTCGCCGAGCGCGCGCGCCCAGGCCAGGACGGTCCCGGCCATCAGGGCCGGAGCCAGCAAAGGCACCACGACCCGGCGAAAGGCGAACCAGGGCCCGGCTCCCAGCGTCGCGGCGGCCTCGGCATACCCGTCATCGAGGGTTCGGAAGGCGCCCTCGACGGTCAGGACGAGGAAGGGCATGGCGACGAAGGTCTCGGCAACGATCACACCGAGCGGGGTGAAGGGTAGCGCGATCCCGAAGAGCTCGTCGACGGGTCGTCCGAGCAGCCCGCGGCGGCCGAACGCGGAGAGCAGGGCGACGCCGCCGACCACGGGCGGGAGCACCAAGGGGATGGTGACCAGGGCCCGTATGACGGTGGCCACGCTCCCATTGGAGCGCGCGAGCAGCCAGGCTAGGGGGATGCCGAAGAGGGCCGAGAGGCCAGCAGCGGTTGTGGCGCACAGCAACGAAAGGCGCAGCGCCTCACCGACGAGCGGGTCACCCAGCAGGCTCGGCAGCGCGCGCCAGGGCGCCCGGATCACCAGCGCGAGAAGGGGCAGGATGAGGAAGATCGCGGCCACGGTGGCGGGCACGCGCAGCTGCCACGGGGCCCGGCCGCGTCGGGCGCGTGCGACGGATCGGCGACGGGCGGTGGACAGAGCCTGAGACAACACCATGATGACCTCAGCCGGGTGGCGCAAAGCCGGCATCGCGCAGGACGCGCTGCGCCGCGTCACTGTGGATGAATTGTGCGAATTCGTCTGCCAGGTGGGGGTTTTCGCTGGCCCGGGCGACGGCGATGGCGTAGTCCGTCGTGGCATTGTCGGCGTCCGGGATGGGAATGTCCGTGACGGTCCCTGGGGCGAGGCGGGCATCAGTGACATAGACGATTCCCGCGTCGACCTCACCGAGGGAGACCTTGGTCAGGACGGCAGCGACGTCACGCTCCTGGGTGATGGGCGTGACGGCGATCCCGGCACGGGCGAACACCTGGCGCGCCGCGAGACCGCACGGCACTGCCGGATCGCAGACCGCCACGCTGACCTGGGGGTCCGCCAGATCGTCGAGCGAGTCGACCCGGCCCGGATTGTCGCCCGGCACGACGATGGTCATCGCGTTGCGGGCGAACACCGTCGGCGTGGCAACCACCGACGCGGTGACGGCGGTGTCCATCGTGGTGGTGCTCGCCGTGGCAAGGATGTCCGCGGGCGCGCCCGCGACCAGTTGTGCCACCAGCCCCGATGACGGACCGAAACTGAAGGTGACGCTCCAACCGGGGTGATCGCGCTCGAAGTGCGCTCCCAACCGGGCGAAGCTGTCCCGCACCGACGTGGCCGCAAGGACCGTGAGTGTTCCGCGCGTCGGCGCACCCGCTCCCGTGTCGGCTGGGGTCGTCGCTGGGGTGGCGCAGGCGGAGAGCGCGAGGAGCGTTCCGGCGATCCCGATGGCGCGCCACCGGGTCATCCGGCTCATGACCCTCCCGGCAGCTCGATGACGACATGGGTGGACTTGACCGCCGCGACGGCCAGAACGCCGGGCTCGAGCCCCAGCTCGTCCGCGGCCTCCCGGCTCATCAGGGAGACCACCCGGTGCGGCCCCGCCTGGATCTCCACCTGCGCCATGACCGTGTCCCGGACCACCCGGGTCACAAGCCCCACGAAGCGGTTGCGCGCCGACTCCGAAATCACCGGCCGCGGCAACGGGCGGGGCGCCTCCGCGGCCAGGGCGCGCGCATAGGCCGCGAGTTCGGATCCCTCGATCACCAGCCTGCCGGCTGCATCGGCGTGGGCACCCAGCCGTCCTTGCTCGACCCATCGGCGCACGGTGTCGTCAGACACCCCGAGGAGCTCAGCGGCCTCGCGAAACCGGAAATGCGGCATACAGAGGAGGATATCGCCGTAGATGCGGATCCGCCAGGGTTCTTGGTGCACCGACCCCCTAGGCTCTGGCCATGCCAACGGTGTCCTTCCCCAGTGCGGGATGGGTGCGCGACGTCGGCCCCATCGAGGGGATGGCAACGGTGGTCTGGCACCCCGACAATCCCGCTCCCGAGGGGCGGGTGGACGTGGTCGTCGCCCCCTATGTTGGTGCGGCCGGATCCATCGGGGCGGTCGCTGGGGTGGACGGCGTCCGGCTCGTCCAACTGCTGACTGCTGGCTTCGATGGCATTTTCGACCAGGTCCCCGAGCGCATCGCCATCGCCAATGCGGCAGGGGTGCATGATGATTCGACGGCCGAGCTCGCGATGGCGCTCATGCTCGCGGCCCAGCGCGGGATCCCCGAGTTCGTGCGCGCGCAGACCGAAGGCGTCTGGTTGCGGCCCGGCTTCCTGCCCTCGCTCGCCGATCGTCGGGTCCTGGTGGTGGGGTATGGCGGCGTGGGCGGTGCCCTGGCCCGCCGGCTGCTGCCCTTTCAGGCGCACGTGACGGCGGTGGCCTCCCAGGCCCGGGCCGACGCATTGCTCGGGCACGTCCACGCCTGGTCTGAACTGCCACACCTCCTGCCGAGTGCCGACGTCGTGGTGTTGGCCGTGCCCTTGACCGCCCAGACGCAGGGGCTGGTCGATGACGCCTTCCTCGCGGCGCTACCGGACAACGCCCTCGTGGTCAATGTGTCGCGCGGTCCGGTGGTCGACACCGAGGCGGTGTTGCGGCATGCCGACCGGTTGCGGTTCGCGCTCGACGTCACCGACCCCGAGCCATTGCCCCCGGACCATCCGCTCTGGAGCGCCCCGGGGGTGCTGATCACCCCGCACGTCGGCGGACCGTCATCGGCTTTCCGGCCCCGAGCAGTGACGATGTTGCGCCATCAGCTGCAGCGCATCGCGCGCGGCCAGGAGCCGCTGAATATCGTGCGCCCCGCCGTCAGCTAAGTGCCACCAGGGTGGTCGGGTCGTCGACGGGCAGATCGCCGTCGATCGTGGCGGTGACCTGGATGTCGTGCAGCGCGACCAGCCCACGTGTGACGGTCAGGAAGGCGGTGTCCGAGGTGTCCGCACCCGTTGCGATGCGCACCATCGGCTGGCGGGGCGCCAACCCGGTGGCATCCAACACCCACCACTGACCGTCGTATGCCGCCTCGACCACGGCGTGAAAGTCCATGGGGCTCAGCCCGGGAGCATAGACAGAGACCAGGCGGGCGGGGACGTTGTAGGCCCGCAGGAAGGTGATGACGAGGTGGGCGAAGTCCCGGCATACACCGCGCCGAGCGAGATAGGTGTCGAGGGCCGAGTCGACCGGTCGGCTCGAGCCGCTGACATACGCGAGGTGCGTGTTCGCCCAGTCCCGGGCCGCGGCGAGCAGCGGGAGACCGCGGATGTCGCCGAGTTCGGCTTGGGCAACGGCCAGGAGCCGATCGGAGTCGCAATAGCGGCTCGGCCGGGTGAACTCGATCTCTTCCAGCGCCGAGACCCGCGCGGGCGTCAGTTCGCCGTGCACGCTGGCCCGGTACGTGAGCGTCATGCGTCCGACGGGCAGGCCACGGGCGGTGTGTAGCCGCGTCCCGACTGGGCCGGCGACCTCATCGATGACCATGGGCACCCCATTGATGGTCATCTCCAGCCGTTCCTCGCGCCGGTCGTGCGCCATGACCGGGGTGATGGACAGGATCACGTCGGCGGGGGCATTGACGGAGATGTCGAACTGAGCGGCGACGTGTCGAACCAGGGGCACTGAACCATCCTCACCCATCGGGCGCTCGCGCGCTGAGAGTGTCCGAAGCGACGTGGCGTGGCCGGCCCGCGCAGCGGGTTGGTCGGTGGCGTGATGGTGCTGCTCCCGCGAGGAGCGCCAGAGACCCTAGGCACCGAGACCACGACACAGTTCGTCCTTTCGACGGAGTGTGGTCGCGCGGGCCGAGCCCGATGCGACATGCTGGCCCGATGCCAGTCACAGACGATGTGCGCGCGCGGGCCGCCAGCGGAATCGAGGAGATGCGGGCGGTGGCTGAGCTGTTCGGCGCGGTCTGGGGGCGCAATGCCGACGGCGTCCCCATCGGCAGCGAGATGCTCCAGAGCATCGACCACGCGGACGGCCTGGTCACGATTCTCGAGGACCCCGCCACCGGGCTGCTCCTCGGCGCGGCCGCGCTGGGGCGAGGAGCGGGGACCACGGCATACAGCTATATCGCGGCCACCGCACCGGGGCATGAGCAGCGAGGCCTGGGGATGCTGCTCAAGCTCCAACAGCGCGACTGGTGTCTGGCGCGGGGCATCACCTCGATGCGATGGACCTTCGACCCGCTGGTGGGACGCAATGGCCGTTTCAACCTGACCAAGTTGGGGGCGACCGCGAGCCGATACGACCTGGAGTTTTATGGCGTGATGTCCGATCAGCTCAATGGCAACGACCCAGCGGATCGACTCCTTGCCGAGTGGAACCTGATCGAGCGCCCCGACGGCCGGGCCGAGCCGCCGGCACCGGCTCCCGAGGCGACCATCGTGCGGGGTCCGGACGGCTCACCGGCGTATGCCGTCACCGCAGGCGCGCGCTGGATCCGGGTACCGGCCGATATCGTCGCCTTGCGTCGCACCGACCCCGGGCAGTCCGCCGCGTGGCGGCTCGCCGTCCGTTCGTGGTTCACGGCCGCGTTCGCGGACGGATTCGTCGGCGTCGGCGTGACGCCGCACGGTTGGTACTACATGAAGCCACAGGAGGAGTCACCGTGAAAATCGTTGCTGCCGAATTGCGTTGGGTTCAGATTCCGTTGGTTGCGCCCTTCCGGACGTCGTTCGGCACTTGCTATGACCGAGACACCATCGTCCTTCGCGTGGTCACCGACCAGGGGATCGAGGGCTGGTCCGAATGCGGTGCGGAGATCGACCCGCTCTATAGCGAGGAATGGCTCGCCGGAGTTGAGCTGGTGATTCGCGACCATCTCTGGCCGCGCATCACGGCCCTCGGCGATGGCCTCACGGCGGTAGCCGTCAAGCCCGCGCTCGAGCCCGTGAAGCGCCACTTCATGGCCAAGCATCTGCTCGAGACGGCGATCCTGGACGCCGAACTCAAGGGCGCGGGTATGTCGTTCGGCAGCTATCTCGGTTCCGTCAAGGAGCGGGTGCCCGCCGGCGTGTCAGTGGGGATCATGGACACCCTGCCCGAGTTGCTCGAGGCGGTGGCCGGCTATGTCGAGGCCGGATATGTCCGGATCAAGTTGAAGATAGAGCCGGGCTGGGATCTGGAGCCGGTGCGGTTGGTGCGCCAGGAGTTTGGCGACGACCTGCTGCTACAGGTGGACGCCAACACGGCATACACGCTCTTGGACGTCCAACACCTGACGCGCTTGGACGAGTTCGGGTTGTTGCTCATCGAGCAGCCGCTGCGCGAGGACGACCTGCGCGGGCACGCCGAACTGGCACGCGTGATGCGAACGCCGGTCTGCCTCGATGAGTCGATCACCTCCGCGCGCGATGCCGCGACCGCGATCGCGCAGCGCGCGTGTTCGGTGATCAACATCAAGCCGGCACGTGTTGGTGGCTACCTGGAGGCGCGTCGGATCCATGACGTCGCGGCAGCCAACGGCATCCCCGTCTGGTGCGGCGGCATGCTCGAGACGGGCATCGGTCGCGCACCCAACCTTGCGCTCGCGGCGCTGCCCGGCTTTGTCCTCCCGGGCGACACCTCCGCGTCCTCGCGCTACTACTCGCAGGACCTCACCAAGCCCTTCGAGCTCGACGCGGACGGCTGCATCGCGGTGCCCACCGGCCCGGGCATCGGGGTCGACATCCTGCCGGATGTGCTGGCGGCCGTGACCGATCGGGTGGACAGCCTGCCCATCGGCTAACGCCTGCGGCGACCCCGTGCCGGGGTCGCCGCGAGGCCTCAGCAGTCGAGGCCTCAGCAGGCGAGGCGCCAGCAAGCGAGGCGCCAGCAAGCGAGGCGTCAGCAGGCGAGGGTGGGTGCGTGCGCGATGCTGCCCGAGCTACGCAGCGTCGCCAGGTTCGCCCCGGCCAACCCAAGGATGGCTTGTGCCGTCGCCCGCGGGGCCGCGGAGGCGTCATACGGGAGGGTGTAGGCGATGGCCGCACGGCGCGTGAAGGCGGTCGCGCAGCCCTGCTGATTGGCACGAATCAGCTCGCGGGCGGTGTCGGCGGCGGCATTGCCGGTGCGGTCCAGCGCTGCCGCCGCAAGGCCAGCGGTGTTGGCGTTGATTGCTCCCGCACTCTTGACATAGGCCGAGAGCCACGAGCTCGCGCGCGCTGCGGCGGCCGTGCGGCCGGTCGCGCTGAAGGCCTGGATCGCCAGCGCGGTCGCGTCCGCGTCGCCGGCGCAGGTGGGCATCTCGAAGGAGATGGGGACACTTCCGTCGGCGCACGCCTGCGCCTGCAAGTAGCCCGAGGCCTTCGCCGCCGGTACCGCCAGCCCGGCCCTCTTCAAGGCAATGGCCCCAAAGCTCTGACCGAAAGCGTTGGAGAAGTCTCCCCACTGTGAGGCATCCGACAGCCGGCCGGAATCTTGTTGCAGGGCAGCAAGTTCAGCTATCACGTCGCGCCCGGCGACGGCTCGCGGGTTGCGGTTGGTGACCTGCAGGGCGAGCGCCACCTTGGCGTGCGCCCCGGCATAGGACTCGGTCCCACTGCCGATATAGCCGGCCAGGGTCGCGGGTTGGGAGACCCAGTTCATCGCGGCATCACTGCGCACGGCGTTGGTCTTGGCGGCGGCGAACGCCAGGACGGCGTCCAGGGTGAGGCCGGCATCGTCATAGGCGGTGCCGTCGAAGGTGGTTTGCAGTCGGGTCCCGTCGACGAACTGACGGTTCAGCCAGCCCGCGGCGGTCCGTCCGGCGAGGCGGTCGTCGGAAGCCGGCTGGGCCTGGGCGGGGCTGGCCAGCAACGCGCTGGCAACGAGAGCGACCGCAGTCAGGGCGACCGCTCGCGGGCGCAGCGTAGTTTTGGACGCAAGAGCTGGGCGCGATGCGCTCGCGTGCAGGGTGGAGAGAGTCATTCTCTGGCCTTCCTCCGCATACCTCGGCGGGGATATCAGGGGTGATTTCGGATGCATCCGGCGCAGGCATTCGGGCTGGTGGCCGTGGGCCACATCACCGCTGCGGGTCAGCGCCGGGCTCTCACCGGCTTCCCCTGCACAAGACGCGCCTCGCGAGCCAAACCGGGTCCAGTTCGTGAGGCACCCGAAACCTAGCATGGGCCCTCTTCGCGCGGCCCTTCGAATGCAACTTCTGCTAGCAGAGGGTGGCGTCAGATCCACATGATGCAACCTGTGGTTCTGAATGCAACCTCTGTTAGCAGAGGTTGCATCAGGGGGATCCGGTCACCGACGACGCCGGAACCAGTCACGCACCGTGCTCACCAGCACAGTGGCCACTTCGGTGATGATGCTGGAGTTGGGCGGGCCGTCCGGTGAGTGGCTGGCGACCTCCTGCCCCGGAGGTCCTTCGGAGAGGACGACGATCGACCAGGGGGCGGCCACATAGGTCCCCGAGATCACATCGGACGCGGCCAACGACCAGCAGTTGAAACCGGGCTCGAAGTGCGCGGCGGTGTCGATGATCCGACGCCAAGCCACGCTGCTCGGGCCGGCCGGAACCCCGAACGTCACCGGATAGTGGGCCATATTGATCAGCACCAATAGGTCCGCGCCGCCCACGGCCGAGGCGTCGATCCACAACCGGACGGCCCGGTCCCCGTCGGCCGGTGCCTCCGGCCGCTCGGGTTGGAAGAAGACGTAGCTGACGTCGTCGCCGCCCAGTTCGGAGTCGCCATACGACCGTTGGCGCAAGCCGGGGTGATCGCGGCGCAAGGTGGCCAGGAAGGTCGTGAACACCAGTTGCGGGTTGATGCCAGCCGGAGACCCAGCCACCCCGAATGCGTCGTTGTAGGACGCGCCCTCGATGCCCACCGGCACCTGCGTCGGTGCATTCGTGGACAGCGCCGACCAGTTGTTCCACATTGCGATGGTGTTGAGGTTGTAGGGGTTGTTGTTGCCATTCTGAGTGCGCGCGAACTCATCGCCGGAGCACAGCATGGGCACGCCCCGGGCCAGGAAGAGGACCACGGCGAAATTGCGTAGTCGTTGGCGAATGAGGGCCTGGTTGCCCCCGCTACCCCAGGAGTCGTTGCTGTCGCTGCCGCCATCCGAGGGGCCGAATGGCCAGGGCTGCTGGTTGTTCTTGGTGTCGTAGGCGACCAGGTCGAGCAGGCAGAAGCCGTCATGCGCCGTGACGAAATTGATGGATCGCTGCGGCCCGCCCTGATCGCGAAACCTCTGATAATCGCCATTCATCATGGCCATGAAGGCGCCGGTGTTTCCATCGCCCTTGAGATAGCGGCGCACGTCGTCGCGATAGTGACCATTCCACTCGGCCCAGCCGTCCGGGAAGTTGCCGACTTCGTAACCCCACAAGTCCCATGCCTCGGCAATCACCTCGATGTCGCGGGACGCGGCCAGGTCGCGAATGGCCAGCAACAGGGGGTGGCCGGCGAAGAATCGCTGCTGCTCACCCCACGCCTCTCTCGGCGCGGCATCGGGCATCCGGCCCAGGACCGGGGCGAGATCGAAGCGAAAGCCATCGACGCCCATCTCGTCGCACCAGTAGGCGATGGAATCGAGCACGAGCTTTTGGGTGATCGGCGAGGACAGGTCGGTTTGATTGCCGCACCCGGTGGCGCCGTCGACGAGTTGGCCGGAGTTGGTCAGGACGTAGTAGTCCGTCGTGGCGAAGCCACCGAAGCTGGTGAAACCCACCGTGTCGGCATCGCCCCAGGTGCCACCCTCGCCCGTGTGGTTATACACGACATCGAGGTAGACCTCGATCCCCGCCTCATGAAAGGCGCGGACCATGTCCTTGAACTCGCGGGTCGGTCCTCCCGGGCTCTTGTCAGCGGCATACTGCCGGTTCGGCGCGAAGAAGCCCAAGGTCATATAGGCCCAGTGATTGGACGTGCCGGTCGTATCCAGCTCGCTCCCACTGCTCTCGTGCACCGGCAGGAGTTCGATGGTGGTCACCCCGAGCGCCTTTAGATACGGGGCCAACCGGGCCGCGCCCGCATACGTGCCCTGCAGGTCCTCGGGGATGTCGCGGACGGCGTCGAACCCGGGCAGGCCACGCACGTGGCTACGCAGCTCGCGCGCTGACGGGTGCAGCGTCAGGTTGCGCAGGTGGGCCTCGTAGACCACCGCGTCCTGCGCCGGGATGCGCGGCTTGGCCCCCGTGGGGGCGGCGTCCGAGATGACGATCGCCTTGGGGGCATAGGGACCGGTGTCCCATTCGCGGACCGGGCGCCCGCGGTACTGCCGGGGTCCCCAGCCGAAGACCCCGCTGTCGGCTCCGGCCGCGTGGACCTGCGCACTGGCCGGGCTGTGCGATATCTCTCGGGCATAGGGATCAGTGAGGAGCTTGTTGGGGTTGAAGCGCTGACCGCGCGGCCCGCGGTCGCTGACGAATCCTGCCGCGCTGCCCGGGGTCCACTGCGGGTCGACCTCCCATCCGGGTCCCCAGACGCGGTACCCGTAGTGCGCCCCGGGTCCGACGCCGGCGACCCGAGCGAACCACCTGCCGTCGGGCCCGCGCTGGGTGTCGAAGGTGGCCACCGCCGCGGCCCCCGTCGCCTGTGCATAGATCTCCAGCACGACGCGATCCGCCTCGGGGGCGGCCACCGCGAAGGTCGTGGCGGAGGTTGCCGCGTCGTACCGAGCGCCCAGGGGCCAATCGCCCTGTGACCAGGACGGCTCGTCGGCAGGGCTCGGCAGGGCGGCAATCGATGCGTGTGAGGTCACGAGGGCCTTCGGTTAGGACGGGTTCAGCGGCAGTCGGCGCAGCGACCGGAAAGCGCCGTATGCGCCGGCTCCAGGGTGAAGCCGACGGTGTCGAGCTGCTCGACCACCGGGTCCAGCAAGCCGGCCGGAAGGTCGAGGACGGCGCCGCAGGTGCGGCACTCCACGTGCAAGTGCGCGCCCTCGCCGTCATGCAGATGGTATGCCGTGGCGCCGTGTCCGAGGTGGATGTGCTGGACCACTCCCAGCCGCGAGAGCGTCTCCAGGGCGCGATAGACGCTGCTCGCCGGCACCTCGCCGCCCATGCGGTTGTGGATGTCCTCGGCGCTCAAGTGTCCCGGCGTGGTGGCGAGCGCCGTGAGCACGCAGCGGCGCGCTGCGGTCATCCGTTCGCCGCGATCACGCAGGTCACCGGCGACTTGAGCGATGAGTTCGTCGGCCGTCCGGGGCTGATTCATCGTCGCTGCCTCATGTCTCGCGCCCGCCTCACGGCGCCTGTCGACTCGCGCGGCGCGGGGTGGGCAGGATGGCCGATCGGCCCTGACCGGTCGCCCGCGAGCGCAGGGCAGCCCCCAGGGCGAGCAGGAGCAATCCCGTGATGACGCCGAAGCCGAGTCCGGGTCGCAGCGGGATCGCGATGCCGACCGCTCCGCCGATGACCCAGAAGGTCTGCAGGAGGGTTTCCGACCAGGCGAAGACCCGCCCGCGCAGCTGATCCTGGACGTCGGACTGGATGAGGGCATCCAGGCTGAGCTTGCCCAGCTGGCTGAACAGACCGGTCACCAGACCCAGGGCGACCAGGCTCCAGATCGAATAGACAAAGGTCGCGGTCACGGCGGCCACGACGGCCAGGGCCAGCAGGGCCGTCGCCAGCGCCTCCGGCGGCGGATTGCGCTTGCGGTTACCGATGAAACTGCCGAGCGCACTACCGCTGCCCGCGGCGCCCGCGACCAGCCCCAGAACCAGGGAGCCATCCAGCCCCGGAATGGGATGCTCGCGCATGAGGAAGACGAGGAAGAGAGTCAGGAAGCCAGACAGCATCCGAGCGCCCGTCACGAGCCACAGGACGTAGCGCACACTGAGCGGCAAGGCCCGCAGGCGACGGGCAGGGGAGGCGGCGTCGCCTTCGGTGAAGTCCGACTCGCCGCGATCGGAGTCGACGGCAGCCGGCAGCCGGATCGCCAGCACGGTGGCGACGATATAGAGGACGAAGGCCGCGCGCAGGGACCAGTCCGGCCCGATCCGGGACAGGGCCCCGGCGAGGCCGCCGCCGACCATCATGCCCAGCAGCCCAGCGATGGTCAGCCGCGAATTGGCCTTGACCAAGGTGATGCCGTCCGGCAGCAGCCGAGGCACGGCCGCGGCCCGGGTCACGGCATACGACTTGCTCGCCACCAAGGCACCGAGAGCAGTGGGATAGAGCCATCCGGAATCGTCGACGATCGCCGAGGCCAAGACCCAGGCCAGGAAGGCGCGGGTGGCCAATGTGGTGCCGATCGCCCATCGGCGCCCGTGGCGGAAGCGATCCAGCAAGGGACCGATCAGGGGCGCCAGGATGACGAAGGGCGCCATCGTCAGAGCGAGGAAGAGCGCGACCTGGCTGCGGGCCTCGTCGGAGGGCAGGGCGAAGACGGTCCCCGCCAACGAGACGGTGAGCGCCGCGTCGCCCGCGACATTGGCCGTATGCAGTTGGATCAGCTTCGCGAGCCCGCTCGCGTCCGCGCCGTGGGCCGAGGTGAACTGCTGATAGCGCCGGGCGCCGGCGCGCGTCCCGGCTCCGACCACCCGAGCTGCCCCGCGGCTACCGCGACCAACGACCTGGGTGACCTTGTAGGCCCGCCCGGGCGGGCCAGGGATCGGCTGGGTCTCGGCGTCCGGCTCATACCCCCAGTTCTCATCCCCCCATTGGGGTGCGTCAGGTTCCTCCGCTGGCGCGGCGCGGCGCCACCCGGGGGGCGGCGGCGGTGGCGGCGGTGGTTTCACGACCTCATCCTGACAAATAGGTCCGACAAGCCCAAGGTGTGGGACCCCGCAATCTCGAAAACGGCGTCATGTTGTCCCGCTCCGAGGTGAGGGGAGGGCGCAGTGTGCTGGTCGGGTCAGATCTGGGGCTGGTGGCCGATGTCGACATCAGTTGGCCACCCGGCGGCGACCGTCCCGGACAGCACCGTGCGGGTATCCCCGCCGACCCAGATCTCACCGTCCGCCGCGTCGATGTGGATGCGACCATCACGACCCACAGCAGTGCCCTGGCGGGCGACATACGCCTGCGGGAGCCGCCCGGCCCCGATCAGCCATTGCGCGAAGCCGGCGTTGAGCGAGCCGGTCACGGGATCCTCGATGACGTGGCGGCCCTCGGAATAGAAGGCGCGCACCTCGGCGTCGACCCCGGCCGGCCCCGCGCCGTCATACCGGCCCAGGATCCCGACCTGGAGACCTCGCAGTTCGGCGGGATCGGGGTCGATCCGCAGGACCGCGGCGGCGCTGGTCACCTCCAGACCGATCCAGCCGGGCCCGTTGTCGATCCACTGGGTGGCGAGCACGTCGTCAGCGGCGAGCCCCAGCGCCGCCGCCACCCGAGCGCTCAAAGCCGCCTCGACCGGGCCGCTGCGCAGCAGCGCCGGGGCGGCGAAGGCCAGGCGTTGCGCGTGGTGGAGGGGCACCAGGCCGACTCCGCACTCCTGCACGACACGCCCCGGCGTTTGGGGTATGCCGCCCGCCTCCAGCCACGCGTGGGCGGACCCCAAGGTCGGATGCCCGGCGAAGGGCAGCTCACCATCGACCGTGAAGATCCGCACGCGATAGTCGGCGGCGGCGTCGAGCGGCGGCAGCAAGAAGGTGGTCTCCGACAGATTGGTCCAGTTCGCAAACCGGGCCATCTGGTCCGTGGACCACGAGTCGGCGTCATGGACCACGGCGAGCGGGTTGCCGGACAGCGGGCCCGAACCAAAGACATCGACCTGGCGAAAGGCAGTCATCGGGTTCACGAACCCGCGGGGTCGGTCATCGGGAGCCGCACTCAGCTCGGCGGCTTGGTGGTGCCATTCCAGGTGTTGCCCTGTTTCGCCCAGTATCCCGCCACATAGGTGCCGAGGTTGATTTTGCCGAAGGTGTTGCCCGAGAACTTGCTCCCGGCGATGGCCCCGATCGACAGCCCGGCCGCGCCGCGACGACCGTCCTTGGCGATGTTATTGGACACCACGGAATAGTGGGTGCTGGTGTCCTTGGACGGCACCTTCAAGACCCGGTCCTTCATCCGGAAGCCAAAACCGAGAATCTTGAAGTTGCTCACGGTGTTGTTGCGCCAGATATTGCCCCAGCCCGACATCTCGTCGTTGTAGCCGATCGGCACATTGGTGACCGTGTTGTATTCGAAGGTGTTGAAGCTGGCGTCGACATCGGTGGCGATCCCGCGACCGTCGTCGCCGAGATCGTGCACCGTGTTGCGTGAGATCAGGTTGTAGTTCGAGGCCGTGCCCAGCCGGATGCCCTCCTGCATGAAGTGCGTGTCACCCGAGTCGGCGATATGCGAGACGTCATTGCCCGAGATCTGCCAGAAGTTGCTGAAGGTGATCAGCCAAACACCTGGACCGGTGCCACAGGTGACCGCTGTGATCGTGTTGTCCTTGATGGCGCCACCGATGCCGAATGCCACATGGATGCCGCGACCGGTGAGCTGGTTGCCGATGAACTTGTTGCCCTCGGCCGGGTTGAGCCCACGACCGAGCACACCCTCCATATAGGCGACGGCACCGCGAGCCGCCGTCGGGTTGTAGGAAGAGGAGCCGGGCACGGCGCGCCGGGGCTCCCAGATCCGATCGTCGACCAGGTCGTCATGCCACGTGTAGAGCTCATATGCCCCGCCACCGTTGATGTAGACGCCGTTGTGAATGGCCAAACCCTGGAAGGTCCAGTGGTCGCTGCCGGCCTGCATCAAGATGGTGCGCCTCGGCGACGGCTGGCGGGCGTCGCAGTCCTCTGCCGGCTGGTCTGAGGTGAGAGTCACCGGACCGTCTCCAGCGGGCAGGACGGTGATCGGGGCGCTGGCGGTTCCCGACTTACGGATGATCAGCTGTTGGTTGTAGGTGCCCTTGTGGATCCGAATGGTCGTTCCGGGCTTCGCCTTGTTGATGGCTGCCTGAACGGTCTTCAACGGAGCAGCCGAGGTGCCCGCGTTGGTGTCCTTGCCCGTGGTGGCCACATCGAGGGTGGTCCCGGCGGATGCGGTGGCGGTGGTGGACTGGATTCCGGCAACGGTGAGCGGCACGCAGATAAGTGCGGCCGCCAGACGCCCCGAGCGGCTGGTCGTGAACATGGTTCCCCTCAAGCGATGGTCAAACGGGATTCCCGGCAACCTACCGTTTCGACGCTGCCCGGGGAAGCCCAGTCCGACGGACAAGTCCTAGGTCGGGCACAGCATCGTGACAGGTTCGCGGTCGATTCTGGTGTCAACGAATTGGGCGGAAGAGCTGCCCAAGGACTCCAAAGGAGCACAACATCATGGCTTCACGCATGATCAGCAAGGGAGCAGTCATCGCGAGCGCGGCAGGTCTGCTCATCGCCGGTGGCGGGGCGATCGCCTATGCCGCGGCCGGCGAATCGACCCCGAGCGCCACCTCCACCGCGAGTTCGTCGGCGTCGAGCGGACTGCCCGGACCCACCGATCGCGAGAGTGGAACACCCGGCAAGGGCGGTATGGGCCGTGGTGGCCACAGCCACACGCCGGTGACCGGCGCCGAACTGACGAAGGTCACCGAGGCGATCAAGGGCGAGGACTCGGCCGTGACTGTCACCGTGGTGGTCAAGGATGAGGACGGGTCGTATGACGCCTTCGGCACCAAGGCGGGCGCGCCGGTGCGGATCGAGGTCTCGGCCGACTTGAAGACGATCGAGGTTGGCGCGGGCGGCATGGGCCGCGGCGGCAAGGGGCACCACGGCCCGGGAATGCCCGGTCAGGGTGGCACCCTGCCGCTCCCGACCCCGTCGGCCACGACCTCCGCCACCACCTGACCCGACCCAAACCGCGCGTGTAACCCACGGGCGCGCCGGTATCCGAACGCACCGCCTCGGCACCTCCCACGCCGAGGCGGTGCTCTCGTTGCGGTGCCCGACGCGCTCTCAGTGGCCCGCCGTAGTGCCGCTCTGGCGCGCCCTCAACGACCTCCCGGGGCGGCCCCCTGGGGCCATCGTCTCGCGGCGGCAAGCGGCCCCTCGTCGAGCGGCCATGTGTGACCGTCGGAACAGCTCGAATGGCGCGGGGCGATACCCCGCCAGGTATAGCCTTGAGTCATGGCAACAGTCGTTATCCTGGGTGCAGGGACTGCTGGCACGATGCTCGCCAATGCCCTTCGCAAGGCCTTGCCGGACGACACGTCGATCACCGTCGTGGACCGGGACGATGCGCATCACTACCAGCCCGGCTACCTCTTCGTTCCCTTCGGCGCCTATACCCCGGAGCGGGTCGTGCGATCGCGTCGCGCGCAGCTCGCTGACGGGGTGCGCTTCCTGCAACAGGGTGTCTCCCGCGTCGATCCGCAGCGCCACGTAGTGCTCCTCGATGGTGGGGACGAACTGGCATACGACTGGCTGGTGATCGCCAGTGGCACCACGCCGCAACCGGCGCAAACCCCCGGTCTGCTGGATGACAAGGTTTGGCGCACAAGCGCATTCGACTTCTACACCCTCGACGGGGCGGCCGCGCTGCACGATGCACTCGCGAACTTCGAGGGCGGTCGCTTGCTCGTCCACATCACCGACATGCCGATCAAGTGTCCGGTCGCGCCGCTGGAGTTCGCCTTCCTGGCGGACGACTACTTCCGCAAGCGGCGGATCCGCCACAAGGTCGATATCACCTATGTCACTCCCCTCGACGGGGCCTTCACCAAGCCGGTGGCCTCCGCCGCACTGGGTGCGCTGCTCGAGGACCGCAGCATCCGGGTCGCGGCAGACTTCGCGATCTCGCACGTCGACCCCGACACGCAGACCATCGTCGCGTATGACGGGCGTGCCCTCCCCTTCGACCTGCTGGTCACCGTGCCGTTGAACATGGGCGCGCAGTTCGTCATCGACTCCGGGCTCGGTGATGACCTCGGCTTCGTCCCGGTGGACAAGCACACCTTGCGGTCCCCGGCATACGAGCGGATCTTCGCCATCGGGGACGCGACGAATGTCCCGACCTCCAAGGCCGGCGCGGTCGCTCACTTCGAGATCGATCACCTTGTGGAGAACCTCCAAGCGGCTATGGCGGGGCGTCCCCTGCCGAGCAAGTACGACGGACACGCAAACTGCTTCGTCGAATCCGGGCGGGGCAAGGCGCTGCTCTTGGATTTCAACTACGACACCGAGCCGTTGACGGGGCTCTTCCCGGTGCCGGTTGTCGGACCGATGAAGCTGCTCGGCGAATCCCGCCTCAACCACTTGGGCAAGCTCGCCTTTGAGAAGATCTACTGGAACCTGTTGTTGCCCGGGCGGCCGCTGCCCGTTCCGACGCTGATGTCGATGGCCGGCAAGGTGCCTGCCGAGACGAAGGGATAGATACCCATGCCCACCAACACCATCGACAATCGCACCTTCACGGTGAACGCCGAAGGCTTCTTCACCAACCGCGACGAATGGAGTGAGGAGCTCGCGGCGATCCTGGCCGAGTTGATCGGCATCGATGAGATGACCGAAGAGCATTGGGCGCCCTTGCGATTCATGCGCGAGGACTCCGCCAAGACGGGGGTCACCCCCACGCTGCGCCGGATGCAAGCGGTCGGCGGATTCGACGTCAAACACCTCTTCGCGCTCTATCCCGGCAAGCCCGCCAAGAAGATGGCCTACCTTGCCGGGCTCCCCAAGCCCGTGGGCTGCGTCTAAACCCGAACCGACTGAACACGAGAGATTCGATGCGATCACTACCCGACGGATTCATCCTTCCCGACTTCGGCGCGACCGCTGCTCGACCGACGTCCACTGCGGCCCCGGAAGCAGCGGGCGAGGCCGCGGGCCCGGCATACAGCGGACCGCGCAAGCTCTCGCTCATCTGCTCCAAGGGCAACCTCGACATGGCCTACCCGGGCCTGATCCTCGGCAACGCAGCGGCCGGCGAGGGGATCGAGACGCACATCTTCTTCACCTTCTGGGGACTGGACATCGTCAACAAGAAGACCAATGCCAAGCTCAAGTTCACGATGCTCGGCAACACGGCCATGCACATGGCGGACCTGGGGGCGATCCGGCCCGGCCTGGAGCACAAATCGATGCCGCAGGTCATGGGACAGCTTCCCGGCATGACGTCGATCGCGACCAAGATGATGAAGAAGCAAATGGCGGACCTGGAGATCCCCGACGTCCCGGAGTTTCTCGACCTGCTGCAGGCGGCGGGCGTGCACATGTACGCCTGCAAATTGTCCTTCGACATGATGAAGATGATCGAGGCCGACCTCCACCCCGCTGTCGAGGGCGTCATCAGTGCCGCCGACTTCATCGAGATCAGTGAGGGCGCGCAGACCATCTTCATCTAGGCCGCAACCTGCGAGTCCGCGGCGGAGCGCGCTTGCATCCGGCGGCTGGGCTGCCCAGACTGCGGACGTGGACATCCGAGAGCTGCGGGCGCCGGTCGAGCACGGACCCTGGCCGCCACTGACTCATCTGCCGCCCCTGAGCTTCGAGCCCTTGCGTGGTGCTCGATCGTGGACCGGACTGACCTACGCGCAGGTCCCGGGATTCCGGCCGCTCGTCCTGGATCTCCATGTGCCGCAGGCGACTCGGCCTGCGCCCTTGGTCATGTGGGTTCACGGCGGTGGGTGGTCGGAGGGGGATCGCCGGCTGGTACCCCTCCAATGGGGACAGCAGGAGCTCTTCCAGCGACTCATCGATGCCGGCATTGCGGTCGCGACGCCGGACCACCGGCTCATTGGTGAAGCTGCCCCCGATGACATGGTGCGCGATCTCGTCGCCGCCCTGCGCTATGTCCGCCACTATGCGCTCGACCTCGGGCTCGACGTGGATCGGGTGGCTGTATGGGGTGACTCGGCCGGCGCGCACCTGGCGTCCCTTGTCGGCCTCGCCGGCAGCGCGGCGCGACCGGACCCCCACTTCCTGGGCCGGCTCGGTGTGGGCGCGGGTCGCACCGATGTGGCCGCCATCATCTGGTGGTACGGCGCCTCGGACCTGACCGTCCTGCCGGACTTGACCGAATCGCTGTGGCGTGGAGTCGATTCCGAGGCGCGCGACTGGCTGGCGATGGCGTACTCACCCGTGTCACATCTGCGTGCGGACTCGCCGTCGATGCTGATCATGCACGGGGACCAGGACTCTTTGGCGCCCCTGGAGCAGGCGACGCGGCTGCACGAACGGGCCCGGGCCGTGGGTGCCCGAAGTCGGCTGATCGTGGTGCCCGGAGCCGACCATGTCTTCGTCGGCGCCGACATCGGGGTGCAGTGGCAGGTGGCCATCGAATTCCTGCAGGAGAGCCTCGGCGCGTGATCGGCAACAGCGCGCTAGCCTCGCTTGCCGTGACTCCTGCGACCCACACCCTCCTGCTGCTGCGGCACGCGAAGTCCGACTGGGGCCACGCCGTGGGCGACCGGGACCGCCCGCTCGCGTCGCGCGGGCGCCGGCAGGCACCGCATACCGGCCGATGGCTCGCGGAGCACGAACTGGTGCCGGATCTGGCCCTTGTCTCGCCGGCCGCGCGGGCCCGCCAGACCTGGGACCTCATCGCCGGGCAGTGGTCGGGCCCCCTGCCCAGCGTGCGGATCGAGGAGGCCGCCTATACCTTCGATGGTGCGGACTTGCTCGAGCTGGTTCGCGGCGCGTCGGAGTCCGTGGGTCGGCTGGCGCTGACCGGGCACAACCCTGGTCTGGAGGAGCTGGCGTCGGAGCTGACCGGCGAATGGGTACGGTTGCCGACCTCGGCCCTGGCCGTGATCGAACTCGAGCGGTGGGCCGACGCCGGCGCCGGCCGGGCCCGCCTGCGGTATGCCGGTCGCCCCGCCGACGACGCCTGACCTCTGTCTCTTATACACATCTGACGCTGCCGACGAATAGAG
>CALLZC010000029.1 GCA_937858995.1 uncultured Nostocoides sp.
TCCCGCAACACGACTCACGCTGTCCCGACGGGCACCAGCAGCGTGAACGTGGGCCCGGACCGAGGTCGAGTCAACCGCAAACACCCCTTCGTGTGGACCAAGACCGCCGACGATATCCTCAAGAAATCCAACCGTCAGAACACTTCAAACACGGCCCACTAGGAAAGTGTGCAGATTTGACTAACCTCTGCTAGCAGAGGTTAGTCAAAATGGGGCGCGGGAGCGGACGGGCGCGCTCAGACCTGAGCCTTGGCGTCGATTGCCGCGCGGATCTTTTCGATCGCCGCGGCGACGGGAACCCCGTTCTCCTGCGTACCGTCGCGATAGCGGAAGGACACCGCGCCGGTGTCCCGGTCCTGAGCGCCGGCGATGACGACGAAGGGCACCTTCGCCTTCGAGGCGTTGCGGATCTTCTTGGGGAAACGATCATCCGAGCTGTCGAGTTCGACGCGGATCCCGGCGCCCGCCATCTGCTCCAGCACCTCGCGCAGATACGGCTCGAACTCCTCGGCGACGGGGAGCGCAAGGACCTGGACGGGGGAGAGCCACGGCGGGAGCGCCCCGGCATAGTGCTCGATCAAGACGCCGATGAAGCGCTCGATCGAGCCGAACTTCGCCGAGTGGATCATCACCGGCTGCTGGCGCGAGCCGTCCGCGGCGGAGTACTCCAGCTCGAAGCGGGCCGGCTGGTTGAAGTCGTACTGAATCGTCGACATCTGCCAGGTGCGGCCAATGGCATCCCGGGCCTGCACCGAGATCTTCGGGCCATAAAAGGCGGCGCCACCCGGGTCGGGCACGAGGTCGAGGCCGGACTCGCTCGCCACCTGCTCCAGGATGGCAGTGGCCTCAGCCCACTGGTCGTCCGAACCGATGAACTTCTCCGGCTTCTTGTCATCGCGCGTGGACAGCTCGAGATAGAAGTCGGTGAGGCCGAAGTCGCGCAGCAGGCCCAGGACGAAGTCGAGCAGGTGCTTGATCTCCTGCGGCGCCTGCTCGCGGGCGACATACGAGTGCGAGTCATCCATTTCCAGGCCTCGCACTCGGGTCAGACCGTGGATGACCCCCGACTTCTCATACCGATAGACGTGCCCGAACTCGAACAGCCGCAGTGGCAGCTCCCGATACGACCGCTGGCGCGACCGGTAGATGAGGTTGTGCATCGGGCAGTTCATCGCCTTGAGGAAGTAGCGTTGGCCATCCTCATCCATGGCGGGGAACATCGTGTCCTCGTAGTACGGCAGGTGCCCCGAGGTGTGGAACAGACCCTCCCGCGAGACGTGCGGGGTGCCGACATACGAGAAGCCCTCCTGCAGGTGCCGCTCGCGGGCGTAGTCCTCCATGACCCGTTTGAGCACCCCACCCTTGGGATGGAAGATCGGCAGCCCAGCGCCCAGCTCGTCGGGGAAGGAATAGAGGTCGAGCTCGATACCGAGCCGACGGTGGTCGCGCCGTTCGGCCTCCGCGAGCCGGTCGAGATAGGCCCTCAGCTCCTCCTTGCTCCCCCAGGCGGTGCCATAGATGCGCTGCAACTGCGGGTTCTTCTCGCTGCCACGCCAGTATGCCGCGGCGCTGCGCATCAGCTTGTACGCGTTGCCGATGACCTTGGTAGACGGCACGTGGGGGCCGCGACACAGGTCGCCCCACGCGCGCGTGCCGTCCTTGCGGACATTGTCGTAAATGGTTAGCTGGGCCCCGCCGACCTCCCCGGCGGCACCCTCGACGTCGTCCGCCGCGCCTCCCTTGATCCCGATGAGCTCGCACTTGTAGGGCTCACCAGCGAGCTCATCCAGAGCCTCGGCGTCGGAGACCTCACGGCGCACAAAGGTCTGACCCTCGTTGATGATCCGCTGCATCACCTTGTCGAGAGCCTTCAGATCCTCCGGGTTGAAGGGGACCTCGACGTCGAAGTCGTAGTAGAAGCCGTCGCGGATCGGGGGGCCGATGCCGAGCTTGGCCTGCGGGTCGAGCTCCTGCACCGCCTGCGCGAGGACGTGGGCGGTGGAGTGTCGCAGGACCTCGAGACCGTCCGGCTCCTGCGCGGTGACCGGCTCGACGTTGTCGCCGTCGACCAGGACATGGGCCAGATCCCGTAGCTGCCCGTTGACCCGGGCCACGAGCACGGCCCGGTCCCCGGCGAAGAGGTCGCCCGCCGTGCTCTGCTGCGGCACCGCTCGTTCGCTCCCGGCGAGGTGGACGGTGATCTGGGCAGACACGAGGAACTCTCCTGAAGGGGTGACCGGACGCGGCGCGCGAGATGCGCGGCGCGCCCCCAACTGTATCGAGCGACCCCTCCCCCCGGCACCTCCCGCCGCCCGACCTAACCTCTGCTAGCAGCAGCTGCGCTCAGCGCCACAGGATGCATCCTGTGGATCTGAACGGAACCTCTGCTGAGTTGGTGCCACGTGCCCCGGGCCACACCGCACCAGGCCCCCCGTGCCCGTTGCCCGTCGCCACACCGCACCAGGCCCCCCGCGCCCGTTGCCCGTCGCCACACCGCGCGCCAAGGCCCCGTGCCCTTACCTCGGTATGACGTCAGGGCCACGACCAGTCGCCGCGGTCTCCTCGCAGGGTCTCGTCCAAGAGGTGTCGCACCGCTTCCGGGAGCTGGTACTCGGCGAGCTGCACATGGGTCGCCGGGGTGGCACAGCTGACCTCATAACAGTAGAAATCCGCGGCTCCGCCCGTCACCCCACCCCGCGCACCCAGCGACGCCGCTCCCGACGATCCGCCCGGCGTCCCGTCTTCGATGGCCCGCAGGGTGCCGCGCCCGAGCACCCTGCGCCACGCCCGAGCCTGGGGCGCGGGCAGCTCCCGGAGAGCCACCTCACGGCGCAGTGTCAGTCCGGCGAAACCCCCGCTGCGGGTGACCGCAACGACCGCATCGCTGGGCACCTCACCCTCGTGTTCGAAATCATCCGGACTCGGCTCGTGGTGGCCGACCCCGTCGGCGGGGGAATCCGACCCATCCGCCGACGACCCCGAGTCCCCTGCATCCTCAGCCTCGAGGAATGGCACCGGGTCCTCGGGGCCACCCAGCACTCCCACGGCCGCCCAGGCCGCCCGGACCGCGGCGGCGGGGGCGGAGGCCACGCCATACCGCGCAATGGCCTCATCCACGGTCAGCCCGGCGAAGGTGACGAAATCACAATCGGCGCTGATCCCGGGGCCGGTCAGCACGGCATACCAGATCCGCCCCGCGACCTCCCACGCCGGGCCGTCGAGGGCGCTGGCCACCAGATAGAAGGCGCGGTTGGGGATACCGGAGTTGATGTGGACCCCGCCATGGTCCAGGTCGGTTTCCACATAGTCGTCCAGGTGCCCCGGCTGCGGGTCCCGCCCCAGGATCGGATTGTCGTATGCGGTCCCCGGGGCCTTCATCGAGCGCAGCGCCTGCCCCGCGAGCTCACCAATGAGCAAATCGGCGCCGATCAGCCAGTCCGCCTCATTGGCCCCCTGCCCGAGCCGGTGCTGCTTGACCAGGGACCCGAAAACATCCGACATCGACTCGTTCAACGCTCCGGGCTGGCCCTGGTACATCAACCCCGCGGTGTGCTCGGTCACCCCGTGGGCAAGCTCGTGGGCGATGACATCGAGGCTGGCCGTGAACCGGCCGAAGATGCGTCCGTCGCCGTCGCCGAAGACCATCTGGGTGCCGTCCCAGAAGGCGTTGTCATACTCCCGGCCGTAATGCACGGTCGCCCGCAACGGCAGGCCCCGACCGTCCAGTGAGTTGCGGGCGAAGGCCTCGGCGAACAGCTGCCAGGTGGCACCGAGGCCGTCATACGCCTCGGTGACGGCGATATCGCCGGTGTCCGGGTCGCCCTCGCCGCGCACGCGGACCCCCGGCAGGTCGGTGCCGCTCTGCGCGTCGCTGACGAGCCGGACCGGGCCGCTGGCCAGCGTGCCGGTCCCCAACCGGGGCCGCGCGCTCCCCGGCGCCGGCCGGGCGTGCCCTCGCCGATGCAGCAGGCCGGCATCGATGTCGATAAGCACCTCGCGGGCCGCCGCGGCAATCTGCGGGTCCGCCGAGCGGGACAGGCGCTCGAGGATGTGCGGCGGCACAATGCCGCACCGGTGCCGACTGAATATCCCGCTGCGCGTCATACGGCCCATCCTCACGCAGCGCTCCGACATCCGCATGCGGAAGCGCCCCTAACCCGCCCACTTCGCGGCCAGCGCCAGCACCACCCGGGCATTGCGATTGGTTCCCTCCCCCGCGAGCTTCTCCAGCGCCGCGTGGGACACCTTCGCTTCGTGATACGGCACGTCATACAGCAGGTGCACCGCGCGGCCGCGCACCACGAGCAACTCGTGCGGGCGACGCAGATCCTCGATGGCGTCGATCAATGCGGCGCTCGGCGCCGAGCGCAGGATGCTCACATAGTGACCGAACTCCGGACGATGCAGTCCGCTGAGCTCCGCGCACTGCTCGGCAAGCTCGGCCACCTCCGCGGGCCGCAGCGCGAAGGTGGCAACCGGAAAGCCCCGATCCGCGGCAAAGATCGCCTCGAGTCGACGCTCAACCGCCTCCGCTGTCGTCTCGGGTCCCGTGAGCCGCACGTTCCCGGTGTGAATGTGGGTCTCGACATCCGTATAGCCCGCCGCGGTCAGGGCGGCCCGCAGATCGGCCATGAGGTAGCGCCGCGTGCCGATGTTGACGGCACGCAGCAGGGCGATCCAGGTGTCCACAGGGCCATCCTTGCGGCTCGACCCCACCGCGGCCGGCTCACCCATAGGTGTCGCGGGGGCCGCGCCCTCCAGTGATGCCACGCCGACCGTGCCGCCACGTCGGGGCGGTCGGACCGAGCACCTGGATCTCGGTCACGACCCCAGGGCCGGTTTCCGCGGCGATCCGATCAAGCAGGGTCGCACTCAACAACCGCAATTGAGTCGCCCACGACGTCGAGCTGGCGCGCACGACGAGCACCCCGTCGACAAAGGTCTCCGGCTGGGCGTGCTCGGCCAATTCGGGGCCGACGATCAGCGGCCACCGCCCGACGACCGCACCGACTTCGACCTCATGCTCCCAACCGCGCTCGCTGACGAGGTTGCTCACGACGTCGCCCAGCAGCGTGGGATCCCGATCGATGCGTGGCGCCCGGCCACCCTGCCGCGGGCTGCGGTGTGGCGCGCTACCGGGCCGCAGGCCCTTGGCTCGCGCGAGCGCCCGCACCCGACGCAGGGCCTGCGCCGCGGCCTCCAGCGCGGGGTCCGGGGTCGCTGGCTCGCACGCCGGGGTCGCCTCGGGCGGTGGGCTCTCACTCATCCGGCGTCCCCTCAGGCTCCTGCGGTCCGATCGCGCCCTCGGCAACCCGCAACCGCTGCCCCACCAGCGATGCGGGGATGTCCTGCGGCACCGCGGCCGTGATCAGCACCTGTTCGCAGTCGCCGATCAGGCCAGCGAGCCGGGAGCGCCGTCCGCTGTCCAATTCGGCGAAGACATCGTCCAGGACCAGGACCGGGTCGGTGCCGAGATCGGTGCGCAGGAGCTCGTATGCCGCCAGCTTGAGCCCGAGGGCGAAGGACCAGGACTCGCCGTGACTGGCATACCCCTTGGCGGGCAGCTCCCCCAAGGTGAGGAGCACGTCGTCGCGGTGCGGGCCGACGAGGCACTGTCCGCGCTCGATTTCGCTGGCCCGGGCCGCGATGAGCGCCTCGCCGAGGCCGGCGGTCAGCTCCTCGATCGAGGGGACCTGTCCGTCGGCAATCGTCGCGGCGAGGTCCAGGGCGACCGAGGCCCGATAGGAGACCCGCGCCGAATCGTCGCCGCCGCTGACCTCCTGGTAGGTGCGATCCAGATGTCCGCGCAGATCCTTGAGCAGCCGCAACCGGGCATACAGCAATTGCCCGCCGAGGCCGGCCAGGTGGCCGTCCCATACCTGCAGGGTATGCAGTGCGCTCGCCCGCGCGTCCCCCTCCGGGCTCACGTCGGGTCCACCCACGTCCCCGGGGATCGGGTCGGCACGGCTCGGGTCGGGGCGTCCCACGTCGGGGCGTCTCACGTCGGGCCGGCGCCCCCGCGCGCCGCGCCGCAGGACCGGCGCCGCAGACTTCAGCAAGGCGCCCCGTTGTTTCAGGATCCGGTCGTAGTCCGAGCGCACGCCCGCCCACCGCGGCTGGCGCTGCACCAGCAGGTCGTCCAGGAACCGGCGCCGGGCGGCCGGATCGCCCTTGACCAACGCCAGGTCCTCGGGCGCGAAGAGCACCGACCGCAGATGGCCGAGCGCCTCCCGTGGGCGCGCAACGGGCGCGCGGTTGACCCGTGCCCGGTTGGCCCGTCCCGGGTTGATCTCGATCTCCACCAGCGTTTCGCGGCCGTCGCGGACCACCGCCCCGCGCACGATCGCCTGGGTGGCACCGAAGCGCACCAGCGGTTGGTCGCTGGCGACGCGATGTGATCCCAGGGTCGCGAGATACCCCAGGGCCTCCGCGACATTGGTCTTTCCTTGGCCATTGCGACCGACCAAGGTGCTGACACCGGGCCCTAGGGGGATCTCCGCCTGGGGGTAGCTGCGGAAGTCGATGAGACTCAGATGCCGAACATGCACCTGCTCACCGCTTTGTGGCGCCCTTCCGCGTCGACCCAGTGCCCGAGGATGAGCCCGCGGCCTTGCGCCCGCTGCCGGCCGCGGCCTTGGCGGCCGTCTTAGCGGCCCGGGTGGCGGGCTTTGCCGTGCCGGCTGCGGCGGCCTGCGCCCCCGCCCGCAGGGCTTCACCCTCGGCCGTGGTCAGCACCTGGTGCCCGCCGAACTGCCCGCGCAAGGCGGCAACCGCCTGCATGGTCGGGGAGTTTTCTTGCCGGGAGGCGAACCGAGCGAACAAGGACGCCGAGATCACCGGCATGGGGACGCTCAGCGCGATCGCCTCCTCGACGGTCCACCGGCCCTCGCCGGAGTCGGCGGTGTAGTCCGAGACATCCTCGAGAGTGGGATTCTCTTCCAGGGCCTTGACCATCAGGTCGAGCAACCAGGAACGCACCACGGTTCCCCGGCTCCAGGCCTTGAAGGCTCCTGGCACATTGGTGACGATGTCCTTGCGCTCCAGCAGTTCATAGCCCTCGGCGTAGGCCTGCATCATGCCGTATTCGATGCCGTTGTGGACCATCTTGGTGTAGTGGCCGGCACCCACCTTGCCGGCGTGCACGAAACCCTCGTCGCGCGGCCCCTCGGGGCGCAGGGCGTCAAAGATGGGCATGGCCCGGCGGACGTTGGCAGCCGTGCCGCCGACCATCAGGCCGTAGCCGTTCTCCAGCCCCCAGATTCCGCCCGATACTCCGCAGTCCAGATAGGCGATGCCCTTGGACTTCAGCAGCTTCTCGTTCTCGAAATCGTCGGTGAACCGGCTGTTGCCCCCGTCGATGACCATGTCCCCCGGCTCGAGGAGATCAGCCAGCTTGGCGATGGTCTGCCGCGTGATGTCGCCCGCCGCGACCATCGTCCAGACGATCCGCGGCGCGTCGAGGGCTTTGACCAGCTCCGCCAGGCTCTTGACATCCGAGACCGCCGGATTCAGGTCATAGCCAATGACCTCGATTCCCGCGCGACGCAGCCGCTCGCGCATATTGCCGCCCATTTTGCCCAAGCCGATCAAGCCGAGTTGCATGATGAACCCTCTCCGGTCGTGCTCGCACCCGGTGTGCCCGCGCTCACACTGTAGCGGTCACCCGGGCCGTCCTGCCGACCGTCGCCGCGGCGTGAGTCAGGACGTCAGCCGCACCGGCTGCAGCACATAGCGGTAGCTCAGCTCGGGCGAACCGTCGGCCTCGGACTGCCCGGTCAGCATGGCCGGCTTGAGCGGCGCCGTGAAGGAGAGGCGGGCATAGGGCGTATGCAGGGCGCCCAGTCCATCGAGCAGGAAGCCGGGGTTGAAGGCGATGTCGATGTCCGGCCCGTCCAGGGTGGCTTCGACGGCCTCGGAGGCCTGGGCGTCATCACCGGTGCCTGCCTCGATGTCCACCTGGCCGTCGGTGAACTTCAGCCGCACCGGGGTGTTGCGCTCCGCGACCAGGGCCACCCGCTTGACCGCCTCGGTCAGTTCGGACGTCTTGACCACGGCCTCGGTTTCGGAGTCGCTGGGGAAGATCTTGGCGACCTTGGGGTACTCGCCGTCCAGGAGGCGGGAGGTGCTGTGGCGCTGCCCGGCCTCGAACCCGACGAGACCGTCGCCGCCAGCGGCCTGACCAAGGGCCAGAGACACCGAGCCTCCCGAGCCCAGCGAGCGCGCGGTCTCGGCGAGGGTCCGGGCGGGGATCAACGCCAGATGACTCGCATCCGCGGCCTCCGGGGTCCAGGTGAACTCGCGCATCGCCAGCCGGTAGCGGTCGGTGGCCAGGAAGGTGACCTTCTCGCCCTCGATCTCCACGCGCACCCCGGTCAGAATGGGCAGCGTGTCGCCGCGATCGGCCGCCACCGCGACCTGCGAGACCGCTTGGGCGAAGGTCGCCCCGTCGATGCTCCCGCTGGCGGTGGGCTGGGTGGGCAGCGTCGGATAGTCGGAGGCCGGCATCTGCAACAGCGCGAAGCGCGATGATCCGCAGGTCACCTGCACCTTGGTGCCGTCCGTGGCGATGTCGACCGGCTTGTCGGCGGGCAGGTTCCGAGCGATCTCCGACAGCAAGCGCCCCAGGACCAGCACCGTGCCCGGCTCCGACACCTCGGCGCTGACGACGATGCGCGCGGACACCTCATAGTCGAAGGCCGAAAGCGTGACCGTGCCGTCGGTGCCAGCATCGATGAGCACACCGGCAAGGACCGGCACGGCCGGGCGCATGGGCAGCCCGCGAGCCACCCACGTCACGGCCTCGGCGAGGACATCGCGCTCGACACGAAACTTCACGCTAACCACCTTTGACCTTGAGCCACCGGGCACGGGCATCAGCCCGTCTCGGGCCGGGTTCACCACGCGCGGAGCACTCTTCGTCCGCGGCCACCCGATGGGAAGCATGACATTAGTCGCCGTGCGGCGTTGGTGCTAGCGCCCCGCCACATTCTCCCGGATTCGATCCTCCGCCGACTCTCCCGCTATCCGCCGTCAGCAGGCCGATCTCGACCAGCTGTCCGCACCCGATTCGGGCACTGTCCCCAGCTCCAGCTCGGGGTGGAACCATCTATGTCAACTCAGGTAGTCATCGTCGTAGCGGTTGTGGAAGCTGTGGATATCGCGTCCTCTATGCAGGTCAGCACGCCTTTTCGGGGGTGGACACCGGCTGTGTATGACGCCCGCCGCGTCGGGATGGCTGGGGACGCCCGCTGCGGGATCCCCAGCGGCGTGCCTCGGGTGGGGATAACGAGGCGTTGTCGCGTCGGCTTTCTCCCCTGGTTGCCCACAGGAAGCGGCCACCCCGCGGAGCCCTCCGGTAGAGGTATCCACAGGAATGTCCACAACCTGTGGACGGGCGACTGGCGGGCCGTCGCCAGCTCCATGAAGTTGCCCTGGTTAGGGCAAGGTTGCGGGTAGGTAACGCCTCATCCACGGGTGTGGACAACCCTGGGGATGAGCGTGGGGCGGGCGGAGCCGGACCCTGTGCCCGGACCC
Organism: uncultured Nostocoides sp.; assembly: GCA_937858995.1. Lineage (GTDB taxonomy): Bacteria > Actinomycetota > Actinomycetes > Actinomycetales > Dermatophilaceae > Nostocoides_A. The sequence continues at coordinate 9,535 of CALLZC010000029.1, forward strand.
GCGTCAGTCGCCTACGCGTTCTGCTGCTTGATCCGGTTGGTCAGCTCGGTCACCTGGTTGTAGATCGCGCGCCGTTCGGCCATCAGCTGGCGGATCTTCTTCTCCGCGTGCATGACCGTGGTGTGGTCGCGGCCGCCGAACTGCTGGCCGATCTTGGGCAGCGACAGATCGGTGAGCTCCCGGCAGAGGTACATGGCGATCTGCCGCGCCGTCACCAGGACCCGACTGCGGGAGGCACCCTGCAGATCCTCGATGGTCAGCGCGAAGTATGCCGCGGTCTGCGCCATGATCGTCGCGCTGGAAATCTGGTTCGCGTGCTCGTTGGGGATCAGGTCCTTGAGCACGATCTGCGCGAGCGGTAGGTCGACCGCCTGCCGGTTCAGCGAGGCGAACGCCGTGACCCGGATCAGCGCACCCTCGAGTTCACGGATGTTGGTCGAGATCCGCGAGGCGATGTACTCCAGCACCTCGGGGGGCACACTCAGTCGCTCCTGGATGGCCTTCTTGCGCAGGATCGCGATGCGGGTCTCGAGGTCAGGGGGTTGGACATCGGTCAGCAGGCCCCATTCGAACCGGCTGACCATCCGGTCCTCGAATCCGCTCAGATGCTTGGGCGGGACATCGGAGGTGATCACGACCTGCTTGTTGGCGTTGTGGATCGAGTTGAAGGTGTGGAAGAACTCTTCCTGGGTCTGCACCTTGCCCGAGAGGAACTGGATGTCGTCGATAAGGAGGACATCGATCTCGCGGTAGCGGCTCTGGAAGGCAGCCGAGCGGTCGTCCCGGATGGAGTTGATGAAGTCGTTGGTGAACTCCTCGGAGTTCACATAGCGCACCCGCAGGTGGGAGTACAGACTGCGGGCGTAGTGGCCGATGGCGTGCAGTAGGTGCGTCTTGCCCAGCCCGGACTCGCCATAGATGAAGAGCGGGTTATAGGCCTTCGCGGGGGCCTCGGCCACCGCCACCGCGGCCGCGTGGGCGAATCGGTTGCTCGATCCGATGACGAAGGTGTCGAAGACATATTTGGGGTTCAGCCGGGTGGCCAGCACATCCTCGGCGACGACCGTGGCACCCGGGCCACCGCGCTGGCGCTCCGGTAGTTCGTCGATCTCATCGTCCTGCTCGTCATCGAGCTCGGGGAGTTCCGCCGTGGCGCTGAAGAGGTCGTCGCTGTGATCCTCCAGGGTGGGATCCACGGTCACGGCGAGGCTGACACCGGCCCCAAGGTGGCGGCCCAGAACCGCGATCACGCGCTCTCGAACCTTCTGCTCGAGGACCTGCTTGGCGAAGTCATTGGAGACGGCGACCAGCACGGTGTGGTCCAGCACGCCCTTGATCTTGGCGCCCTGCAGGAAGGCGCGCTGCGTCATGGGGACCCCCTCGGCAGCCAAGGAGCTCAACACGCTGGTCCACAACGCCCCGGTGTCCGGCCCAGAGTCGGCCACCATGCACATCCTTCCGGCCGTCGCTGTCCACATCTTTGTCCACACCTTGTGGGTACGCGAAACCGCCCCAGAATAGTGACGGGGGGGCTGCCGCGGTTTCGGGTGCAGCGTGTCTCACCCGGAGAGCATTATGACCGACCGCAAGGATTGGTGCGCCGTCGGGCGTGTCGTAGCGGACGCTCGCAGGGGTGGTATGGCACCCTTGCCCATTCGAGTGGGCGCACCCGGTGAAACCGGCGGTTTGACCCGCTTTCACGCGCTGCCGTACGCTTGGCCCTTCGGCCAGTCGGCCGTTTTCGCATGCCCACGCTCCGTGCGAGCGCGGGTTTCCGATTGCGGCCGACCGCGGTGCCACTGCGTCGGCCGACCCAAGACCAGCCCCGACCCGGGAGCTGCTCGTATCGACCGCGAGGTCGCAGTGAGCAGGCCCCGGTCAGCGAGAACGAAAGAAGACCGTCGTGAGCAAGCGGACCTTCCAGCCCAACAACCGCCGCCGGGCCAAGAATCACGGTTTCCGAGCGCGGATGAGCACCCGCGCCGGCCGCGCCATTCTCGCCGCGCGCCGCCGTAAGGGCCGCGCCGAGCTGTCGGCCTGACGTCGCCGCGCTGTGCTACCGGCACAGCACCGACTGCGCACCAGCCCCGACTTCACCGCGATCCTGCGTCGCCGCGGCCGAGTCACGGTTGATGCCCAGCTTCTGGTCCTAACCGCCAACACTGTCCCCGGTCGGCAATATCTTCCGAGCCGGGTCGGTTTCGTCGTGGGTCGACCCGTCGGGAACGCGGTGGCCCGCAACCGAACCAAGCGCCGCCTGCGCGAACAGTGCCGCGCCCGCTTGGCCCTGCTGACGCCCGGCGTCGACTATGTCGTGCGGGCTCACCCGGCGGCCGCCAGTGCCAGCTCGGCCGCACTCGGCAGCGCGTTGGATGAGGCCATGACCACGATCGGCGCCCGCCTCCGGAGTCGGACATGAGCCCGGCTCGGATGGTGGCGCTCCCGCTGATCTGGGCGCTGCGCTTCTATCAACGATGGATTTCTCCGCTCACCCCACCGTCGTGCCGCTACTACCCCTCCTGCTCCGCGTATGCGGTCACAGCCGTCGAGCGCTTCGGGCCCATCCGTGGCCCCTACCTCGCGGTGCGCCGCCTGCTGCGCTGCCATCCGTGGGCGCCGGGCGGCGTGGAGCACGTTCCCGAGCGGTTCACGTGGCGGGGACCACACGGCATACCCCCTGCGCCGCAGGCAGATTCTGACCACCCAGCGCCCCCAGCGGCGACCAATCACCTCAGTTCGTCGAGTTAGGAAAGCATGGGCGACTTCTTTAACAGCGTGATGTACCCAATCGAATGGGTCGTCGCTTGGATCATGTACGGCTTCCACAGCTTCTTCACGGCGATCGGTATGCCCGAAGGGTCCGGATGGACCTGGGGGCTGTCGATCGTCGGGCTCGTGATCGTGATGCGTGCCCTGCTGATCCCGCTATTCGTCAAGCAAATTCAAGCATCGCGCAAGATGCAAATGATCAGCCCGGAAATTCAGAAGATCCAGGCTAAGTACAAGGGCAAGACGGATCCCGAGTCACGACAGAAAATGACTCAGGAGACCATGGATCTGTATCGGACGACAGGGACCAATCCGTTCTCGTCCTGTCTGCCCATCCTGGCGCAGAGCCCCATCTTCTTTGGGCTGTTCCGCGTGCTCAACGGCCTCGAGGCGATCGCCGAGGGCCGACGCGATGGCATCGGGCCGATCACCCAGCAGGTTGCCAGCCAGGCCGAGCGAGCCGAGATCTTCGGGGCGCAACTCTCCGATGTGTTCTTGCGCGCCGAGTCAACGAACACCCGCATCGTCACGATCGTTTTGATCATCCTGATGTCGGTCACGACCTTCACGACCCAGCGTCAGCTGATGACCAAGAATATGCCGGCGTCCGCGCTGGATAACCCCTTTGCGCGCCAGCAGAAGATTCTGCTTTATGTGTTGCCCTTGGTCTTTGCTATTTCCGGCGTGAATTTCCCCATCGGCGTCTTGATCTACTGGTTCGTCACCAATGTGTGGTCCATGTGCCAGCAGTTCTATGTCATCCGTCGGATGCCGACACCGGGATCACTCGCGGAGAAAGCACTGCACGAGCGCAGGCTGCGCAAGGGCAAGGCGACGCCTGCCGATCTGGCGCCCGCCGCTGGCGGCTCCGGCCCGGTGCTGGAGGAGCCCGTCAAGCCGAGCGGTCAGCGTCAGCAGCCCAAACGCAAGGACCGCACGCGCAAGCCCCCCGCCACGGGGCAGAACAAACCCCCCGCCACGGGTCAGAACAAGACCACCGACAAGCGGCCGAAGCCGGGCCCGGAGGGTCCGCGCGACGCCGGCCGTGCGAGCAAATGAAGGAGTTGCTAGTGAGCGAACAGCACCTGAGCGCCCTCGAGGTCGACGACCTCGAGGCAACGGATTCCCCTGAGGCAGAACAACAGACCGCAGCCGAGGCTCCGCAGGCGCCGCACGACGAGGCGATCGACGCCGAGGCGTCGGGTTCACCCCGGCGCGGCATGCCGCGGCGGGCTCTGCTCGAGCGCGAGGGCGAGGTCGCGGCCGACTTCCTCGAGACCCTCTTGGACATTGCCGATCTCGATGGCGACATCGATCTCGATATCGACGGAGACCGCGCGGCGGTGGCCATCGTCGACTCGGATGAGGGGCGGGTGCCGCGGCGGCTCGTGGGTCCCGGTGGCCGGGTGCTCGAGGCGCTGCAGGAGTTGACGCGGCTCGCCGTGCAGTCGGCAACCGGGGAACGCTCCCGACTCATGCTCGACGTGGCCGGACACCGCGCCGAGCGCCGGGCGGCGCTCGTTGAGCAGGCCCGGGTGGCAATCGAGGAGTGCCGCGAGAGCGGCGGCCCAGTCGATTTGAGCCCGATGAGCGCCTTCGAGCGCAAGGTCGTGCATGACGAGGTGCTCGCTGCCGGACTGATTTCGGAATCCAGCGGCACGGAGCCGCACCGGTTCGTCGTGATCCGGCCCGCTAGTTCCTGATGCCAGCGCTCGTGCCCCCGCCGGCACCCGCCCTCGCGGAGGGCATCTTTGGGGCACGGCTAGGGCTGGCGCAGGACTTCGTGGCCATCCTTGCGGACAGCGGGGTTCGCCACGGCCTGATCGGCCCGCGCGAGGTCCCGCGGCTCTGGGAGCGGCATGTGCTCAACTGTGCGGTCATCGGGGAGGCGATGCCGATGGCCGGCGCCAGCGTCGTCGATGTGGGATCCGGCGCCGGTCTGCCTGGTCTTGCTCTCGCCCTGGCCCGGCCGGATCTGCATGTCACGCTCGTGGAACCCATGTTGCGCCGAACCACCTGGCTCTCCGAAACCATTGCGGCACTTGAGGTTCCGAATGTTGAGGTATGCCGTGGGCGGGCCGAGGAGCTCGTCGGGCGACTGTCTGCGGACTATGTCACCGCCCGCGCCGTCGCGGCCTTGGAGACCCTCGTGCAATGGTGCGCTCCGCTGGCGAAGGCGGGTGGCGAGCTGGTGCTGATGAAGGGCGCCAACGCCAGCGCCGAGATTGCTTCGGCCACGAAGGCCATGGGGCGCCTGGGGCTGGGCCCGGCCAGTGTGCGACAGGTGGGCTTGGCCTTGCCCACCCCCACCACGCTCGTCGTTGCGCGCAAAGTCACGCAGCCCAAACCCCGACCCGGGCACCGCCGCCGCTGATCCCGAAACGGGACGGCTCGCACCGACATGCGATGCGCCGCGAGGGGTCGACTAGTCTAGGCCGAGTGGAACCCAGCGAATCGGTGCCGATGACTGTTTCGCAGGGAGGCGCCTCAGGTGTGCATGTTTCACGTGAAACGGCGACCGATCTGCGACCCAGCCCCCGCCCGGGAAAGCCGGTGGTCTTGGCCGTGTCCAATCAAAAGGGCGGTGTCGGCAAGACGACGACAGCGGTGAACCTGGCCGCAGCCCTGGCCCAGGATGGCCTGTCGGTGCTGCTGATCGACATGGACCCCCAGGGCAATGCCAGCACGGCGCTGTCGGTTCCGCATGGTCCCGACGATCTGGGGATCTACGACGTGATCATCGACGAGCGGCCATTGGTACGGGTGGTCAAGGAGTGCCCGGACATTCCGGGGCTGTGGTGCGCCCCGTCGTCGATCGACCTCGCGGGTGCCGAGATCGAACTGGTGGGGCTCTCGCACCGGGAGCGGCGCCTCAAGCAGGTTCTCGAGCACCTGTATGCCGCCCTTGAGCGCTCGCGCCGGCCCGGCCCCGACTACGTGATCATCGACTGCCCCCCGAGCCTTGGTCTCCTGACGCTCAACGCGCTCGTGGCCGCCGACGAAGTCTTCATCCCCATTCAGGGCGAGTACTACGCCTTGGAGGGGCTGAGCTCGCTGATGCGCACCATTGATCTGGTCCATGGCTCACTCAACCCCCGCCTGAGCGTGGGGGCCATCCTGCTGACGATGGTGGACGGGCGGACCAACCTGGCAGCCCAGGTCGGGCAGGAGGTCCGGCGGCATTTCCCGGACCAGGTGCTGCGCGCCACCATCCCCCGATCCGTGCGCCTGTCCGAATCACCCAGCTATGGACAGAGCGTCATGACCTATGACCCACTCGGGACCGGGGCACTCAGCTATCGCGCTGCAGCCCGCGAATACGCCCACCGGGTCGCGCAGCGATTGGCGCCCGGGACGGCTCTGCATGCACAGCGCGACCAGCAATCCGCACTCACCAGATCGGTGCCGGCTGACAATCCCGGCGCTCGCAGGGAGGACCTTCGATGACTGAACGGCGACGTGGCCTGGGCCGCGGTCTGGGCGCGCTCATCCCCCAACCGGCCGAGAGCCAACAGAGCGATCAAAGCCCTGACACGGCGCCTGACGAGGCGAATGCCAGGCAGGACCACCGGCCGCAGCCCGGCGAGCACGGGCTGGGCGTGGACCAACACCTCGGCCCGGGCCAGCCCGCCGCGCCCCTAACGCAGGTGGGGACGCCCACGACCGCGCGAGAGCCTGGGAATGCAAGCGACCCCGCGCGCCTGGCGGCGCCTGCCCAGGTGGCAGCACCCGTCGACCAGGAGGTGCACACCCCGGGATTGGTCACCGTCCCGGGTGCGAGCTTCGCCGAGATCCCGATCCACACGATCCGACCCAACCCCAGACAGCCGCGCACCGTCTTCGACGAGGACGAGTTGGCTGAGTTGACGGCTTCGATCACCGAGGTCGGGCTGCTGCAGCCGATCGTCGTACGGCCCCGGCCGGATGGTTACGAACTGATCATGGGCGAACGCCGGTGGCGCGCCGCGGGGGCCGCCGGCTTGCAGGTCGTCCCGGCGATCGTGCGCGACACCGATGACGAGAACCTGCTGCGGGACGCCCTGCTCGAGAACTTGCACCGGAGCCAGCTCAACCCCTTGGAGGAGGCCGCGGCATACCAGCAGCTCCTTGACGATTTCGGGTGCACGCAGGAGGAGCTGGCGAGCCGGATCGGGCGGTCCCGACCGCAAGTCAGCAATACCCTGCGGCTGCTGCGGCTGCCGCCGCTGGTTCAGCGTCGGGTGGCTGCCGGGGTGCTGTCCGCCGGTCACGCCCGGGCGCTCTTGGGGCTCGCCGATGGCGGTGCCATGGAGCGCCTCGCGCAACGCATCGTCGCCGAGGGACTCTCCGTGCGTTCGGTCGAGGAAATCGTGGCCGTGGGCGAGGACCCGCAATCGACGCGCGGTGTGCGCACCCCCCGCATACGGCCCGCGACGCCCGGGCTTGTCGAACTCGAGTCGAAGCTGTCCGACTTCCTTGACACCCGGGCCAAGATCGCCATGGGGGCGCGCAAGGGGCGGGTCACCATCGAGTTCGCCACGGTGGAGGACCTGGCCCGCATCCTGGCGGCCATGGGCGTGGATCCCGCGGATCAATTGCCCGAGGACTAGCCCGATCCAGCCCGCACCGCGGGCGAGACGGGGCGTGCGCGGCCGCGGGATGAACCAACCATCAACCCCACCATTCACCATCGAGCCGGTCCAGCGGAGCAATCACTACATCACGAGCGCTGCCGCACAGACACCGGCCGACAGCTCTAAAAGCGCTGTGTCACAACACAATTGACCCAAATCGTGTCCTCCACACGATGAGGCGTCAGCCCAAGAAGGGCTCGAGCTCCCGGAGCAACTTCGGCTTGGGCATCGCGCCGACAAAGGTCTTGACGATCTCGCCGCCGACCACGACGTGCATCGTGGGGATGGACGTGATGCCATAGCGCCGCGTCACCTCGGGGTTTTCGTCGGTGTTGAGCTTGACCACCTTGAGGCGACCCTCGTTGGCCCGGGCGATCTCCTCCAGGACCGGGGCGACGGCGCGGCACGGGCCGCACCAGGGCGCCCAGAAGTCGACGAGCACCGGGGTATCGCTGTGCAGGACGTCGGCGTCGTAGGTGGTGTCGGTCGTGGTGCTGGTGCCAGCCATGTCGGCGAACCTCTCAGTAGTGATGCGTTGATGAGTTAGTGGCTGAGGAACTTCTCAGCATCGAGTGCAGCGGCGCAGCCGGAGCCAGCCGCCGTGATTGCCTGCCGGTACCTCTTGTCCACGAGATCGCCGCAGGCGAAAACGCCGGGGATGTTGGTCAGGCTGGTGCGCCCCTGGGCCAAGACATAGCCCTCGTCGTCGAGGTCGACCACGCCCCGGACGAGCTCATTGCGGGGGTCGTGACCGATGGCGATGAACAAGCCGGTCACGGCCAGTTCGCGGGTCTCGCCGCTCTGGGTGTCGCGCAGCGTGATGCCGCTCAGCTTCTCGCCGCCATCGATGGCGATCACCTCGCTATTCCAGGCAAAGGAAATCTTCGGGTTCGCCGCCGCCCGGTCCGCCATGATCTTGCTGGCGCGCAAGGCATCTCGACGATGCACGATGGTCACCGAGCGAGCGAACTTGGTCAGGAAGGTCGCCTCCTCGACGGCGGAGTCTCCGCCACCGACGACGGCAATGTCCTGGTCGCGGAAGAAGAAGCCGTCGCACGTGGCGCACCAGCTCACCCCATGCCCGGAGAGTCTCTTCTCATCCGGCAGGCCAAGCTCGCGATAGGCGGAACCCATCGCCAGGATGACGCTGCGGGCCCGATAGGTATTGCCCTCCCCGTCCACGACCGTCTTGATCTCGCCGTCGAGGTCCACGGCCGTGACATCGTCGGTGATGATCTCGGTGCCGAAGCGCTCGGCCTGGGCCCGCATGGTGAACATCAGATCGGGCCCCATGACGCCATTTTCGAAGCCGGGGAAGTTCTCGACCTCGGTGGTGTTCATCAGCGCGCCACCCGCGGTGACGGCGCCCTCGAAGAGCAGCGGATGCAGGCTTGCGCGCGCCGCGTAGATGGCTGCGGTGTAGCCGGCCGGTCCGGAGCCGATGATGATGACGGAGCGCACATCCGGTGCCTGGCTCGACACGTGGGTCATTCCTTCGGGACGTAGGTGCGGGAAACGACGGCTCGCCGAAGCCGCGGAGGGACCGGCGATGCGCAGTCCAACCGATCCTAGGTGCTCTTTGTTCCGGCGGACCGCTGCGTCAGTCGACGTCGACGGGTCCGGCCAGAATCCCCGGCGCCGCGGCTGAGCAGGTGAGCTGCACGACATACGCGCGGGTGGCTCCCGTGCTCGTGGTGACGACCACCAGCGCCGCCTCGGTTCCCTGATAGCTCCCGAAGTCCACGTGCACGGGCGTGCCCGCCAGGGCGCGCGCGCAGTCGCTGACACCGGCCGGGGTGGCCAGGCTAAGGCGCGCCTGTTCCGAGGTGCTCTCGACTCCTCGGGCAGTTAGTGCCGTCCGCGCCTCACCGGCGAGACCGGCGATGCTGTATGCCGTCCCGGACGTGGTGACGCGAAAGTCCCCCAGATTGCGACTGAGCGGGGGCGATGCGGCATCGGTCGACCCGGCGGCAACACCGCTGTCACGCGACGCGGCCTCGTCGGTGGCCGGGCGCTCATACGCGCTGCCCGCGGTGCTCTGCCCGCTCAGCCCGTCTGTCACGAGTCGCACCAGGGCGCCGCCACCCAGGGCGAAGATCGCCAGGGCGGCTGCGACGGCAAAGATCGGCGCGCGCCGCCGGCGACGCGTGGGGACCCGTCCGCCAACCTCGGCATGGGTGGCCAGCGATCGCATGGGGGCCGGCGGTACGCCCGGGACCGGAGGCGCCGGTTCGTCGTCCCAGATGCTGCCCGACTCGGCGTATCGCGCTTCGCGCTCCAGCGCCGCCAGGATGCGCGCGGAGAGATCGGGCGGCATCGGACCCGGGTCCGGCAGGGAGGACAGCAGGGCGCGCATCCCGGTGGGGTCGTCCTCGATCGGGCTGTCGCCGATGTCGGGGGTCTTCACCGCCTGCTCCCTGGGTGCTCGTGATGGGTATGCGGTCGGCCTGAGCGGGCCAGTGGCCGGCCGAACGCGGGGGTTGCTCGCGGCTCTGACGTCATCCTGCGCCCCTCGGTTCCGGATGGCGGTCGATCGGCTCGTGGGCAACCGGGGGCTGGTCGGCGAGAAGGATGGCAAGGGCGGCCCGACCGCGGAAGCAACGCGACTTCACCGTGCCCTCGGCGACGCCGAGGATCGCGGCCGCCTGGGCGACCGGGACGGCATACATGTCCACCAGGACCAGGGCGGCCCGCTGCGTCTCCGGCAGCGTGGCCAGGGCCTCGCGCACGGCGAGTCGGATGTCGACGGCCCGGGGCGCGTCCGCGCCATCGCTCAGTTCGAATGCCGGGAGCTCGGTCGTCGGCCTCTGGCGCCGGAGTCGATCGAGGCACGCGTTGACCGTGATCCGGTGCAGCCAGGTCGTCACCGCGGCATCCCCGCGGTAGCTGTCGCTGCGGCGGAAGGCGGATAAGAAGGCGTCCTGAACGGCGTCGGCGGCCAGCTCGCGGTTGCCGCAGGTGCGCAGCGCGACGCCCCACATCCGATCCTTGTGGCGCCGGAAGAGTTCGCCGAAGGCGTCGGGTTCGCCGGCGGTATGCCGGGCCATCAACTCCTTGTCGGTGCACTCGCGCAGGTCACCACTGCCGAAGGATGCCGCAGCGGGGAGCTCGGCGGGCCCCGAACCGCTCATCCCTGGACGGAGATTTCGGAGAGTTGGGCCCGATAGCGCCCGTCGGGGACCAAGGGCGTGTCGGTGAACCACACGATGACGTAGCGCCCGTTGGCGCCGTCGGCGACGGGCAAGGACACAACGCCCTGCCGGGCCGTCACGGTGCCCACGCGGTTGGCGCCCGCGCGATCCGGGTCGTCGCCGAGATAGATCTCCGCGCTGGAGGAGACCGGCAGGTTGAGCGTGATCTCGCTCGGGGTGACATCTTGGCCCAGGTCGACGACCAAGCCGACCCCGGACTTGAGCCCGCCGAACTTGGGCCCCTGATAGCCCTCGGACTGCCAGAACGTGGCGGCGTCCTCGTCATAGACGCGGGCGGCCAGATCGCTGTTCTCGACCTGGTCACCCTCGGGGTCGTACCCCTCTGCTCCGACGATCGGCAGTTCCTCCGGCGCGCCAGCGGTGGCAGTGTTCGCCGGGGGTGGGCTGGAGGCCGACCGGCTCGGGACTGCCGTCGCGTCCGGACCCAGGATGGCCTCGAGGTCCGAATTGGCGCCGATGCGCGTCATACCGGCGATGCCGATGACCGCCGCGAGCGCGACGAAGGCAGCGAAGAGGGCCAGGACGAACCGGCTTTGTGCCGGACTCGGCTGGGCCCCGGCCTCCGGCGGAAGCAGGGGGACCGGAGGCTCCAGGGTGGGGCGCTGCGGAGCCTGGTCGATGCCGACCTCGGAGTCGACCTCGACCCGGCGAATGGCCGCCTTGAGGTCGCGATGCTCGCTGACCGCGCCCTCCGCGCGACTGGTGACGGACCGGGCCCGATCCCCGAGGGTCCCCATGCCGGTGCGCAACTGCCCGGCCAGCCGCTTGGTTGCGGCCGAGGCACTGTCGATGGCTTGGGTGATTGCGGCCCCAGCGCTCGCTGCGGTGGTGGCTGCTCCGGCGGCGAGTCCGGAGCCACCTGCCTCGCCCGCAGGCCCGGCTGCGCCGCCATCGGGCGTGGTGATATCGCCGGCAGCCCCGGCACTGGCTGCGGCGCCGGAGGGTATGCCGTATGCCGCCGGCACGTTGGCCGTCTCGGATGCCCCTGAACTGAGCTCTGCTGCGCTGGGTGTCTCCGGGCTAGGTGTCTCCGGGCTGGGTGCCCCGGGATAGTGGTCCATGGTTTCGTGCAGCGAAGGATCCGCAACGGCAGGGCTTGCCGGGGCTTCCAACCACCGCGTACCCGCCGCGCTGGTGGGCAATGCCTGCGTCACCGATGCCCAGCTTTCCGGGTCGGCATCCGGTCCGGGGGGCGGTGCGTCAAGCGCAGGGATGGCCAGGGAATCATCGGAGCGTCCCGGCCCTGGGATCGCCAGCGCGTCGGCGGCGCGGACCGACAGGCTGGGCCAGGGCGCAATCTGCGCGGCGTAGTCACCCGGCGAGACCGGTCCGAGGTTCTGGTTCAGGGTCAACGCGGCGATGGTGTCCAGATCGGCCGGCACCCCCACGGCAATCTCCGAGGGCCGGGGCACGCCCCCACCCGTGCGCGGCGCGGGGGGCAGGCCCACATCCCCGCCCAGCGGCCAGCGGCCGGTGAGGCCGGCATACGCAAGGGCCACCAGCCCCTTGGTGTCCCGGCGCAACGCACGTTTGCCGCCGACGTGATCCTGGCCGGCCAGGGCGGCCTGGGTGGCCAGGCCGGCCAACTTGACCGATCCATCGGGCATCAGCAAGACGTTGTCCGGGGTCAACCCGAGGTGATGCAGTCCGCGGCGCTGCGCGGCATCCAGGGCCAGGGCCACCTCGCCGGTGATCCGCCGCACCTCCTCGGCCGCCATACCAATGCCTCCGGCGAGCTGCGTCAGGGACACGGCGCCGTCAAGGGACTCCTCGGTGAAGTAGCCGTAGTCGTACTCCCGGCCCACGTCCAAGACCCGCACGAGCCGGGGGTTGTCCACATCCGCACTGCGACTGGCCGCGTCCAAGACCGCCAGCGCCGTCGGGCTGCTCATGGGCAGGACGACGAGGGTGACGAGCTGATCCGTGCCATGGTCTTGAGCCGTCCACACCTCGGCGTCGCCGTACTCGGAGAGGGCGCGGATGACGACATACCGCTGGTCCCCCACGACGGTTCCGGGTTGCAGGCCCGTCACGTTGGCTCCTTGATGCGCTCGCCTGTCGGCCCGGGACGGCCCCGGCACCAGGCAGCCCCATCCTAGATCGCCGTTCCCGCGCGGACGCTCAGGCGAGCCGACGCGCCGTCGTCGGTATGCCGGGGGACGGCCTCGCCCCGCCAGCACCGGGGCTGGGCTGGCTGTCCCCCGATCCGATGACTTTGGCTCTCATCGCCGGCAAATATGCTGATCAGGCCGATGTGGCCGCAGCTGCGCTGGCTCCCGACGCGAAGGTGGAGACGTGCCGAAAATACTGCTGGGACGGGTGCTTTCCGCCGGCGCCGCGCTGGGGTTCGCCGTGGGTATGCCGGCCAGCCCCGCCGTGGGTATGCCGGCCACTCCCGCCCCGGGGAACGCGCTTGCGCCGCCACCGGTGGTCGTCGAGGTGGTCCAGAACGCTCTGGATATCCCCTGGGATCTGGTGTTCACCGACGCCACGCACTACCTGCTCAATGAGCGCGCGGGGCGGCTCTGGTTCGCCAGTACCGATCCCGCGGTCCCGCGCGCGCCCGTGATCGCCGACTTCTCGGATCTCAATGTGCGCACCAGCGGCGGGTTGTTGGGGATGGCGATCGACCCCGACTTCGCCACGAATCGGCTGTTCTATACCTGTCAGACGCACCGAGGCCCCGATGACGTGCGGGTGGTGCGCTGGCGGCTTTCGCTCGATGGCCGCCGGGCCACCCGGGTTCGGCTTCCGGTCGTGTCGGGCATCCCGTTCGGAAGCCCACACTTCGGGTGCCGCCTGCTGATCTTGCCCGACGGCACCATGCTCATTGGGACGGGGGACGCGGCGCAGGCAAGCGCGCCGCAGCGGCTCGATTCGCTAGCCGGCAAGGTCCTGCGCGTTCGACTCGACGGCTCGATCCCCGCGGACAATCCGTGGGCGGGCGCGAGCGGCCCGCGCAGGTACGTCTGGAACTACGGCCACCGCAATATCCAGGGCCTGGCCCTGCGCCCCGGAACCAGCCAGGTCTTCAACGCCGAGCACGGCCCCGAGTGGGATGACGAGGTGAATCTGGTCCTCAAGGGGCGCAACTACGGGTGGAATCCCCGAAACCCCGCCGGGGGGACGGCCTATTACCAGAACGTGCCGATGACCGATCGAGTCAAATACCCCAATGCCGTGCCTGCCGCCTGGAAGTCGGGGACCCCGACCCTCGCGACGAGCGGTCTCGAGTTCGTCAAGGGCAGCTCCTGGGGCGCCTATCGCGGGCGGGCGTTCGTGGCGTTGCTGAAGGACGCCGGGGTCTTGAGCCTGGCCTTCGATGCAGCGGGCCGGGTCGTGCGTTCCGACCAGGTGCCCGAACTCGACGACACCCATGGCCGCATCCGCACCATCCGGCAGGCTCCCGACGGGTCGGTGTATGTCCTGACGGCCAATGGCGTGGCCGACCAGGTCCTGCGGGTGCGGCCCAGTCCCTGAAACGGCCAACTCAGCAGAGGGTGCGCTCAGATCCACAGGATGCATCCTGTGGATCCTGTCTCTTATACACATCTGACGCTGCCGACGAATAGAGAGGTGTAGATCTCGGTGGTCGCCGTATCAT
>CALLZC010000030.1 GCA_937858995.1 uncultured Nostocoides sp.
ACGGCCCGCCCCCTCGCGGGGGCGGCAGTTCGGTGTCGGGCCGTGATCTAGGCGGAGCGCTTGGCCGGCTTCTCGCCACGCGACTGACGCAGGAAGGTCAGGCGCTCTTCGAGCAGTTCCTCCAACTCGGGGATGGACCGACGCTCCAGCAGCATGTCCCAGTGGGTGCGCGGCGGCTTGACGGCCTTGCGGTCGGGGGCCTTGCCGTCGAGCAGCAAGGCCTCTCCGCCGCAGCGGCACTCCCAGGTCGCGGGGATGTCGGCCTCGATGGAGAACGGGAGCTCGATGCGGTGCTCCTGCGGGCAGACATAGACAACCGTCTGGCGCTCGCTGGGGACGACATTCTGGCTCGTCTCCATGCTGAAGGACACCATTCGGCTACCTCGCAGTGTGCGGTCGGCCATGGGGATCTCCCTAGTAAACTCGTATGCTGGTCGTGCGCTTCGGGGGCAGAAGCGCAAGGTCTTGTCGTGTGTCAACGCGCGACGTGGCCGGGTTGTTCCGGTGGGATCGTGGCGTAGGTGGCACCCCGAGGTGGGATTCAAGGGTGCGGGCCCACCGCATGGTGGGCCGGTCACGGCTGGTCCTCGTCGTCGAGGTCCAGCATTACAGTCTAGCGCTCGACGATCCGCCCCTCGACGGTCTCGCCTGCCGAATCGGTGTGACGTGCCTGACGTCCGGGAACGGCGCCACCCATCAGCCGTGCCCGCACGGCACGCTCCAGGATGGAGCGGGTGATCGGCCGGGTCGCCGGCAGGATGAAGAAGAAGCCGAGGAAGTCGGTGACGAAACCCGGGGTCAACAGCAGGGTTCCACCAATCAGCACCAAGGCCGCGTCGGCCAGCGCGCGAGAGGGCATCGCCCCCGTGCTCAGCGCCACGTTGAGTGCCGACCAGGTCTTGGCACCCTCGCGGCGCATCAGCCAGGCGCCTGCCAGCGACATCACGAGGATCAGGACCAGCGTCGGGACGCCACCGATCACCTTGCCCACCCCGATGATGGCGGCAATCTCGATGATAGGAACCAAGAGCAAGGCCAAGAAGACCCAGGTCCGCCAGGGTCGACGCCGGCGTGCGGCATACGGCGTGGCGCCTACAGGGCGTGCCATCGTGGCTCTCGCTTGCTGGCGACCAGTTCCCGAACCTGGCCGGCCCGGTGCTCTAGGCCCCATCGGGTGATACGAAGCATGGACTCGCGGACGATGTCATTGTTCATCTTCGAGGCCCCAACCTCGCGTTCGACGAACTCGATGGGTACCTCGGTGATCCGCAACCCGGCGCGGGTGGCACGCACGGTGAGGTCCGTCTGGAAGCAATAGCCTTCAGAGGCCACCTGGTCCAGCCCGATGGTGCGCAAGGCGTCCGCCCGATAGACCCGGTAGCCAGCGGTTGCATCGTGCACCGCCATCCCAAGAATCAACCTGATGTAGAGGTTGCCCCCAACAGATAGGACCTTACGACTGAGTGGCCAGTTCCGAACCGACCCGCCCGGCACATAGCGCGACCCGATGACGAGGTCCGCGTTCTCGGCCGCGGCGAGCAGCGCCGGCAGGTGTGTGGGCTGATGCGAGCCATCGGCATCCATCTCCACGAGAGCGTCATACCTGCGCTCCAGGCCCCACCCGAAGCCGGCGAGGTAGGCCATCCCGAGGCCTTCCTTCTGCGTCCGGTGCAGGACGTGAATAGCGGGATCCGCGGCCGCCAGCTGATCGGCCACGTGCCCCGTGCCGTCCGGAGAGTTGTCGTCCAGGATCAGGATGTCGGCGTCGGGCGCGAACTGGCGGACCCCGGCGACGACGCTCGGCAGGTTCTCCCGCTCGTTGTAGGTGGGGATGCACACCAGGACGCGCCGGATCGGGCGCCGGTCGAGCATCTCGGATTCAGGCACTGGCCAATTCCTTCGGTGTCACGGTGGGATCGACGGGGTTGTGGTGCGCACGGCGCCGACGCCACCGGCTTCCCCACGCCAAGAACAGCCCCAGGAGGGCCGCGTATTCCGGGGTCTGGCCCAGCCGGTTGGCGAGGGTGGTGCCCGAATGCAGGGGAACGGTGGCGGCGGCCGCGTATGCGGTGAACAACGCCGACGGTGGCGTGCTGGTTCCGTTGGGGCCGATGACGCCGCTGACGCCAACCGTGGAGACGTGCACCACCGAACGGCCGTGCTCGATCGCCCGGATCCGCGAGATGGCGTACTGCTGCTCCGACTCCGCGGTGAACCCGAAGGTGGCGTTGTTGGTCTGGACCACCAGCACCGAGGGCTGGTCGGGATCGAGGAGCACGGCCTCGCGCAGCAGGGCGTCATACGCGACCTCAAAGCAGATGCTAGGCAAGGCGAGCCAGTCGACGCCGGACGAGGTGGTCATCCGGAAGCTGCCGACCTTCTCCCCCTGGGCCATCCCGGCCCGGACGAGGTCGACTTTGTCGTTGAAGCGGCGGAAGAAGTCGCGGTACGGAACGTACTCGGCGAACGGCACCGGGTGCCGTTTGAGGTACCGCTCGGGCTCGGGCACCCCAGGGCGATAGAGCAGGGAGGCGTTGGAGACCTGCGGTTCGGGTTCGTTGAGAATGGCCCCGATGAGCAGCGGGGCCTGGGTCGCCGCCTGGGCGCGGGCGATGGCCGCCGCGGCGTCGGCATTGCGCAGCGGATCGATGTCGGAGGCGTTCTCCGGCCACACGACCAGGTCGAGCGGACCGGTGTCCGGGCGCCCCATGAGGTCTTCGGTGACCCGCACGTGGTTGTCGAGGACGGCGCGCCGTTCCGCGTTGAAATCCAGACCCGGCTGGGGGACATTGCCCTGAACGAGCCCGATGCGTGCCGTCTCGCGCTCGGACGTCGGCGAGGGGACAGCAAGTGGGCTGAGCGCCACGCCGCACGCGAGGGTCAGTGGGATCAGAGCACGCGGGCTGCGGTGACGCAGGGCGGGAATGGCGGCATACCCGGCAACGCCCATCGTTGCGACGGCCGCGGTGAGCAGGGGTGCGCCCCCCACGGCGGCCAGGGCGCGAAGGGGGCTGTCGGCTTGGCTGAACGCCAGCCGAGCCCACGGAAAGCCGCCGAATGGCGTGCTGCCGCGGGCCCACTCCCCCACCACCCAACCCAGCGGAACGATGCCGTATGCCGCCCACGCCGCCCCGCCGTCCAGGAGACGGCGTTGCAGCGGCCCGATGACGGCGAGCATCGCCGCCACATAGAGCGCCTGCAGGGTGGCCAGCGCCACCCACGGCAGCGCGCCGACGTACACCCCGGACCAGGACAGGGTCGGCAGGAAATAGGCCAGCCCGGCGACAAGCCCGGTCAGGAAACCGGTGCCCGGTCGCGCCGCCCAGCCGGCGGCCGCGATCAGTCCGCAGCCGAGCCACGCGGCATACCACTGGTCGTATGCCGGGAAGGCGAGCGCGATGGCCCCGCCGCCGAGGAGGGCGAGCAGGAGGCGCAGCGGCAGCGCCGGTGCCGCCGGTGGGGAATCGCGACTCACGGGTCAACGGTACGTCCTCGGGGCCTGCGGCTTTGCCATGCTGATCCCATGCTGACCACCAACGATGTCGCGCGCTGCGAACGGTGGTTCGAGGCACACGGGCTGCCGTACTTCATCGATGCCCGTCACGAGCGCATTCGCCGGGCCTTGACTCCCGCAGCGATTGCCCTCTGGTCCGTGATCGTCCTGCTGGTCGGCGCCGCCGCATTCGGCGCCCTGCGGCTCGCGGGGGTGGATTCGGTCGTCGCGTTCGCCCTCGCACTGCTCCCGGCGACCCTCACGCTCATTGCCCGCGGCGTCGTGGTCTTCGACGTGGTGCGCATCGCCCGGTGGGCCTTGGTACATGCGTGGCAAAGTATGCGCTTGCTTTTGCCCTTGCTGACCCGCGCGCTCCCCTTTCTGCTGTTGTTCACGACCTTCCTGTTCATCAACACGGAGGTCTGGCAGGTTGCCTCGTCGCTGTCGCGGGCTCGGCTCGTGGGGGCCTTGGGCTGTTTCGCGGTGCTGGCCGTCGGCTTCCTGTGGCCCTCCTTCGCCGGGGAGATCGACCGTCTCGGGAGCGAGCTGAGTGGCGAGGAGCTGACGCAGACGTGCGCGGGGACCCCGGTGGCCTCGGCGGCCCGGGAAATCGCGGCCGATCCGCGCTTGGCGCAGCAGGTGGCGAGTCTGCATCTGCCGCGGCTCCAACGCGGCAACCTGATGCTCATGCTCTTCATCACCCAGGCCGTGCAGCTGCTGCTGGTGGCGCTGCTCGTTTTCGGCTACTTCTGCATCTTCGGAAGCTTGGTGATCCGGCCGTCCGTGATCGAATCGTGGACCGGGCAGCCGGCGCACTTCACCGGCCCCTTCCAGCTGATCAGCGACGAACTCTTCGCCGTCGCCGTGTTCTTGTCGGGTTTCGCCGGGCTCTATTTCACGGTCCAGGCCGTGACCGACCAGAACTATCGCCGCGAGTTCTTCCACAAGATCGAGGACGATCTCCAACAAGCCATGGGGGTGAGCAAGGTGTACACCGCGCTGCGCCGCCACCTCGCGGTGGCGTCGACGGGCGACGACTCGGGCTAGACCCCTGGGGGATCAGGGCGCGGGTGGGACGACGACAACACCGCGCGCCGTGGTCGCCACGATGGGCGGGTCGAGCACATCGGCAGCGGACTCGCCGCGGCTGGGGTTGCCGCGCGCGACCACCCGCACCTCGAAGTCGATCTCTCGGCTCCGGGTGCCCACCCGGACCACCCGCGCCGTGATGACGATGCAGTCGCCGGCGCGCACGGGTGCCAGGAACTGGACGTCGCTATAGGAGGCGAAAAGCCCCTCATCGCCATCGGCGATGATGCACAGCTCGGTGGCGACGTCGCCAAAGGCGGCCAGCGAGTAGGCACCATCGACCAGATTCCCGGCATAGTGCGCGTGGCTGTACGGCACATAGCGGCGGTGGCTGACCTGCATACCAACTTCGGCGTGTGTCATGCGGATTTCGCCTTCCTCGTTCTCTGCGGTGTCGTGGGGTCAACCAGGGCATGAACCAGATAGGAGGCCACCTCGCCGGGAGTGGTCCCGCGACCGAAGATGCGATCCACCCCTAAGCTCGGTGCGCTCCCCTCTTCGAAGCGCGGTCCGCCGACGACCAGATGCGGGACCTGCCCTGCCGGGAACGCCTCGCGGAAGGCGGCGCTCATGGCCGTGGTGTTGTGCAGGTGCGCGTCCTTTTGCGTGACGACTTGGGAGACCAGCACCGCGTCCGCCTTGAGGTCGTATGCGGCGTTGACCAGTTCGGGGATGCTCACCTGGGCGCCCAGGTTGTGGACCGCCAGCTCACGGTAGTACTCCAAACCCTTCTCGCCGGCGAAGCCCTTGATGTTGAGGATCGCATCGATCCCGACGGTGTGGGCGTCGGTGCCGATGCATGCACCAACGACCACGAGCTTGCGGCGCAGGTGCTTGCGAATGGCCGTGTTGACCTCCTTGGAGGAGAGCAGCTCGAACTCCCGCTCGACGATGTCGATCGCTCGGATGTCGACCACATGCTTGACCGGTCCGTAAACGACGAAGAAGGTGAAATCCGGACCGATGGCCTTGGCGTGCACCAAGAGTGCGGGCTCGATGCCCATCTGATGGGCCAGCCGGATCGCGGCACCCTCGGCACGCTTATCGTGCGGCAGCGGCAGCGTGAAGGAGACCTGGACCATCCCGTCCCCGGTGGTATCGCCATAGGGCCGAACGATCGGTCCATGCCCGGTGCTGGGGGCTTCGGCGAGGCTCAGCTCACCGGTGCGCGGGTTCTCGCGGCGCCGTCGGGCCTCGTGGGCTCTGGTCGGACTCATCGCGTGGCCCCTTCTTCGAGCAGGTCGGTGGCGGGATTGAGGTAACCGGGTGCCTTGCGGATCACGCCGTCGAGACCCTTGCCCTTGGACGCGGGTCGTCGCATGGCACCGAAGGTGCCGTCGGCAATGGCCGCCAGCAGCGGGGGGTCGCCGCTGGCGTCGCTGTCGGCGAGGATGTTCTCGAGCAGAGCGATCGACTCGCCCAAGACCTCTCGGGCGCGCGTCTGGATGAACCCGTCGCGCGGGGGATGGAAATCCTCGCTCAGGCCCCCCGCCGCATTGAGCACATAGCGGACGTTTTGGAGTGCGAGGTCGCGATCCGAGATCCACGGCGTGACCACGGCCTCGGTCATCATGCCGACCAGGAGGATGCCCTGGCCGGTGATCGCGCCCACCAGGTTGAAGAAGCCGTCGAGCAGGTAGCCGCGGAAGATGTCGCCAGTCATGTGCTTCGTCGGTGGCATCCACTTCAGCGGCGCATCCGGAAAGAGCGTGCGGGCCAGGAGGGCGTGCGCGAGTTCCAACCGGAAGCTGTCAGGGATCGACGGGTCGATCTCGAACGCGTGCCCCAGGCCGAGCTGCCAGTCCTGCAAGCCCGCTTCCTTGGCGAAATACTCGTTGAGCAGCTGGCTGACCGTGACGGTATGGGCGGCCTCGACCGCGTCCGCGGTGGTCAGGTAGTTGTCCTCGCCGGTGTTGATGATGATCCCGGCGCGGGCATGGATCTGCCGCGAGAAGCGTTGGTCGACAAAGGTTCTGATCGGGTTGATGTCGCGGAAGAGAATCCCGTACATCGAGTCGTTGAGCATCATGTCGAGCCGCTCCAGCCCGGCCAGGGTGGCGATCTCCGGCATGCACAGCCCGCTGGCGTAGTTGGTCAGCCGCACATACCGGCCGAGTTCCTTGGACGTCTGATCGAGCGCCGCCCGCATGAGCCGGAAGTTCTCCTGGGTGGCGTAGGTCCCGGCATACCCCTCGCGGGTGGCGCCCTCGGGGACGAAGTCGAGCAGACTCTGCCCCGTGGAGCGGATGACGGCGATGACATCGGCGCCCTCGCGCGCCGCGGCCTGCGCCTGAGGAATGTCCTCGTAGATGTCACCGGTCGCGACGATCAGATAGATCCACGGCTTCTGCTTCGGGTCACCGTGTCGCGCAATGAGTTTGTCGCGGGTGACCCGTTGCTTGTCGATGGTCCGTATGCCGCGGGCGATCGCTGCGCGCGCGGCCTTGCCAGCTCGGGTAGCGTCCGCGCCCTGGGGTATGCGGAAAGTCACGGCGCCGGCGGCAGCCTTCTGCGCCAGCGTGGTCAGATCGCTGGCCTCCCCGCGCCGCAGGGCGTCCCAGACGGGCAGCGCGACGCCGCTCTCCAGCCCGACCTGGCCGCGAACGGCGTCGACGAGGTGATTGACCCACGGGACGAGTTCATGGTCGGCGCCGCTGAGACCCGCGAGGCGCAAGGTCGCCCGTTCCACTGAGACGGTCGTATGCCGCTTGGCGAGGTTCACCACCGGGCGCCCGGCCTTCCGGGCGAGCGATCGGGCACGCTTGACCTCGGCCTTATCGACCTCTAACACGGGGGCTTCTCGCAAGATCACCGGTCAATCATAGCGGTGGGCACAAATATTCCTGCTCAGGCCTCATTATGCCGGAAACACTGCCGCCCGCGTGAGATCGCCGGGTCGGGCGAGCGGGGGCCGGTGCTCAGGTGCCAGGCACCCGGCGCGCGGTGTAGGCACTACTCGAGAGGTAGGGACCGGCGTCGCTGATGACGACCCCGATCGCCTCGCGGTGCAGCTTCCCGCCGGACCAGAACTCGCGCAGGATCCGCGCCGGCGTTGCCTCCAGAACGGATGCGCGCCCGTCGCCATCGCCATCGCCGAGGTACATCGCCACATGATGCCCGGGGTTGACCAGCAGGTCCCCCACCCGAATCTGACTCTTGCTCACCGCCGGCAAGGCGGCCATCGCCGCGGAGCTCTGGTAGGAGAACGGGACCCCGGCCGCCTGAAACATCTTGTAGATCAACCCCGAACAGTCAAAGCCGGCGTGCCCCTTGGGCAGGAGGTACACCTTCTGCCCGCAGCTCGACCCGTCGAACCACATATCGGCGGCGGCGACGCCGCCCATCCGATAGGAGCCGGCATTGCAGCCGGTGTAATGCGCATCGAGCTTGGACATGCCATAAGAGATCGCCTGCCGGATCTTGACGGACGACGACTCAGTCGTCTGGCAGTTGTTCATGTAGTACGGCAGGGCGGCGGCCGGCAGTTTCACCACCAATGCGCCGTTGAGGTAGTAGCGGAACTCGTCCTTGGGGATGGCCGCAACGTGCGCGATCGGGAAGACCTTCCACTGCGACGCGGTTGCGGTCTGCGTGTGGTCCTGGATGATGCCGGTTCCGGGGCGATAGACCTGGACGCGGGCGGTGTGGGTTGCCGAGGTCCCGTTGAGCAGCACGCTCGTCACTTGATAGACGCCGCCGTAGGCACTGACATACTTCCAACACGCGCCCGTATGCGGTGCGGTGCGATAGAAGGTGTAGTCCGCTGCGGCGGCCGTCGGCCAGAGCAGCGCCACCGCTGCCGCCATCGCAACCAAGACCCGCCGTGACCAACGCCGTGCGACCATCACTACCTCCACCCAGGCTGCCGTGGTTTCGCGTGCCCTACCAGCAGACTCCTCGCCCGAGGTCCTGTCAACCCCAGACGCCCGCGGACTACTAGGGTGGGCGGGGTCGCTGGTCTACGGAAGGTTTGGGCATGCCGAGTCAGGACTACGAACAAGACACGTCCACGCGTTTCGGTCCGTTGCGCATCCGGGCGCGTGGGCGGGCGGTGATGACCAACCCCACGACGAACCGGGGCACCGCATTCACCCACGCCCAACGGCGCGAGCTGGGCATCGTGGGCCTGGTGCCGACCGGCGTGACCACTCTGGAAAATCAGGTGCGGCGGGTGTACGAGCAATATGTGCGAACGAGCACCCAACTCGGGAAGTACTTGCACCTCGCCAGCGTGCGCGACCGCAACGAGGTGCTCTTCTTCCGGCTCCTGACAAGCAATATTGCCGAGATGCTCCCCATCGTCTATACGCCGACCATCGGTGAGGCGATCGAGCGCTTCAGTCACGAGTTCTCCCGGCCCAGAGGGGTCTTCTTGTCCATCGACCAACCGGACGCGATGGAGGAGAGTTTCCGAAACTTCGGCCTGGGGCCGGACGAAGTCGACCTGGTCGTGGTCACCGACAGCGAAGGCATCCTCGGTATCGGAGATCAGGGCATTGGCGGGATTCAGATCGCCATCGGGAAGCTATCGGTCTACACCGCAGCCGCGGGCATTCACCCGCGACGTGTTATCCCGGTGGTCTTGGATGTCGGCACCGATAACCTCGGGTTGCTCAGCAGCGAGATGTACCTGGGCGAGCGTCATGCTCGCGTCCGGGGTGAGCAGTATGACGAGTTCCTCGACCGCTTCGTGCACGTCGTCAAGGAGATGTACCCCAACGCGATGCTGCATTGGGAAGACTTCGGGACAACGAACGCCCATCGACTCCTAACCAAGTACCGCGAGGAGATTTGCACCTTCAACGACGACATCCAAGGCACGGCAGCGGTCGTGCTGGCCGCGATCCTCGCGGGTGTCGACGTCACCGGCCTGCCCCTCGATGATCACCGGGTCTGCATCTTCGGCGCCGGCAGTGCGGGCATCGGCATCGCGAATCTCATCCGCGACACGATGCTGCGCACCGGGGCGTCGGAGACCGAACAGGAGGCATACAGCCGCTTCTATGCCATCGGTATCAACGGCCTCTATGTCGATGACCAGCCGGAGCTCCTGGCGTTCCAGCGCCCCTATGCCCGCTCCCGGCGAGAGGTCGAGCACTGGGCGGTGGCCGACCCCGCCCACATCACCCTCGAAGACGTCATACGCAATGCCAAGCCGACGATCTTGATTGGAACCTCAACGCGCGGTGGCGCTTTCACCCGCGAGATCGTCGAGGAGATCGCCGCCTACTGCCCACGGCCGATCATCTTCCCCCTCTCGAACCCGACGAGTCGCGCCGAGGCCACCCCGGCCGATCTGCTGACCTGGACCGATGGTCGAGCCCTCGTGGCGACGGGCAGCCCCTTCCACCCGGTGGACTATGACGGTGTTCGCTACACGATCGCGCAGGCCAACAATGCGCTCATCTTCCCCGGACTCGGCCTGGGCGTGACCACCTGCAAGGCCACGCGGATCAGCGAAGGCATGATTGCCGCCGCCGCCGAGGCCCTGGCGAGCATGGTCAATGCCTATCGCCAGGGCGCGCCGCTGCTGCCCACGATGAGTCAGCTGCGCATGGTCTCGGCGACGGTCGCCCTCGCGGTTGCGCGTCAGGCGGCAAAGGAGGGGCTCGCGCTCGAGCCGCTGACCGACCCCATCCAGCAGATTTACGATCGCATGTGGCAACCCGTATATCCCGAGATCGAGGCGATCTGAGGTCATGACCTACCGGAGCGACGACTATCACGCTGCCGCCGGCCGCTACGACGCCGGGATGCCCTATCGCCCGGTGGGCCGCTCCGGGCTGCGCCTCCCGGCGATCAGCCTCGGACTGTGGCACAACTTCGGCGATGACGTGGCGATGGACCGACAGCGGGCCATCCTGCGTCGGGCCTTCGATCTGGGGATTACGCACTTCGATCTCGCCAACAACTACGGCCCGCCGTATGGATCGGCGGAGCGCAACTTCGGCACCCACATGGCGCTGGACTTTCGGCCCTACCGGGACGAACTGATCATCTCCTCCAAGGCGGGCTATGACATGTGGCCCGGACCGTATGGGCAGGGTGGCGGAGCCCGCAAATACCTCATCGCCAGCTGTGACCAGTCGCTCAAACGCATGGGCCTGGACTATGTGGACATCTTCTACAGCCACCGGTTCGATCCGGACACTCCCCTCGAAGAGACCATGGGGGCACTGGATCACATCGTTCGCTCCGGCCGGGCCCTGTATGCGGGGATCTCCTCCTACAGTGGGCCACGCACCGCCGAAGCGGTGCGCATCCTGCAGGATCTCGGCACGCCATTGCTGATCCACCAGCCGTCCTACTCCATGTTGAACCGCTGGATCGAAACCGATCTCCTGGACGTGCTCGGTGACACCGGTGTCGGGTGCATCGCCTTCAGCCCGCTGGCCCAGGGCATGCTGACGAGCAAGTACCTCAAGGGGGTCCCTGCCGAGTCACGGGCCGCCCAAGACAAGAGTCTCGATGTGCGGCTCCTGCGCGATGAGGCGCTGCGTCATATCGCGGCACTCAACCGGATCGCCAAGAAGCGTGGCCAGAGCTTGGCCCAAATGGCCCTCGCGTGGGTGCTGCGCGACCAGCGCGTCACCTCGGCCCTGATCGGTGCCTCCTCTGTCCAACAATTGGAGGACAGCGCGGCGGCAGTACGCCATCTGGAGTTCACCCCGGCCGAGCTCAAGAGCATCGACCGGCACGCCGTAGACACCGGAATCAACCTCTGGGCGGCCTCGTCAGCCGGATGAGACGGGCTCGCATCGGGCCGGTATGCGGTCCGCACGGAGCGCTACTCGCCCGTGGCCCGACCGTCCGTCGCGCCGCTGAGGTGTTGCATGCACGGGGACCGCGGGTCATAGTGAGCGTGCTTTCGAGCTTCGTTGACTCCCCCGAAAGGCTCCCCCCCCATGACTTCGTCACGCCGCGTACTCGCCGCCCTGTGCGGGCTCGCCAGCACGGCCGCTATCGCCGTCCCATCCGTTGCCGCCGGCGCCAGCCCGAGCGATACCATCCGCGCCACCCCCAGCGACAGCCAAGCCCGTGGCACCTCCGCCAGCTTCCTCAAATTGTGGACTCCCGAGTGGATGGCCCGCCGCTCGACTCCCTATTCGAGCGCCGAACTGCAGGCGATGGCCGCACGCTTCCACGTGATCGCGGCCATGCCTAACAAGTTCAAGAGCACCGCCGCAAGCATGCGGGCCGTCAACCCGGACCTGAAGCTCGTCGTCTACAAGAACGCGACCTTCGGCAACGGGACCCGCTTCCCCGAGGACCTCTATGCGCGCAATGCCTCCGGCGGGAAGGTCGCGGCCAAGGACTGGCCCACGACATTCGTCATGCAGCTGACCGACGCGCGCTGGCGAACCGAAGTGGCGGACAAGTGCGTCTTGCTCACGCGCACCAGCAACTATGACGGCTGCTTCCTGGACGTCCTGGGCCCCGGCCCGCTGGTGGCCCCGGCATACCTGCTCTCGAAGCCGGTGAACGCGGACGGATCCGTGTGGACGCCGAACCAGTGGGTCTCGGCCGCGACCCGCATCGCCGGCGCCGTCGACGATGCCATGAGCGGCACCGTGATGGGCAATGGCCTGGGCTATGGGCCCCGGTACTTCGATCCCACGCAGCAGACCCGGCCCTTGGTCAGCGAGCTCGACGGGGCCATGGCAGAGGTCTTCGTGCGCGGCCCGCAGGACTCGGTGACGCGATTCCGCAGCGAGGAGCACTGGCGCGCCGAGGTCGACATGCTCATCGACGTCGAGGCGCAAGGGAAGGCCGCGATGACGGTGACCAAGGTGTGGACGCCCGCCACGCCGGCTCAGGTCAACCAATGGCACCGGTACACGGTTGCAACCTTCATGTTGGGCACCAATGGCAAGTCGATGATGTGCTTCCTGCGGGACAAGTCGACGACCTCCACGATGATGGATCACCCCTACAACCGGGTGAACCTCGGCACGGCGACAGGTCGCTACCAAAAGGTCGGTGCCACCTATCAGCGCGGCTATAGCGGTGGTCTCGCGGTGGTCAACCCCACCTCGTCGCCGGTCACCGTGCCGCTGACCGGGAGTTTCCGCACCATGGACGGGGCCACCGTCACGGGCTCGATCGTCATACCGGCTCACGATGGTCAGGCGCTGGTGCGCTCCTGAGCGCGACCAGCGCACGACACCCGGCCGGGACCTGAAGGGGTTGGTCCCGGCCGGGTGAACTCGGCCCCCCGTCAGCTGATCGTGAAGACCTGGATCCGCCCGTTCCACGAGTCAGCGACATGCAGCGTGCCGTCCGGGCCGAAGTCCAGCCCCATCGGCCGGTTGAACTGGCCGGCCGCGCTGCCCTTGGTGCCGAACGCAAATCCCGCAGCCCGGCCATCGGCGTCGAGCTGGACCACTCGGTTCTTGTTCGTGTCGCCCACCCAGATGCGCCCGACAGAGTCGACGGCGACGCCCGCTGGACGCACCCCCAGTTGGGTCGCGGAGGCACCCGTGGTGGCGGCGAGCGAGGTCACGGCCCCGGATAGCGCATTGATGGCGACGATGGGCCGGGCCGCACTGGACGTGGCGATCAGGCGCCCGTTGACCGCGTCCCAGGCCAGGCCCTGGACGCCCGGCACGGTGGCCTGCCACTTCCACGCCAGACTGGCGGAGTATGCCGTGACCTTCCCCCCGGCAAGCTGGGCGACGTAGACATTTCCGGACTCGTCGACGGCGATATTTCCCGGCCAGTTCAAGGTGCGCCCGGCGGATCCCTCGAACTGGCGCAGGGCGGTGTCGGAGCCGAACGCGGAGAACTCCTTGATGTTGTTGCTGTGGGTGTCCCCGACCCAGATTCGCCCAGTGCTCGGGTGCAAACCGATGCCTTGGGGCCAGTTGAAGGCGGCCCGCCCCGGCGTTCGGCCCTTGATGCCGAAAGTCGTGACGCTGCCGTCCGGGCGCCACACGGTGATGCGGTGGTTGTTGACATCGGTGGCATACACGGCGTTGGCGTCCGCCAGGACGGAGGTCGTCTCGTTGAGCCCGCCCGCCGCGGGGTAGGTGCCATCGCCGATCCGGCGATTGATGGTTCCGTCGGCGTTGTAGATCAACACCTTCAGGCCCCAGAGGTCGGCGGCGTAGACCTGCGGAGTCGGACCCGGGCCGACCGCGACGCGGCGCAATTGTGAAAGCTGATCCGGCCCGGTCCCGTTGCGCCCGTAGGTGCGCAAGCAGGCACCATCGCGCGTGAACACCCGGATCAGGTTGCTATTGGAGGAGGCGATGAAGACGCGGCCGTTGTCGTCGACCTCCACGCCATACGGCTTTGGGATCCGGCAGTTGGTGCCACCGTCCCAGGAGGTCACGAAGGCCCCGGTCGGGGTGTATTTGTTGATCCGGTGGTTGCGGTAGTCGGCCACATAAACATTGCCCTGGGCGTCGGTGTCCGCATCGCGGGTGCCCGAACCCACGTCGAGCGGCTTGACTGTGCGCACATGCTTCTCTGCCGCATCGAAGACTTCCACATTCCCGGTGCGGCCGTCCGAGACAAGCAAGGCCGGCGCGCCGCTGGACAGCACGCCGGTGGACACCCCGATCGGCACCTTGAAGCCAAATGTCAACTGGCGCAAGTATCTGCCGTCCGCGGCGTCCAGGACCTGCACTCCCCCGGGTTCGGCGACATAGAGCCGCCCGCCCATCCACGCGATGTCCCGCGGATCGGTGAAACTACCCGCCGAGCGGGGGGCGCCGCGCTGACCCACGGTCCACTGGGCAACGTCGCTGCCTGCGGGGAACATAGCGACCGTGTCGTTGCCCGTATTGGTGACATAGACATTTCCTGCCGGGTCCAAGCCGATGCCACCCGGGTTCGTCAGCGCCTGCGCTGAGTGCCCGAGGCTCCTGACCCAGGCCGCGCTGCGCGCCGGTGTGGGCTCCGCGTGCACCGGCGCGCCCAGGCCAGCGGCTGCGAGGCTCACGGCGGCACCCAGACCGGCAACGCCCACCGCCCGCGATGGATATCCCTTCATAGTTCTTCCCCCTCAATGCGTCCCGCCCGGCGCGTGTCCCCCGCTCGGAGACCTTGTCGACCGCGTCGGCGACATCACCCATGGTGGGCAGTCCGGACAGCATTGGGACAGTTCTTCGGCACATTTGTCACGGATTCGTCCCGTGCGTCTATGGTGCGTTAATCGGAGATCAAGGGGGAGCACGTATGTGGCAGAGACGAATTCGCGGGGCGCGTGCGTGCGGCGCAGTCCTGGCGGCAAGCGGCCTCGTGATCGCTGGGCTCGCGCCGGCGACACGCGCGGACTCGGGAGCGCGCGCGGTGGCCTGGTCACTCGATCGCATCATCGCCGACTCGCGGGGGGTTGCACCCTTGTATCCGGCCGGTGCCGCGGTTGCTGCGGACGGCAGCCTGTTCGTCGCGAGTTCGGGAAGCGACGATGTCGTTCGCATCAGCGCCGACGGAGAACTCCAGCCATTGCACATTCCCGGACTGGACCGGCCGCGCGATATCGCCATCGACCCCAGTGGACGCCTGCTCATCCTCGACACGACGGACAACGAGTTGGTCATTGCCACGCCGATCGGGGGCATCGTCAAGACCCTCCGCCCGGGGTTGAAGTCGCCATTCGGGGTGTCAAGCGACACCACGGGGATCTATCTGGCTGACACCTATCACGGCCGGGTGGTGAAGCTACACCCCGACACCGGCGGGCAACTGTGGGAGCAGCGGGCCTGCCTTGGGTCCTTCTCCCGTCCGCGGGATGTCGTCGTGGGCAGCGACGGCGGGATCTATGTCGCTGACACCGACCACAATCGGATCGCCGTGCTGGACCCGGGCAGCGGGGCATGTCGGCGCAGCTTCGGATCGGGCGGTGGTGGCAACGGGCAGTTCCGCGGCCCCCGCTCGATCGCGTCGGACGGCTCCGGGGGGCTGTATGTCGCCGAGTCGTTCGGCCGGCGGGTCCAACATCTCTCCCTCACCGGGGGCTTCATCGCGGCTAGCCCCCTGAACTCCCCCAGTTTGCGGGCTCCGTCATGCGTCTTTCGCCGCGGCAGCCATATCGGCGTATGCGACACCTTCGAGTACCGGATCGTCACCTATACCGAGTCGGGAAGCTCGATCACGCACAGTGGTTCCATCCCGGGACCTCGTCCGGTCGGCGGTGGATTCAATCAACCCTTCGGGGTGGCGTTCGGATCGGACGGGCGACTGTATGTCACCGACATGTTCAACCATCGGGTGCAAAAGCTCTCCGCGACAGCCGTTTTCGAGCAAGAGTGGGGAGGCTTCGGGACCGCCCCGCAATCGTTCACCTTTCCCCGGGGGATCTCGCTCACGCCCAGTGGCACCCAGGTGGTCGTCACCGACAGCGAGAACGACCGGATCAGCTTCTATTCACTCGCGGGAGTCCTGATCCGCTCGATCCGCGCCCAAGGAACGCGCACCGGCTGGCCGCATCAGAGCGCCGTCGCGGCCGATGGCAGCATCTGGGTGGCCGACACCTATAAGAACCGGGTGCTGCACCTCGACCCCACCGGAAAGGTGTTGGGCCAGTTCACCGGTGGCGGCACGATCGCGACACCGCGTGGCATCGCCGTGGACGCTGCAGGCATGATCTACGTCGCCAACAGCGGCCGCAACACCGTCGAGAAGTACTCCCCGTCGGGCACCCGGCTGGCAGTTCTGGCAACGGCGGGGACCGGCCCAACGCAGGTTCGCTTGCCGTGGAACCTGGCCATCGGTCCCGGCACAGGCACCGCCTCGTGGCTCTATGTCGCCGACGGGAACAACAACCGGGTCGTGGTCATGACCACCACGGGTGCCCCGGTCGGAACCATCGGGCGTGGCGGCTCCGCCCCGGAGAACTTCAGTAGCCCGCGTGGTGTGTCCGTCGATCCTCGGACGGGGAACGTAGCCGTGACCGACTTCTATGGGGGCGACGTCACCGTGTGGCGGTCCTGACAGTCCGCGAGCGGCCCTGGCCCATGGTCGGGGCGTCGGCGCCGACGTGCGGAGGTGCGCACTCAGATGCTAGCCACGCAAGCCCGAAGCCGCTCTCAGTGGGTCAGGCGCGCCTCGAACATCGATCGGACATCCGGGTTGCCGCGCAGCAGCTCGAGCGCGTAGTCGGCGTGACCGGGCACATAGCCGTTGCCCACCAGCATGGTGACATCCGCTGCCAGCCCCTCGGCACCGAGGGCTGCTGCGGCGAAGTTGGTGGCCATGGAGAAGAAGATGACGGTGCCGCCCTGGGCGGTGGACAAGATGGCAGGCTGCTCGCACCCGGGGACATCCACGCACACGACGGTGATGTCCGCCGGGCCGCCAGCGGCGGTGACTGCCTCGGACAGTCCTAGCGGTGATCGGGCGTCGGCTTGGACGATGTGGTCCGCCAGGGTCGTCGTCCCGAGTCGCTGGGCCTCAAACTCGTTGGGAACAACAGCGATCCGCCGACCGGCCCCGGCATCGGCCGCCGCGGCGAGCGCGAGGGAGCCGGACTTCCCTGCTCCACCCAGGACGAGCACACTGGGGGCGGCGCCGCGGGCGGCATACGACTGCACGACCCGGCGCACGAGGGCAGGCGCACCGCATACGTCCATGACCATCAGGGCCAGGTCGGGCGAGAGGTCATTGGGCAGTCGGGCCGCGATGGAGCGGCCGAACAAGATGGCGTACCCGTCCGCCGGGATGCGCTCGCTGCGGCCATCCCAGCGCACCAGCCCGTCCGTGACGACGAGCGGGGTCAGCGAGAGGGAGACCAGGGTCGCGACCCGATCCCCCACGGCCAGGCCCAAAGATGACTCCGGACCGACCGCCTCGACCGTCCCGATGAGCATGCCGCCAGAGCCGGTGACCGGGTTCTGCATCTTCCCGCGGGTGGCGATGATGTCCAGGACCTCGGCACGCAAGGCCATGGCGTTCAATCGGCCGTCCCCATCGGTGTGACTCTCGGCGAGTTGGCGGTATGAGGCCGCGTCCAGGTTGAGGGTCTCGACGGCGATCCGCACCTCGTCCGGCCACAACTGCGCCCGCGTGTCGAGGCGGGCGGCAGCCTGCGGCAGGCTCTGGCCAGCCGGCTCCAGGACACGGTGCAAACCAACTGGTGACGACGGGGTGACGAACTCGGTCGACACGGGAAAATCTCCTTGCTTGCGGACACAGGACAGCAACTCTTGCGTGTGAAGTTCACAAACACAGGAATCTTTGTCTATCCTGTCATGTATGACACCGCAGGTCGAACAGCCCTATCTCTACGCCCGGCGCGAACTCGTCGAGCCGGACTGGACGCGTTTCCCCGGCTGGCGTTCGGTCACGGTGGAGCAGTGGGAGGACGCGCAGTGGCAGCGGGTCAACTGTGTCAAGAACATCAAGCAGCTGCGCGAGGTCATGGGCGACCTGCTCGACGAGCGCTTCTACGCCGACCTGGAGCGTGACCAGGCCGAGCGGGCGACCATGTCCATGCTCGTGCCCCCGCAGATGATCAACACGATGGATGTTTCGAGCACGGCCGCGTTCTACGCCGACCCCGTGCGGCTCTACATGCTGCCCGTGTTCAGCGACCGGCGCACCGACTGGCCGAGCCACCCGCACGCCACGCGCGACTCGCTGCACGAACACGACATGTGGGCCGTGGAGGGTCTGACCCATCGCTACCCGACCAAGGTCCTCGCCGAGATGCTCCCGACCTGCCCGCAATACTGCGGCCACTGCACGCGGATGGACTTGGTCGGTAACTCCACCCCGCAGGTCCTCAAGCTCAAGCTCGCTGGCAAGCCCGTGGACCGGTATGCCGCAATGCTCGACTACCTGCAGCACACCCCCAGCGTGCGCGATGTCGTGGTCTCGGGTGGCGACGTGGCCAATATGCCCTGGAAGAACCTCGAGGGCTTCCTCGACAACCTCCTGCGGGTGGAGAACATCCGCGACATCCGACTGGCCACCAAGGCGTTGATGGGCCTGCCTCAGCACTGGCTGCAGCCGGACGTCGTCGAGGGCGTCGGGCGGATTGCGACCAAGGCCCGCGAGCGCGGGGTGTCGCTGGCCATTCATACCCACGTCAACAGCGCAGCCTCGGTGACGCCGCTTGTCGCGCGCGCCGCCCGGACCATGCTCGAGGTGGGCGTGCGCGACGTCCGCAACCAGGGTGTCCTCATGCGCGGCGTCAACGACACCTCCGACCAGCTGCTCGATCTGTGTTTCGCCCTGCAGGACGAGGCGATGATCACGCCGTACTACTTCTATATGTGCGACATGATCCCCTTCTCCGAGCACTGGCGGTTGGCGCTGCACGAGGCCCAGCACCTGCAGCACGCGATCATGGGCTACCTGCCCGGTTTTGCCACGCCGCGCATCGTTTGCGATGTTCCATTCGTCGGCAAGCGCTGGGTGCACCAGGTGGAGTCCTACGACCGCGAGGTCGGCATGTCCTTCTGGCGCAAGAACTACCGCACCTCCATCGAGGCCGCTGACACCGAGGCGCTGTCGCGCGACTATGTCTACTACGACCCGATCTACACCCTCCCCGAGGCGGGTCAGCAGTGGTGGGCCGGCCGAGGCGACGCCGAGGCGGAGTATGCCCGTGCCATGACCCATGCGGCCGCCTCGCGCGAGGCGGCGGCGCTCGCCGTCAGCTGAGCCGGATCCGTGACGCGACGCACGCGCAGGTAGAGCGGATGCGACGTGCCTGCCGGGGCGCAGGCCACTAGGCTCGGTGCCGTGACCGCCATCGTCGACCGTCCCCGCGTCCTTGCCGATGTCATCCCCGGAGGGCTGGTGCGCGATACCGCACTGGTTCTCGGTGGCGCCGGCTTCATCGGCCTGCTCGCCCAGTGGGCGATCCCACTGGGGTTCACCCCGGTCCCGTTGACCTTGGGCACCTTCGCCGTGCTCCTGACCGGCGCGGCTCTCGGAACCGCTCGGGGCCTGCTGTCAGTGGGTATCTATGTGGTCGCCGGGATGGCGGGTATGCCGTGGTTCGCCGATCGCGCCAGCGGCTGGGGTTTCCCGAGCTTCGGCTATCTGATCGGCTTTGTTGCCGCTGCGGGCCTCGTCGGGGCGCTGGCCTCGCGCGGGGGCGACCGCACGGTCGCGAAGACGATCGGGCTCATGGTCGTGGGCAACCTGGTCATCTATGCGTTCGGTGTGCCCTATCTCGCCGCGGCCTTGGACTGGGACTTGTCCACGGCCATCGCCAAGGGCGCCACGCCCTTCTTGCTCGGTGACGCCGTCAAGATCGTCGCCGCGGCCGGGTTGCTCCCCGGCGCGTGGGCCGTAGTGCGTCGCGTCCGCGACGCCTAGGACCCGCACGGCCCCCGGCCGACGGCATACCCCCCGGCCGACGGCATACTCCCCGGCCGACGGCATACCCGCTCCGACAGCATCTCAGCAGAGGTTGCATTCAGAACCACAGGATGCATCATGTGGATCTGAGCGCAAGCCCTGCTAGCAGAGGTTGCATCAGGAGGACGATGCTGGGATCACGGCTGCACAACGGCGCCCCAAGGCACTAGCAGGGCACCCGCCGGGGTGGCCATGATGGGGTGCGTGAGTCGCGACGAACCTGCTGCCCAGGAGCCCGGGGATCGATGGTCACGACATGACTGGTGGGGAGTCGTGGTGGAAGCCCCCGATGTTGCTCAGCTAGCTACCTTCTATAGCGAACTGCTCGGCTGGGCCATCCACCACATGGATGAGCAAGACGCAGCGCTCGACCCCGGTGAGGGTGTGGCCTATCTCAGCATCCAGCGCAGTGACGCCTACGTCCGGCCAACGTGGCCCGCGGCCCCCGGCCAGCAGCAGATGATGCTCCACCTGGACTTCGAGGTCACTGACCTGAGCGGGCAGACCCGACGGGCCATCGAACTGGGGGCGACCCTGGCCGAGTACCAACCGCAGGACAATGTCTGCGTCCTGCTGGATCCGGCCGGGCACCCCTTTTGCCTCTACACGAGCTGACGGGCCCCGGTGTGGGGCCGGACGTCTGAGCGGGCCTGCGGAGGCATCTCAGCAGATGTTCGGAGGCAACTCAGCAGAGGGTGCACTCAGGTCCACAGGATGCATCATGTGGACCTGAGCGCAAGCCCTGCTAGGTCGTGTTACGAAAGTGGCGTGTGGGGTTTACGG
>CALLZC010000031.1 GCA_937858995.1 uncultured Nostocoides sp.
AATGATACGGCGACCACCGAGATCTACACCTCTCTATTCGTCGGCAGCGTCAGATGTGTATAAGAGACAGCCCGGACAGCACGGGCCTGGCCGTCAGCGTCGACCTGAGTTCCATCGGGGGTTCGGCCACGCAGGCACTCCTCGATGACGGCGTCGCGCCGGACACGACGGCGGGCGACGGGACCTTCACCGGATCCGCCACCGTCGACGCGGGAACGGCCCCGGGATCCAAGGATCTGCCGTTCACCGTCACGGACGCGCAATCCAGATCGGGTTCGGGCATCATCGCCCTGGCCGTGACCGCGTTGGAGCCGTGTGCCGCGCCCGATCAGAGCATCGGCTCCGTGCAGACGTCCGGAGCCGCCGGCATCACCGGAACGGTGACCGTGCAGGGTGTGGTGGTCGGCGACTATGAAGGCGCCTCGCCCAGCCTGCGTGGCTTCTATCTGCAGGATGTTGGCGACACCGATGCCGCCACCTCCGACGGGATCTTCGTCTTCGAGGGCGACAATGCCAACCGGGTCAGCGTTGGTGACGTTGTCCAGGTGACCGGCACGGCCGGAGAGAACCAGGGTCAGACGCAGATCTCCTCGACGACCGGGGTCGCCCTGTGCGGGACGACCGGCACGGTCCCGGTCACCGAGGTCACACTGCCGATGGCGGCCCCGGACAGCCTCGAGCGGTATGAGGGGATGCTCGTCACCTTCCCGCAGGAGCTCACGGTGACCGAGCACTTCCAGCTCGGACGCTTCGGGCAGGTCACCCTCTCCAGCGGCGGTCGGCTCCAGCAGCCCACCAATGTGGTGGCACCCGGCGCGGCCGCCCTGGCCCTGCAGGCCGAGAACAACCTGCGCCGCATCATCCTCGATGACAACACCCAGGCCCAAAACCCCGACCCGATCCAGTTCGGTCGTGGCGCTCAACCGTTGTCCGCGAGCAACACCCTGCGCGGCGGCGACACCATCACCGCTCTCGCGGGCGTACTGACATACACCTGGGGTGGCAATGCCGCCAGCCCGAATGCGTACCGGATCCGTCCGCTCGGTGCCTTGGGTGGGGCGGCTCCGAACTTCCAGGCCGCCAACCCGCGACCCACCGCGGCGCCCTCCGTGGGGGGAACCCTGACGGTGGCCGGGATGAACCAGCTCAACTACTTCAACACCTTTGGTGCCGGGGCCTGCACGGGTGGCGTCAGCGGCCCGGCCCTGGATTGTCGCGGCGCCGACAACCAGGCCGAGTTCGACCGGCAGTCGGCCAAGACGGTCGCCGCCATCGCGGCGATGGATGCCGACGTCCTCGGGGTCAACGAGGTCGAGAACGACGGCTACGGCGCGGCCAGCTCCCTCGCGGATCTCGTTGACCGCCTCAACGCGGTCATGGGTGCGGGCACCTATGCCTACCTGGATGTCGACGCGCTCTCCGGGCAGGTTGACGCGCTCGGCTCCGATGCCATCAAGGTGGGCGTGCTCTACAAGCCGGCCACGGTGACACCTGTCGGCACCACGGCCGTGCTCAACTCACCCGACTTCGTCAATGGTGGCGACTCGGCGCCGCGCAACCGCGCCACTGTCGCCCAGGCGTTCGAGGAGAACGCGAACGGTGAGCGCTTCGTGCTCAACGTCAATCACCTCAAGAGCAAGGGCAGCGCGTGCGCGGTGCCCGACGCCGGCGATGGCCAGGGCAACTGCAACCAGGTACGTCTCAACGCCGTCAACACGTTGACCGCTTGGCTCGCCAGCGACCCGACCGCAACCGGCGACAGCGATGTCTTGCTCGTGGGCGACTACAACTCCTACGCGATGGAAGACCCCATCGCCGCCTTGGAGTCGGCTGGATTCGTCCACCTGATCAAGTCCCGGCTGGGCGCCGACGCCTACTCGTATGTCTTCGACGGGCAGTGGGGTTATCTCGACCACGCCCTCGCCTCCGCGTCCCTGGACGCTCAGGTCACGGGTGTCGCGGACTACCACATCAATGCGGACGAGCCGTCGGTCTTGGACTACAACACCAATTTCAAGTCCGCTGGCCTGATCGCCTCGCTCTATGCCCCGGACGAGTTCCGGACCTCGGACCATGACCCGGTGATGGTCGGCCTGGCACTCGCGGCCCCGGTGAACGAGGCGCCGATCGCCAACGCTCAGTCGGTGACGACGGCGGAGGACACGGCCAGCACCATTACGCTCACCGGCTCCGATCCCGAAGGCCAGCCGTTGACCTACACCGTCACCAGCGGGCCGACCCACGGAACGCTGAGCGGCACGGCCCCCGACCTGACCTACACGCCGGATGCGAACTACAACGGCCCGGACTCCTTCGAGTTCACTGTCAGCGATGGTGTCCACACCTCGGCGCCGGCCACGGTGACGATCGATGTGAACCCGGTCAATGACCTGCCCCGCCTGAATGTCGTCGCGGGTGGGTCCTGCCTGACCAACACCAGTGGCCGGATGAATGTGACCACCGGCGATGTGGACAACACGGGCATCGTCATCACGGGTACCTCCTCGAACCAGGCGCTCGTCCCCAACGGCAATGTCGTGGTCACCGGGGCCAGCGGCTCCCGGACCGTGACCATCACCGGGCTGCCCGGCAAGAGTGGACGCGCCGTGATCACGCTGAGCGCGAGCGACGGCTCGGACTCGGTCACGCGCACCATCACCGTGTGGATCGGGACCAGCGGCGCCAACAGCTACACCGGTGGCGGCGGTGTCGACATGATGCTCGGCGGCGCCGGCAATGACACCCTTACCGGCGGCGGCGGCATCGACTTGCTGTGCGGCATGGACGGCTTGGACCGGCTCTCGGGCGTTGGCGGAAATGACACCCTCGTCGGCGGCAACGGCAACGACGTCCTCAATGGTGGGGCCGGGGCCGACATACTGCTCGGTTCCGGTGGCAACGACACCATGACCGGCGGCGTGGATGCCGACTTCTTCGACGGCGGCGCCGGCACCGACAAGGCCACCGACTTCAACCCCTTCCAGGGCGACGTCAAGGTGAACACGCCCTAGGGCGGCCCCAGACTCGGGCGGCCCCCCAACCCGTGGCCCCCCGTTCCCGTGCCCCTGAATGCAACCTCTGTTAGCAGAGGGTGGCCTCAGATCCACATGATGCAACCTGTGGTCCTGAGCGCAACCTCTGTTAGCAGAGGTTGCATCAGGGGGGATCCGGGCGGGTTTGCGGTGCCCGGCGGGTATGCGGTGCCGGGCAGGTATGCGGTGCGCGCAGGTGTGCGGTGCCCGGGCGGGTATTCCGGCTTCTTAGCAGAGGTTAGCCTCAGATCCACATGATGCAACCTGTGGTCCTGAGCGCAACCTCTGCTAGCAGAGGTTGCATCAGGGGGATCCGGGCGGAGGTTGCATCAGGGGGGATCCGGGCAGAGGTTGCATCAGGGGATCCGGGCGGGAGGCTACTGCTCGTACGTACGCACGTACAGGGCGCCGAGTTCGGTGGTGTAGGCGCCGGACTCACCGCACATCAAGACCTCACCCGAGCGCGAGGCGATGAGTACCCGGCCGGTGTCGATCCCGATGGTCCCCATCGCCAGGGCCAGGTCCGCGCTCGAGTCGGCCGTGACGACGACCCGGTCGGCCGGACCCCCGCGGAACCAGTGGGTGGCAACAAAGGTGGCGGTGCGGCCACTGGTCGATGACAGGGTCCCGGTCATGGCGGTGGTGGCGCGCTCGAGGGCGGCCTCGGTGACCGCCGGGCACTCCTTGGCCTCCGCGCGCAGGATCGGCGTGATGTCGAGTTGCACAACGGACAGGGTCGAATCGTCGCTGCGTGCGCGCCAGTCCTGGATGGATGGCCACAACAATCCGAGGACGGCCACCGCGGCCAGGCACAGGGAGATGAGAACCCAGGCGGCGGATCCGCTCACGGCTCGGCGGTCACGACCCGAACGAAGATTAGGCATAGCTCGGTTAGTTTACGTGCGCCCCGGGGTCGCCCCGCCACAGCGCGTCAGGCGACGCGCCGGGCGTCGAGGAAGGCGGCGATCCGCTCGATGGCGTCCGTGAGGTCCTCGACATTGGGCAGAGTGACAATGCGGAAGTGATCGGGTTGGGGCCAGTTGAACCCGGTGCCGTGCGTGATCAGGATCTTCTTGGCTCGGAGCAGATCGATAACGAACCGCTCGTCGTCCTCGATGCCGTACATCTGCGTGTCGATGCGCGGGAAGCAGTACAGCGCACCCTTGGGCTCCACACAGCTCACCCCGGGGATCTTGTTCAACAGCCGGTATGCGGTGTCGCGCTGCTCTAGGAGGCGTCCGCCGGGCAGGATCAGCTCGG
Source organism: uncultured Nostocoides sp. (assembly GCA_937858995.1). Classification (GTDB taxonomy): domain Bacteria; phylum Actinomycetota; class Actinomycetes; order Actinomycetales; family Dermatophilaceae; genus Nostocoides_A. The sequence goes on from CALLZC010000031.1 coordinate 4,293, forward strand.
TGATCGACTGGTAACCACCCAGGGCGGTCTGGATGGCGTGCTGCGCGGGAACATTGGCGCACATGCGCATATTCGAGAGCAGGGTCAGCCCCTCGAGGAAGTCCACGGCGCGCTCGCGAGGCCCCGTGACCACCACCCACCCCGACCGGAAACCCGCGACCCGATAGGCCTTGGACAGCCCAGAGAAGGTCAGGCACAACACATCATCGCCAGCTGCCATCGCAGCATGGTGGTGGGTGACCCCGTCGAAGAGGATTTTCTCGTAGATCTCGTCCGCCATCAGCACCAATTCGTGCCGCCGGGCGATGTCGACCAGGTCGGCGACCATCTGCTTGCTATAGACCGCCCCGGTCGGATTGTTGGGGTTGATAATGACCAACGCCTTGGTTGCCGGGGTGATCCGCGACTCGATATCCGCCAGGTCGGGCATCCAATCGTTGTCCTCGTCGCACAAATAGTGGACCGGGGTGCCGCCGGACAGGCTCACGGCACCGGTCCACAGCGGATAGTCCGGTGCGGGGATCAGGATCTCGTCGCCATTGTCGACCAGGGCCTGCAGCACCATCGTGATCAGCTCGGAGACGCCATTGCCGATGAAGACGTCGTCCACATCGACATCGCGCAACCCCTCGGCCTGATAGAAGTTGGCCACCGCGGTGCGGGCCGAATAGATGCCCTTGGAATCGCTATAACCCTGCGCATTGGGCAGGTGGCGGATCATGTCCTGCAAGATCGCGTCGGGTGCCTCGAATCCGAAGGGGGCGGGGTTGCCGATATTGAGTTTGAGAATCCGGTGGCCCTCGGCCTCCAGCCGCTGGGCCTCCACGAGGATGGGCCCCCGCACGTCATACCGGACGTTTTGCAGCTTCGAACTCTGTCGGACCTCGCGCATGACGCCGATTCTGCCTCCCGCCGACCACCCAAGCGACCGTATTCCGCCCCCAGGTCGCGCGGATCACAGCCCCGTCGTCGAGCGCGGGTACGCAGCTTCGGAGTCGAGGAGGACATTGATGAGGTATGGCGTGCCGCTGGCCAGCCCTCGATCGAGGGCCGGCCCGATGTCCCGCGGGCGGGCGACGAGCTCCGCGGCGCCACCCAGCGCGCGGGCGACCTCGTCGTAACGGGTGTGCGGCGCGAGGTCCGCCAGCACGTCATACCCATAGATCATGCGCATCGGGCCCTTCTCCAAGCCCCAGGCGGAGTTGTTGCCCACGACGATCACCACGGGCAACTGGTGACGCACCAGCGTGTCGATGTCCATGAGCGACATGCCCGCCGCGCCATCCCCGAGGAGCAGCACGATCGGGCTGTCGGGGTCCGCCACCCGCGCGCCGATGGCCGCACCGAGTCCGGCGCCGAGGCATCCGAACGGCCCGGGGTCCAACCACCGGCCGGGGCGCGCCGGCTGGATGAACCGCCCAGCCCAGGAGACGAAGTCGCCGCCGTCCCCGATGACGATCGTGTCATCGCCGAGGCGGGGGAGCAGCTCGCCGTAGACGCGGGCCGGGTGGATGGGATCGCGGTCCGCTGTCAGCGCGTCGGTATCGGCGACGAAGGCGGCATGCGACGCCGCGCTCACGGCGCTGCGCCAGTCGCTCCAATCGCCGGGACTTCCGACGAGTTCGCTCAGGGTGATGAGTATGTCCGTGAGGTCCCCCGCCGCACTCCCGGCCAGTTCTCGGTGGGTCGCCAACTGGGTTGGGCTGTCGGCGATGTGGACGACGTCGGCCGGCGCCGCGGGCGGGCCGAACGAGCCGTATCCGAGCCGGAAGTCGAGCGGGGTTCCGACGACGATCGCCAGGTCGCACTGGCCAAAGGCTCGGCCCCGCGCCCGCGACGCGCAGCTCGGGTGGCCACCCGGTACGACCCCGCGCCCCATCCCATTGGTGACCGCGGGCAGGTCCAGTTTTTCGACCAGTTCCAGCATGGCCCGCTCGGCGCCGTCGGACCACACATCTCCGCCGACAACGATGATCGGGCGCTTGGCGGCCCGGATCAGCGCCGCGATCTGATCCAGATCGCCGACCTGCCGCCGGGGCCGCGCGGTCGGCGCCTCGGGTGTGGCACTGGCGGGGCCGAAGAGCACGTCGATTCCGGCCTCCACGAAGACCGGGCCGCGGTGGGCGGTGCGCGCCTCCTCGAAGGCCGTGGCGGTGACCTGGCCGACCCGCTCCCCCTCACGCACGGTATGCGCCGCCTTGGTGATGGGCGCAAAGATGGGTGCCTGATCGAGTTCTTGCAGCGCTCCCCGGCCCCACGTGAACTCCGGCGCCCGACCGCCGAAGAGGACTAGCGGGGCCCCGTTGAAGTAGGCCTGCGTCACCGGGCTCACGGCATTGGTCACGCCCGGGCCGGCGGTAACGACGGCGAATCCCGGTGTCCGGGTGAGCTTTCCGACCGCCTCAGCGGCGAAGACCGCGCTCGCTTCGTGACGGACGTCGATCATTCGCAGGGGACGGGCCCCCCGGTAGGCGGCGTCATACAGCGGGAAGACATGGGCGCCGGAGAGGGTGAAGAGCGACTGGACGCCGGCCGCCGCGGCGGCGCGGATGGCCGCTGATCCGGCTGTGGCGTCGGGATCCACCCGCAGGGTCGGGGTCTGGCTCACGCTCCATAACTTACTCGCCAGTTTACTAATTGCCGAGGGGGGTGGCCGGTCGCGGTCGCGGGCTCTGGCCGGGCACGCACGCTGCACCCTAGATTGACCCGGTGAGCACCGCCCCCGCCCCCGCACCCTCCGGCAGGGGCGCCCCCGGCGTCGCGGCCACGACCCTGCCGCGCCGGGTGCGGATCGGCTACGGACTGGGTTCGGTGGCAACCGGGTCGTTCGGGACCGTCCCGGGGTTGTTGTTGCTGCCCTTCCTGACCGACCGGATCGGCGTCGCCGCGGGCCTCGCCGGGCTGATCGTGCTCATTCCCAAGGCCTGGGATGTCGTGCTCAACCCGATCGCGGGGCGCATCAGCGATCGCTTTACGCACCCGGCGGGGCGGCGGCGGCCCTTCCTGCTGCGTGCGGGCGGCACGCTCGCCGTGCTCTTCGTCCTGCTCTTCGCCGGTCCCACCGCGCCGACGTGGCTGGGGGCCACCTGGGTGGCGCTCGTCTTCGTCGCGTGCGCCACGGCATACGCCTTCTTTCAGGTGCCCTACGTCGCGATGCCCGCGGAGCTGACCGACGAACCGGCCGAGCGCACCCGGCTGATGACCTGGCGGGTGGCCTTCCTGGCGCTCGCGATTCTGGTCAGCGGCGGACTCTCGCCGGCGATCCGGGATGGGCTCGGCTCCGAGTGGGGGTACCGCGGGGTGGGGGTGTTCGTGGGCCTGCTCATCCTGTTCGGCACCGCCGCGGCCTGGCGAGGAACCGCCGGGGCTCCGCTGCGAGATGTCCCGGCGCCGGCCGCGGGGTTGGCCGAGCAGTTGCGGCTGGTGGCTGGGTCGCGTGATTTCCGCTTGCTCCTGGTGACCTTCGTCCTGCAGGCCGTGGCCATTGGCTGCATGCTCGCGGGCGTCGACTATGTCGCCCGGTGGGTGCTGGGGCGCACCGGCGCGGCAACGCTGCTGTTCGTCTGCTTCGTCGCCCCCGCCCTGGTCGTCACGCCGCTGTGGCAGGTGGTCGGTGCGCGGATCGGCAAGAAGGCGGGGTATGCCGCGTCCTCGCTGCTGTTGCTGCTGGGCTCGGTGGGGATCTACCTGGCTCGGTCGCGATCACTGACCGAGGTCCTTCTCGCCGTGGCCGTGGTCGGGATCGGGTATGCCGGGGCGCAGATGTTCCCGCTGGCCATGCTCCCCGACGTGGCGGCCGTCGATGCGGCGCGCACGGGCCAGAACCGAGTTGGCGTGTTCACGGGTGTGTGGACCGGAGCAGAGACCTTGGGGCTCGCGCTCGGCCCCGGTCTCTATGCCCTGGTCCTGGCGTGGGGCGGCTATGCCTCCTCCACCGCGGGGCAGGCCAGCCAGGCGCCGCGAACCCTCGATGCCATCCATCTCGGCTTCTCGGTGATCCCGGCCGCGCTCATTGCCCTGTCGGTGCTGGTCTTGGCCCGCTACCGTCTGGACGAAGACGCGGTGCGCGCCGCAGCGCGCCGTGGGGAAGGCGGGCAATGACTGGGTATGCCGGGACGGCCGAGCTTGCCGGGACGGCCGAGCTTGCCGGGACGGCCGGGTATGCCGGGCGGCGTCCGGGCGGGCGCCGGAGGCCGCGATGAGCGAGGCCCTGGAGATCCTGGCGCGGCTGGAAATGCTGCAGGCTGGCGACGTGCCCACGCACGGCGGGCGCACGCTCAGCTATGTCTACGATTCGGGTCGCGCGGACGCCGACGCGGCGGGCAGGGCGGCGCTCGCTGCATACGGGGGCAGCAATGGCCTGGACCCCTTGGCCTTCCCATCGCTGCTGACCATGGAGAACGACCTCGTCGCTCTCGCCGGTGAGTTCCTCGCCGCCCCAACGGGATTCGCCGGGACGGTGACCTCGGGAGGTACCGAATCCATCCTCCTGGCGGTTCTCGCCGCCCGAGATGCCGCTGGGTTGAGCGCGGCGCAGCAGGACACGCCATCGATGGTGCTCCCGAGCACCGCGCATGCGGCCTTCCACAAGGCGGCGCATTACCTCGGCGTCCGGGCGGTCGTGGTCGACGTCGACCCGCACACCTACCGCGCGGATCCCGACGCGATGGCGCAGGCCATCGATCCATCGACGATCCTGCTGGTCGGGTCGGCGCCCTCCTACGCGCATGGTGTTGTGGATCCCATTGCGGCCCTGGGTGCGTTGGGCATGCAGCGTGGCTTGCGCGTCCATGTCGATGCCTGCATCGGCGGTTGGGTGTTGCCCTTCCTGCCCGACCGGCCGCCGTGGAACTTCGCCGTGGCGGGCGTCACGAGCATGTCCGTCGACCTGCACAAGTACGGCTACACCCCCAAGGGCGTCTCGATCCTGCTGCACCGCAACGCCGCCCTGCGCAAGAGCCACTTCTTCGCGGCCGCCGACTGGCCCGGTTACACCATGCTCAACACGACTATGCAGTCGACGAAGTCGGGGGGACCGCTGGCGGCCGCGTGGACGATCACCCAGTTGATCGGGCGGGACGGGTATGCCGATCTGGCCCGGACCGCAGCGGACGCGACCGGGACCCTGGCCGCAGAGATCGGGCGTCGCGACCTGGGGCTGCGCGTGCTCGCCCCTGCGGACTCGACCCTGCTCGCGGTCACGACTGTCGACGGATGCGGCTATGACGTCTTCACTCTCGCGGACGAAATGCAGTCTCGTGGCTGGCTTTTGAGTCCGCAGCTGCCGTTTCGTGGCGGCCCCCCAAGTCTGCACGTGAGCCTGTGCGCGGCGACTGCGCCGCTGATCCCCGAGCTGTTGTCAACGCTCGAGGAGGCGATCGACGTGGCGCGAGCGCGCGGTCCGGTGCGCGTCGACCCCCACATGGCTGCGGTCGTGCAGGGACTCGACCCGACACTGATCGACGATGCCAGTTTTGGCACGCTGCTCGCGCTGGCGGGCGTCGACCTCGAGGGCGGCCTGCCGGGGCGGATGGCGCAGATCAATTCCCTGCTGGCCGTGGCCGCCCCCGCAGTGCGCGAAGCTGTCCTGTTGGCGTTCATCGATCGGCTGTCACGGCCGAGTTGAGCAGGTCCAAGGCGGCGGAAGGTGTCTAGGGTGGGTAGCAACCGACGTCATCCGGAGGACCCCATGACCGCAGACCTGGGACCATGAGCGCAGACCTGGGACCGCTGCGGGCGGCCGTTGGAGCCGATTTCGTGGTCGCCGAACCGGACCGGATGGAGGCCTATCGCCGCGACTGGTCCAAGGGCGCGGGGGCCGGCATGCCGCTGGCGGTGGTGCGACCCGCCACGATCGAGGAGGTGCAAGCGGTCGTCGCGTGGGCGGCCGCGCACCGGGTGGCCATCGTCCCGCGCGGGGCCGGCACGGGTCTGTCGGGGGGATCGTTGGCGGTCGACGGTGCGCTCACCGTGAGCCTGGATCGGATGACAGCGGTCAGCGTCGACCCCACGACGCGGGTCGCCGTCGTCGAGCCCGGGGCGCTCAATGCCGCGGTCAAGGCCGCCGCCCGCGCCCACGGCCTGCACTACCCACCGGACCCCTCCTCATACGAAATCTGTTCTATCGGAGGCAATCTCGCCACCAATGCCGGTGGCCTGTGCTGCGTGAAGTATGGCGTGACCACCGACTATGTCCTCGGTCTGGATGTCGTCCTCGCCGACGGGACGCTGGTGCGACTGGGCGGTCAGACCATCAAGGATGTGGCCGGGCTGGCGCTGATGAAACTCTTCGTCGGTAGCGAGGGAACCCTCGGGGTCATCGTCGGAGCCACCCTGCGCCTGATCCCCGAGCCGAGCGCAGCGGCCACTCTCGTCGCGAGCTTCCCCACGACGAGCGCGGCGGCCGATGCCGTTGTCTCGATGGGGAGCCGACTGCGCCCCTCGCTCGTGGAGTTCATGGACAACTATGCGATCAATGCCGTCGAGGACCTGCGGGCCATGGGCCTGGATCGCCGTGCGGGCGCGCTCCTGCTCGTGCAATGCGACTCACCCGGCACGGCCCGGGACACGGAAATCGCCGCGGTGGAAGCTCTGAGCCTGGCCGCCGGGGCCACGGAGGTCTACACGAGCAGCGACCCGGACGAGGGCGAACAATTCCTCGCGGCCCGCCGCGCCGCGCTGCCCGCCCTCGAGCGCAGGGGCGCGATGCTCCTGGAGGATGTCGGCGTCCCGGTGCCGAAACTGCCGGCCCTGCTCGCCCGCATCGAGGAGATCTCGGCAATTCATGGGCTGCCCATCCCCGTTGTTGCGCACGCCGGCGACGGCAACACGCACCCGAATGTCATCTATAACCCGAGCGAACCGGGTGCCTTGGATCGAGCCGAGCGGGCCTTCGCCGACGTCATGCAGGCCGCCATCGCGCTCGGCGGGACGATCAGCGGCGAGCACGGTGTCGGGCGCCTCAAGCGGGCCGCGCTGCCTGACCAGTTGGGTGCCGCCGTCATGGACCTGACGTGGCGCGTCAAGAACGCGCTGGACCCCGACGGGATCCTCAATCCCGGCGCCATCCTGGACCCAGTCAACCGGCCTCTGCCGAAGGAGCAACCATGACGCATCCCACGCTGTCGCACGCCGTCGGTGAGCGGCAACCCGCCCTGCTCACCGACACCATCGACGCGAACCTGCAGCGCACCATTGCCCGATTCGGTGATCGAGACGCCGTCGTCGATTGCGCCGCCGGGGTGCGTTTGACGTATGCCGCGTTCGGCGCCGAGGTGGATCGGCTGGCCCGTGCTCTCGTGGCGGCGGGGTTTCGGGCCGGGGAGCGAGTTGGCATCTGGGCTCCGAACCGGGTGGAGTGGGTCATCGTCCAGTACGCCACCGCGCGAGCGGGACTGATCCTGGTCAATATCAACCCGGCCTACCGCACCCATGAACTCGAATACGTCCTCAAGCAGGCGGGGATCAGCTTGCTGGTAACGGTCGAGGCCTTCAAAACCAGCAACTACCGCGCGATGGCTGAGCAGGTGCAGGGGTCCTGCCCCGACCTGCGCGCCGTGGTCTATCTCGGGACCGCCAGTTGGACGCAATTGCTCGACCGGGCAACGGAAGTGACCACCGCGCAGGTCCAGGCAGTGGCCGACGCGCCCAAGCCGGACGATCCCATCAACATCCAATACACCTCGGGGACAACGGGCTTCCCGAAGGGTGCGACGTTGTCGCACACCAATATTCTCAACAACGGCTACTTCGTCGGCGAGATCTGCCGCTATACCGAGGCCGATCGCATCTGCATACCCGTGCCGTTCTACCACTGCTTCGGGATGGTCATGGGCAACCTCGCGGCCACGAGCCACGGCGCGTGCATGGTCATTCCCGCGCCCGCCTTCGACCCGGCCGCCACGTTGGCGGCCGTGCAGCAGGAGCGCTGCACCTCGCTCTATGGGGTGCCGACGATGTTCATCGCCCAGTGGGCCCTCCTCGAAGGGGAGGGCGGGGCGTCATACGACCTCAGCACGGTACGTACCGGCATCATGGCGGGCTCACCGTGCCCAGCCGAGCTGATGAAGAAGCTCATTGCAGCGGGCATCGAGGAGATGACCATCTGTTACGGGATGACGGAGACGTCCCCGGTGTCGACCCAGACACACCCCGACGATTCCTTCGACCACAAGGTCGGGACGGTCGGGCGGGTGGGGCCGCACTTGGAGATTCGGGTCGCCGACCCCGTGACGGGGGAAACGCTGCCGCGGGGAACGTCGGGAGAGTTCTGCACCAAGGGCTATTCCGTGATGCTCGGCTACTGGCAGGAGCCGGAGAAGACCGCGGACGCCGTGGTCGACGGCTGGATGCGCACCGGTGATCTAGCCGTCATGGACCCGGACGGCTATGTGCGGATCACCGGCCGGATCAAGGACATGGTCATCCGGGGCGGGGAGAACATCTATCCCCGGGAGATCGAGGAGTTCCTCTACACCCACCCGGACATCGTCGACGCCCAAGTCATCGGCGTCCCGGACCCCACATACGGCGAGGAGATCTGCGCGTGGGTGCAACTGCGACCCGGTGCTGAGCCGATGACCGCGCAGTCGCTGCGGCACTTCTGCCTCGGCAATCTGGCGCACTACAAAATCCCCAAGTATGTTCGGGTGGTCGAGGAGTTCCCGATGACGGTGACCGGCAAGGTCCGCAAGGTGGCCATGCGCGAGGAGTCCGCCCGGGAACTCGGGCTGGAGGGGTAGGCGCAGATTGGCCGTGCCGCCCTGCGCAGGTCTCGGCCTCGGGGGAATAAGGTCAGCGGTATGAATGGGTGGTCCGCGCCCTTCCCCAAGCGTTGGCGCGCGAAGTCCGTGCGCCGGCCCGATTCAGGAGGCACCATGCCCGAAGGCCGCAATCTCGTCCTGTTGTTGATCTTCCTGCTGCTCTTGGGCGTCATCTTGTGGCTTCTCCTGGGGTCGCGTCGCAAGCCGGTGGCCAACGGCTCCGGTGGCCGCGACGGCGCGTCCGGTCCGCAGCATGCGGGATCGTTCGGGTCGAGCGATGCGGCGGCGCCGCCGGCCGCTGGCGCAGCGGGAGCCGTGAGCGCAGGGACCATGGGGGCTGCGGCCTGGGGTGCCGCCCGCGGGGAGGACGTCAACGAGTCGGCAGATGCCCTCGCGGCGGAAGCCGTGGCCTTCGAGACCGAGGACGGGGTCGCCACCGCGGGCAGTTTCGATGCCGGCGCGGACGGCGCCCTGCGTGAGTCGCGGCTCGCTGATGATGAGGCGGAAGCCGCCGAGGCGGTCGCCCTCGCCGATGCGCAGGCTGGTCTGGACGGCGACTACGCCCTCCCGGATCTCAGCGGAGACGTGGATGACTTCGACCTGCCGGCCGACGGGGGCCTGCCCGGTCTGGCGCACGGTGCGGCCGAGGTCGCCCACGTGGACGTGGCCGAAGATGTGGAGGTTGCGGCGGCTGAGGTCGATGTCGTTGGCGAGGTTGCGCAGGTTGACGTGGCGGACGTCGACGTCGCGGCGAATTCCGGCGCAGCGGTGGACCTCGAGGTCGACGCGACCGGGCTGGACTCCGATCTGAGCTCGCAAGCTCACGCCGAGATCGACGCCGCCGGGCTCGACAACGAGGTGTCCGTGTCCGCCGTGGACGCCTTCGGTGTCGACGGCGAGCAGGTCGATGACGGCCCATACCTCGATGCTGCGGGCTTGGACGCAGTCGCCGACGGTGACCTCGACGCGATGGCCGTGCGGGCCGGGCTCGCTGACGTCGTGGTCGATGAGGTCACGAGCGATGACGTCGTGGTCGATGAGGTCACGATCGATAACGCGGTGACGGACACGGTTGACTCGGCGGATGTGGAGGCTGTCCAGACAGAGGTCGTCGAGGCGGTCGGGGACGAGTCGGTTGACGTCGAGACAGAGACCGTCACCGCAGGTGCGGTCGAGTCCTTCGACCCGGAGGCACTCGATGCCGTCGAAGACACCTGGACGGACGCCGAGAGTGACATGGCGGGCGGCTCGGTCGGGCTCGCCAGCGCGACCACCTGGACCGCCGATGGCTCGCAGGACCCGGCGGCCGATGCCGCGAGCGCTGGGGGGCACCCGGCATACGGAAGCGCGGACGACTCCGCTGACGACTCCGGCGACGACGGGGCGGATCCTGTGGTCGTTCACGAGCATGCCATCGTCGACGGTGGCTGGAGCGTCGGCTCCGCGGCACCGATTGCCGACGGATGTATGCCGCTGGGTCACCCGATCAAGGGCGTCTTCGTGCTCGGGATCTATCAGGTGCCCGGCTCGGATTGGTATGCCGACACCGTCGCCGACGTGTGGTTCACGGATGAGGCCGCCGCCCAGAACGCGGGTTTCCGGCGCGGCGAGGGCTAACGCTGTGACGCGAGCCTCCCACGCGGAGGCTGCCCTGCTCACGCGCGGTGACGTAGGGTGGACGTCAAGAGTTACCCGCTGGTAGAGGAGATCCACATGGCTCGCTATGACGTCAACACCACCACGATGGGCGTCCTCCTGGACGACCCGGACGTGGCGGCCATCATGGAGAAGCACGCCCCCGGCGTGACCTCGAATCCGATGATCGGGATGGTGCGTGGAATGTCCGCAGCCCAGGCCATCGGGATGGCCGGCGCGATGATCGGCGGCGACAAGGTCGAGGCCATCAAGGCCGAGCTCGAGACCTTGGAGTGACGCTGGGGCCGTAGCCCCAATGAAGCCCGTGGCCACGATCTGCCGGGATGCCCCCATCCGGCTAGATCGTGGCCACGTCGGCGTTCAGGGACCTGCGCGGAATGTTCTTGCCCGATGGCTGGTTGAGACGGTATAGTTGAAATCGCAACGATCAGAGGAGCATCTCCCATGCCAGCCATTACCGTCTCCGACTTCGCTCAGTTGCCCCGAGTGGCGCCGCTTTCGACGCATGCCCTCCAGCGCCCCGTGCTCTCGGTGACCAGTGCCCCCAGCGGGTATGAGGGGGAGGGCTTCCCCGTCAAGCGCGCCTTCGCCGGCGTTGATCTTGCCGCGCTGGACCCGTTCATCATGATGGACGAGATGGGCGAGGTGAACTATGCCCCGGGCGAGCCGAAGGGCACCGCCTGGCACCCGCACCGCGGTTTCGAAACCGTCACGTACATCATGGACGGAACCTTCCTCCACCAGGACAGCCATGGCGGTGGTGGTCGAATCACCAATGGCGATACCCAGTGGATGACCGCTGGTGCCGGGCTACTGCACATCGAGACGCCACCGGAGTCGCTCGTCCTCAGTGGCGGGCTCTTCCACGGCCTGCAGCTATGGGTGAACCTTCCGCGGAAGGACAAATTCGTCACGCCGCGCTACCAAGACCTGCGCGCCGACTCGACGACCCTGCTGACCACGCACGACGGCGCGAGCCTGGTGCGGCTCATCGCCGGTGACGTCGCCGGTCACCGTGGCCCCGGATCGACGCACACACCGATGACGATGATCCACGCGACGATCGCCCCCGGTGCCGAACTCGCCCTGCCGTGGCGTGCGGATTTCAACGCGCTCGCCTATGTCATGAGTGGGACGGGGCTGCTGGGCGCCTCCGATGCACCCATCGGAGCCGGTCAGGCCGCGGTCTTCGGCCCGGGCGATGCTCTGCGCATTGCCGCCCAGGACCGACCCGACAACCGGGGTCAGCGTGGTCTTGAGGTCGTCCTGCTCGGCGGGCAGCCCATCCGTGAGCCGATCGCCTGGGCGGGGCCATTCGTCATGAACACCCGCGCCGAGGTGCTCACGGCCTTCGAGGACTACCAGAAGGGTGCCTTCGGGCAGGCGCTGCCGCATACCGGCGCCTCGGATCTGGCTCACTGAGCGGCCTTGGCGCGCCCGCGCCTTCGCGCAGTCCTGCCGATTGAGTAGGTCCATCGTTGCTATGGCAGCGATCGACCTACTCAATCCGCGTGTTTGGCGGCGCGGGTCGAAGCGACAGACTCAGCCCGAGAGCGCAACCTGTCTCTTATACACATCTGACGCTGCCGACGAATAGAGAGGGGTAGATCTCGGTGGTCGCCGTATCATTAAA
>CALLZC010000032.1 GCA_937858995.1 uncultured Nostocoides sp.
TTTTCAAGCAGAAGACGGCATACGAGATAGGAGTCCGTCTCGTGGGCTCGGAGATGTGTATAAGAGACAGCCTACACCCTCTCCGACTTCGCCGAGCTGCGCTTGGAATCGCGCGCGATCCGACGTTTCGCGGCACTCCTCACGGTGGGCATCGGGATCCTCTATCTGCTGCCGCAGGTGCAAGGGGCCGGGCTGGCGTTGCGCCAGGCCACCGGCTGGCCGACGTGGATCGGGGGCGCGGTCCTGGCCGTCGTGGTCTTCGTCGCGGTGGCCATCGGTGGGATGCGCTCGATCACTCTGGTCCAGGCGATGCAGTATTGGATCAAGCTGACGGCCATCTCGATCCCAGCCTTCGTCCTGCTCGCCTTGTGGCGCCAATCGGGAGCCGAGGCAGTGGATTTCGGCGCCTGGGCGACCCCCAGCACGGACCCCGTGGGGCTCTACACGACATACAGCACCCTGCTCGCCCTGTGCCTGGGGACGATGGGGCTACCGCACGTCCTGGTGCGCTTCTATACCAACCCGGACGGCCGCGATGCCCGGCGCACGACCGTCGGAGTGCTGGTCCTGCTGGGCGTCTTCTACGTCTTCCCTCCGCTGTATGCGGTCCTGGGCCGGATCTATCTGCCCGAGCTGGCGCCGGGCACCCGGGCCGACACCATGTCCCTGCAACTACCGGCGGCCATGGCGGACGGCGCGCTCGCCAGCGTGCTCACGGCGGTCCTCGCCGGCGGGGCCTTTGCCGCCTTCCTCAGCACCGCCTCCGGCCTGGTGATCTCGGTTGCCGGTGTCGTGGATCAAGAGGTGCTCCGACCGGCCCTCGCGCGCCGGACCGGCGAGGACGCTCGCGGGGCGATCAGCTATCGCGCGGCGGCGGCGGCGGCGGTGCTGGCGCCCTACCTCATCTCGCGTCTGATGCAACCGCTGGGACTGGCGGCTACCGTGACGCTCGCCTTCGCGGTGGCCGCCTCAACCTTCGCCCCGCTGCTGGTCCTGGGGGTGTGGTGGCCGCGCCTGACGGTGGTGGGCGCGCTCGCCGGGCTCAGCGTCGGGACCGGGTGCGCCCTCGTGGCCATTGGCGCGACCTTCATGCAGGTCGGGACGAGCGGATGGACCGGGGTCCTGCTCGGTCAGCCCGCCGCCTGGTCGGCGCCCCTGGCCTTCGTGACCATGGTCGCGGTCTCCCGAATGACCCCGGGAACGACACCACCGCATACCAACCGGACGCTGTCCCGGCTGCACACCCCAGAGTCCTTGCTGCCCCGGTGAGGCTGCCCGGTGAGTGGGCAGTGCGGGGCGGTTGCTGGGCCGGCGTACGCCGCAGGGTGGACCCGTTCGTCGCGACAGATCGACCGCTGGGCGCGCGGGTGATCGCCACCCACCGACACCCGCGCCCCGCCGAGCGCCAGGGCGGTCGGCACCCATAGCCGCAGCCTCGTCCACCCAGAATGCTGGGGTCACCGCCGGTGGGCATCGGAGCTCGCCGCAACATCTGTGGAGGTGGCAAGCGTGAGCTCCATTCCAACCACCACCGACGAGGGCTACCGGGCTGTCCAGGCCAGTGAAGATTTCCAGACGCTGCGCAAGAAGTTCCGCGGCTTCGTCTTCCCGACCACGGCCTTCTTCCTCGCGTGGTACTTCGTCTACGTCTTCCTGTCGATCTTCGCGCCCGGGTTCATGGGCACCAAGGCCTTCGGGAATATCACCATCGGTTTGATCTTCGGTCTCCTGCAGTTCGTGACGACCTTCGTCATCACCTTCGTGTATGCCCGCTGGGCCAACCGCGAGTTCGACCCGCTTGCCGATGCCATCGGCCGGCGCCTCGACGGAGTCCAGGAGCACTGAGATGACCACGATTACCTTCGCCACCGCAGCCACGACCGTCGGCTCGCCCGCCCTGAATATCGGCATTTTCGCGCTCTTCGTCGCCTTCACCCTCGGGATCGTCATCAAGGTGGCCTCCGGCAAGAAGACCGCCGGCGAGTACTACACCGCGGGAGGCGCCTTCTCCGGCAAGCAAAATGGCATCGCCATCGCCGGTGACTACCTCTCCGCCGCCTCCTTCCTCGGCATCGCCGGAGCCATCGCGCTGCAGGGGTATGACGGGTTCCTCTACTCCATCGGCTTCCTCGTCGCCTGGCTGGTCGCCCTGCTGCTCGTTGCCGAATTGATGCGCAACACGGGCCGATTCACGATGGCCGATGTCTTGTCCTATCGCCTCAAGCAGCGCCCCGTGCGCATCGCCACCTCGTGCTCGGTCCTTGCCGTGTCGCTGTTCTATCTGCTCGCGCAGATGGCCGGCGCGGGTGGCCTGGTGTCGTTGCTGCTGGGCATCTCCGGTGAGGCGGCCCAGAACCTGGTGATCGCCGTCGTGGGCATCGTCATGGTGCTCTATGTGCTCATCGGCGGGATGAAGGGCACGACCTGGGTGCAGATCATCAAGGCCGTCATGCTCATTGCCGCGGCCTTCGTCATGTCGATCTGGGTGCTCGCCAAATACGGCTTCAACATCTCCGGCCTGTTCCAGGGGGCCGTCGACACGGCTGCGTCGTCCACCAACGCCAAGACGGCGGCGAACGCGGAGAAGCTGCTGACTCCGGGCCTGAAGTACGGCCTGACGACGACCAGCAAGATCGACTTCATCTCGCTGTCCATGGCGCTGGTCCTGGGCACCGCCGGCCTGCCGCACGTGCTGCAGCGCTTCTACACCGTCCCCACGAGCAAGCAGGCCCGCAAGTCGGTCGAGTGGGCCATCTGGCTCATCGGCGGCTTCTACCTGCTCACGCTGACCATCGGGTTCGGTGCCGGGGCGCTCGTGGGTCCCGACGTCATCAACGCCGCGCCGGGCAAGGCGAACGCCGCCGCACCGCTGTTGGCCTTCGAGTTGGGTGGGTCGGTGCTCCTCGGCATCGTCGCAGGCATCGCCTTTGCCACCATCTTGGCCGTTGTCGCCGGTCTGACGATCACCTCCAGCGCGACCTTCGCCCACGACCTCTACAAGGAGGTCTTCAAGCGCGGGAACACCACACAGGAGCAAGAGGTGCGGGTGGCTCGCCTGGCCGCGGTCGGCATCGGCGTGGTTGCCATCTTCGGTGGCATGCTCGCCAAGAGCCAGAACATCGCCTTCCTGGTGGCCCTGGCCTTCGCGGTCGCGGCGTCGGCGAACCTGCCGACCATCCTGTATTCGCTGTTCTGGAAGCGCTTCAACACGCGCGGTGCGCTGTGGTCGATCTATGGCGGCCTGCTGTCCTCGATCGTTTTGATCCTGTTCAGCCCCGTGGTGTCCGGCAAGCCGGCCGACCCCAAGACCGGGCTGTCCGCGTCGATGATCACCAACCCGGACATCGACTTCCACGTCTTCCCGCTCGACAACCCCGGACTCATCTCGATTCCGCTGGCCTTCTTCCTCGGCTGGCTGGGCACCGTGACCAGCAAGGAGTTCGACCCGGACAAGTACGCGGAGATGGAGGTGCGTTCGCTCACCGGTCACGGCGTGGCGACCGCGCTCGAACACTAGGCATCCCGCCTCAAGGCTCGCGGCGCCAGCGCCGCCAGCCCGCACTGACCGCCAGCCCGCACACGGCCACCGGGGGTCCACGCATACGGCGTGGGCCCCCGGTGGCCGTGCGTGCTGGCGACCTGTGGGCGTGCGCGCCCGACGGGGCCAGCGCCACGCCCGGCACGTCAACCGCTCTCGGCTCTGCGACGTGAATCTGCTGACGAAACCGTCACCCATCACGAGAGGCACAGTCATGAACATCACCCGGACCGGCGCCGCATTCGCCGCCGCCGCCATGAGCGCTACCGGCCTGATCGGCGCCGCAACAGCAACAGCCGCCCCCGCGCCCGCCTCGGCGAGCACCGCCACCTCGAGCGCAGCAACCGTCTGCGAACAGGTATGGGGATCGCTACCCAAGAGCCGCTCGACGATGGTCGCCGGCCCGATGACCAACATCCGCTCGGGACGGCACACGTGCTACGACCGCCTGGTGGTCGACGTGCGCGGCCCAGCCGCCGGCTATCGCGTGGCCTATGTCAGCCAGATCATCCAAGACGGCTCCGGGGCCGTGGTCCCGGTCCGCGGCGGCGCGAAGCTGCAAATCACCATCAACGCCCCCGCGTACAACGACGCCGGCGAGGCCACCTACCAGCCGGCCAACCCCAGGGAGGCGGTCAACGTGAGCGGCTACCAGACCCTGCGCCAGGTGCGGTGGCTCGGCTCCTTCGAGGGTGCGAGCGGGATCGGCGTGGGCGTGCGTGCCCGTCTGCCCTTCCGGGTCTTCACGTTGACCGATGGCGGCACCTCGCGCGTCGTCATCGACGTCAAGCACACCTGGTGAATCACCCGTCGCCAGCCCGAGGGCGCGCGAGCTAGGAGGCGGTATGCCGCCCGGCCGGCACCGCAAAGACCGGCACCGGTGCATCGAGCAGGAGACGTTGCGAGACGCTCCCCATGATGAGCTTGCCGACCGGGCTGCGATGACGCAGCCCGACGACCAGCAGCGAGGCACCACTCTCGCGCACCTCGTCCAACACGAGCTCGGCCACATCGACGCCGACGGGCTGCTTGATCTCGTGCTCGAGTCCGGACAGTTGCGCGTCCACCTGCCCGAGGTCGCCCGACGAGGCGAACCGGGCATCGACCAAGGCCTCCCCCTTGGTGGCGTTGACCACGATGAGCTTCTCGCCCCGGATCCTCGCCTCCCGGACGGCCAAGTCGAGCGCGGCGCTGCCGGCAGGGTCGGGGGTGTAGGCCACGACGATCGTCATCAGGTCTCCTTAGGGGTCCGGCGAAAAAGTCGCTGCAGCAAGGGCATCAGGAACAACACAGCGATCACGAGATAGGCCACGACCGCCACGGGCTCCGAGAACAGGGTGCCCCACGAACCATCGGCGAGCTGCAGCGCCTGCCGAAGCTGGATCTCCAGGCGGGGTCCGAGGATTACCCCGATGATGAGCGGTAGTACCGGCAGCCCGAACCGCCGCATCAGCAACCCGAGCAGCCCGAAGACGAGCAGCAGGAAGAGGTCGAACCACTGC
This sequence comes from uncultured Nostocoides sp., assembly GCA_937858995.1. Classification (GTDB taxonomy): domain Bacteria; phylum Actinomycetota; class Actinomycetes; order Actinomycetales; family Dermatophilaceae; genus Nostocoides_A. The sequence continues at coordinate 5,041 of CALLZC010000032.1, forward strand.
AGGTTGACGGCATACGCCCCGAGGCTGGCAAAGAAGAGGATGCCTGCATAGAGGTAGGGCCGCGGGGTCCGCAGCAGCCGAGCCCACAGCGGCGCCAGCGGCAGGTTCAGCAAGAGCAAGAGCGCGTTCCCGATGAAGAGGCTGGCGATCAGCGCCCACACCAGGTCGCCATTGGAGGCGAAGAGCCCCGGACCCGGCTGGATGCCGTAGCCGGTCATGGCCGCGAGCATCACGGCCGCGGTGGCATTGGTCGGCAGCCCCAGGCTGAGCATCGGCACCAGGGTGCCGGCAGCCGAGGCGTTGTTGGCGGCCTCCGGGCCGGCAACGCCTTCGATCGCCCCGTGCCCGAATTCCTCAGGGTGTTTGGTCAGCTTCTTTTCGGTGACATAGGACAAGAAGGTCGGCAGCTCGGCGCCGCCGGCTGGCAGGGCCCCGAACGGGAAGCCGTATGCCGTTCCGCGCAGCCAGGGCCGCCACGAGCGACCCCAGTCCTGTTTGCCCATCCACGGGCGACCGACCGGGATCACTTCGACGGGCCGGCGACGCAGGTGCGCGGCCACCCACAGCGCTTCGCCGATGGCGAAGATGGCGACCGCTACGACGACGATGTCGATCCCATCGGCGAGCAGCGGGACCCCGAAGGTCAGCCGGTTCTGTCCCGTGAGGCCGTCGATGCCGATGAGCCCGACCGCGAGCCCGAGGAAGAGGCTGATGAAGCCGCGCAATTTCGAGGCGCCCAGGACCGCGGTGACCGCGACCAGGGCCAGGACCATGATGGCGAAGTATGAGGGGGCGCCGAGTTTGACCGCGAGCTCGGCAATCGACGGTGCGAACGCGACGATCAGCGCGGTGCCGATGGACCCGGCGACGAAGGAGCCGATCGCGGCCGTGGCCAGCGCCTGCGCAGCGCGGCCGTTCTTGGCCATCTTGTTGCCCTCCAGGGCCGTGATCACGGAGGAGGACTCACCGGGCGTGTTGAGCAGGATGGAGGTGGTCGACCCGCCATACATCCCGCCGTAGTAGATGCCCGCGAACATGATGAACGCGCTCGCCGGCTCGACGTTGTAGGTGATCGGTAGCAGCAAAGCCACCGTCATCGCCGGGCCGATTCCCGGCAGCACCCCGACGGCGGTGCCCAGGATGACGCCGATGCAGGCGAACATCAGGTTCATGGGTGTCAGCGCGGTCGCGAACCCGTCGAGGAGGCCGTTGATGGAGTCCATGTCAGAGGATCCCGTCCAGGATGCCGGGCGGGATGGGCACGCCGAGCGCGACATAGAACGCGTAGAACGACCCGACGGACATGACCGCGCCGATGATCAGATCGCGAATCGGGGTGCGGCTGCCCAAGACTCGGGCCACGCCGGCAAAGAGCAAGGCTCCAGTGATCGCCCAGCCCAGGAAATCGACGAGTGCGATGTTCAGTGCAAAGATCGCCACGAGTTGGGCGACGGTTGCCCAGTCCGGCCGGGCACTCAGATCGACATCCTCGCCGCCTTCGGCTTCGGGGACGTCACCGCGCAGGGTGACCACCGCCAGCAGCACGGCCAGGATCACCAGGGCCGCGCCGACGACCCGCGGGACGAAGCGCGGGCCCAAGGGGTCGGCGCCGGAGAAGCCCGGCACGACGCTCCAGGTGCCGATGATGCAGAGCAAACCCACTGCCCCGACAAGGGCGGCCAAGCCCAGTTGCGCGCGGTCGATGGATGGCTGGGTGCCCGCCGGTTCGGTGCGGGTATCGGTACTCATAACAGCCCCAGTTCGTCGAGGGTGGTTGCCACCATCTGGTCCTGCTCCTTGAGGAAGGTGCCGAACTCGTCGCCGACAAGGAAGGCATCGGTCCAGTCGTACTTGGCCAGTTGGTCCTTCCATTGCTGGCTCGCGTGCATTTGGGTGATGAGATCGATCAGCTGCTGTTTTCGTTCGGCTGAGATCCCCGGCGGCGCCAGCACGCCGCGCCAGTTGATGAAGACCAAGTCGATGCCGGCCTCCTGCAGCGTGGGCGCATCCACCCCGGCGACCGGCTTCTCGCCGGACACCGCGAGCACCCGGATCTTGCCCTCGGCGATCTGATCGGTGAACTCACCCAGACCGGTGGTCGCCATATCGATCTTGCTCCCAAGAAGCGCGGCCAACAGATCGCCGCCACCGTCGTATGGCGTGTAGTTCACATCGGCGGGCTTGATGCCCACCGCGCGCGCCAGTTCCATGGGGAAGAGGTGGTCGGGTCCCCCCGGGCTGGACCCCCCGCCGACGGTCACGCCGCCGGGGTCGGCGCGCCAGGCCGCCACGAGCTCATCGATGGTCGTGTATGGCGAGTTTGCCGGCACCGCAACACCTTCGGACTCCTCGATGAGGCGGGCGATAGGGGTCGCGTCGGTCAGTTTTGCCTCGGCCTTGTTGGTATAGAGCGCCCCCACGACGCCGAGCCCCATGGTCATGATGACGTCCTCGGCGCCCCGCTCGTTCATCAACCGGGCCATGGCCACGGTGCCGCTGGCACCGGTGACATTGAAGACCTCGAAGCGCTTGGTCAGTTCGGCGTCCTCCAACGAGGCCACTGCGGCGCGCCCGGTCAGGTCGTAGCCCCCGCCCGGGCGGTTCGGGATCATCATCCGTAGCCGCGGCGGGCCGCTTTCATCACCCCTGGTGACCCCGCAGCCGCTGAGGATGAGGGCGAGAACAGCCAGGACCGCGAGCAGCCGCGTGCGCGTCATACGGGCATCCTGTCGGAGATTGTGGCCCACGTCACCTACTACGGGTCACCGAGATGGCATCGTGATGGCGGCGCCGACCGCTGAGCGCGACGGGGCACCCGCCCGGCGCGCCACGGCGCACCGCTGTTGAAGCGCCCCGGCGCCACTGCCACAGTGGGGCCAAGACCACGACTCATGGAGGAGCCCACGTGTCCAGCGCGCAGAGTTTGTCGTCCACCCACCCGACCTTCCCGCCAGACCCCGAGTTCGCTGCCACGGCCAATGGCACCGCGCAGCTGTATGACGCTGCGGCCGCCGACTACGAAGGATTTTGGGCCGACCAGGCACGCTCCCGGATCACCTGGGACACCGACTTCGAGTCGACCCTGGACTGGTCCGAGGCGCCCTTCGCCCAGTGGTTCGTCGGGGGCCAACTGAACGCGGCCTACAACTGCGTTGATCGGCACGTCGCGGCGGGCCATGGGGACCGGGTGGCCATCCATTTCGAGGGCGAACCGGGCGACACCCGCACCATCACCTACGCCGACCTGCTCAGCGAGGTGTCGCGGGCGGCGAACGCTTTGGAGGCCCTCGGAATTCGCAAGGGTGACACGGTCGCCATCTATCTGCCCATGATCCCCGAGGCCGCGATCGCGATGCTGGCCTGCGCGCGGATCGGCGCCCCCCACTCGGTGGTCTTCGGCGGCTTCTCGGCCGAGGCGCTCAACACGCGGATCAATGACGCTGCTTGCAAGCTCGTCATCACCGCAGACGGCGGCTACCGGAGGGGGGCACCGAGCGCTCTCAAACCCGCGGTCGATGCCGCCCTCGATCACGCCGAGACGACGGTGGACAAGGTGCTCGTCGTTCAGCGCACCCGGCAAGAGACGCCCTGGTTCCCCGAGCGGGACCTGTGGTGGCACGACGCGCTGGCCGCGGCCAGCGACACGCACGCAGCGCCGGCCCATGACAGCGAGCACCCGCTGTTCATCCTCTACACCTCGGGCACCACAGGTAAGCCCAAGGGGATCTTCCACACGACCGGCGGCTACCTGACGCAAGCGGCATACACGAACGCCGTCGTCCACGACGTGCATCCCGAGAGCGACGTCTACTGGTGCACGGCGGACATCGGGTGGGTCACCGGCCACTCCTACATCGTCTATGGACCGCTGGCCAATGGCGCCACCCAGGTCATGTATGAGGGCACCCCCGACAGCCCGCACCAGGGCCGTTGGTGGGAGATCATCCAGAAGTATGGGGTCTCGATCCTCTATACCGCCCCCACGGCCGTGCGCACCTTCATGAAGTGGGGCAGCGAGATTCCCGAGGGCTTCGACCTGTCGTCGCTCCGGCTCTTGGGGTCGGTCGGCGAGCCGATCAACCCCGAAGCCTGGCTGTGGTATCGCAAGTACATCGGCGGCGACCGCTGCCCGATCGTCGACACCTGGTGGCAGACCGAGACGGGCGCGATCATGATCTCGCCGCTGCCTGGGGTGACGACCTTGGAGCCCGGTTCGGCCCAGCGACCCATCCCGGGGATCAGCGCCGAGATCCTCGATGACGAGGGGGTGCCCTTCACCGAGCCCGAGAAGGTCGGCTATCTGGTGTTGACCAAACCCTGGCCGGCCATGCTGCGCGGCATCTGGGGTGACCCGCAGCGCTACCGCGACACCTACTGGAGCCGCTTCGGCGAGAAGTACTACTTCGCCGGAGACGGCGCGAAGTATGACGCGGACGGAAATATCTGGCTGCTCGGTCGGGTCGATGACGTCATGAACGTCTCCGGGCACCGGCTCTCAACCGCCGAAATCGAGTCGGCCTTTGACGAGGCTTTTTGTCTGCTCAGGAAGCGTGTCGAAGAGTTAACGAAATGACCGCTTGGTCATCTCATCCCTTCTATATGCCACTATTGGTTCCGCTTTTGCACAGGTCGGCTCCGTCCTTGCTCCCTCTGTCTTACTCCCCCTTACCTTCGTCCCCCCGATTCGACAAAGCAACTGACGAACCATATGGTTGTACTCCCAAGGATAGTCGTCAAATGGTCACTTCGATCACGACCCTCTTGAGTCCTCTCGACTGAGTGGATACTCGCCCGGTTTCCCGACAAACGGAAGGGCAAGAATACCGGCCAGGGTCAACTGAGAAGGATCTCGAAACTGCTCAAGCCCGAGCGTCATACCTATATGCCCAGAGATGGGTTCTACGCGATAGGTACCCAGCAAGCGATCCCACCACGGCAGATTAAACCCAAAGTTCGAGTTCGTTTCCCGATGCCTGATCGAATGGTGGATGCGGTGCATATCGGGAGTCACGAGTATCCATCGAAGGACTCGATCCACCGCGGCGGGCATCCATACGTTGCTGTGGTTAAACATGGACGTGGCGTTCAGCAGTACTTCAAAGCAAAGGACGGCCAACGGCGCTTTCAAAGGCCATGTGGCTGCGAGTGAAGTGTGCTTGCGGCCGCATCAGCGTGCGAGCAAGCTGCCGAGGAAGGGCCATAGCTGCCAGGTCATGAAGCCGATGAGGCCCAGGATCATGA
>CALLZC010000033.1 GCA_937858995.1 uncultured Nostocoides sp.
TTCAAGCAGAAGACGGCATACGAGATAGGAGTCCGTCTCGTGGGCTCGGAGATGTGTATAAGAGACAGGGTCGGTGCTTTCATCGCGCTGGCCACCGTGTCGGCCCTCGGCGCCGCGTTGGGCCGCCAGTTGCTGCGGCGGATGCGACTTGCCACGATCCGGCGTACCGGCGCCGTCGTCTGCCTGGCGCTCGCCGTGATCACGCTGGTGGAGCTCATCCGGGGCTGACCCGGTCACCGTCGCGCGGGAGCCGCGCCGATGGCCGGGCCAGCGACCAGGCCAACAGCCAGAGCGCCAGAAGAGCGCCCACGAGATCGGCGTTCTGGAGCAACCGCCCGACCAGCACTGGCGGCCAGGCGTTGGCAATCCAGGAGATGCCCCACCACGGCAGGCGTGCGATGAACCAGGCGAGCAGGACCGCGGCGGCCAGTGCCCGGCGCCGATCGCGCCAGGGGTCCGCGCCGAGCACCGCCAGGATGACCACGACCATCCAGTGGAAGTGATGGATCCACGCCACCGGCGACAACAGACAGGCGAGCAGCCCGATCGTGGCCACCTCGGTGATCGAGTCACCCGCCCGGTACGCCCGCCCGGCCAGCGCAAACCCGAAGGCCCCCACCAGCACCACGCACAGCAGCCAGATCGCGACGCCCGGCACCCCGTCCGGACCCACCCGCATCAGCACCCCGCGCATCGACTGGTTCGAAGTCCCCATATTGGGCCCGAGTCGCGCCGGATCCTGCAGCGCGCCACCCCAGAAAACCAGGGACGCCTCCGGGAGCACGAGGAAGGCGCCGAGCCAGGCGCCGGCTGCCGTCGCGATGGCGGTGCCCGCCTCCTTCCACCGTCGGCACAGCAGGTAGTGGATGACGAACACGCCCGGCGTCAGTTTGATCGCCATGGCCAGGCCGACCAAGACGCCCGGGGGCACGGAGGCCAGCAGGCGGGGCCGCGGCCGGCGCAGGTCCATCAGGCAGGCGAGCACGATGAAGGCGTTGACCTGACCGAACCGGATGCCATCGCCGACGGGGTGCAACCAGAACATCGGGGCCGCAAGCAGACCCAGCACGACCGGGCGGGCCCGCCCGCCGGGACCCGAATGGATGAGCCGGTACCCGGCATACCAGACGATGCCCGCCGTCGCCGCGACTTGCGCCGCCGTCCAAGCCCACCCGACAACCCCAAAAGGCAGCAGCGCCAACGGAACCGCCAGCAGGGCCGCGAAGGGTGGGTAGGTGAACGGCAGTAGCTGCGGCGCTTCGGTCATGGCGCCATAGATCGGCCGCCCCAACAGAATCGAGATGCCCGCCTCCCGATACACCTCGACGTCGACCTGCCATTGGTCCATCGGCCACAAGACCAGGAAGCGCACCACCGGAATGCTCGCGCCCGCCAGGATCAGAGCCAAGGCCGCCAGCCACTGCCAGTGCGGGACACCTCGGCCACCGGGATCAGCGCCCCGCCGGCCCGCCGTCACCCCGGCCACCCGCCCGCTGCGGGAGCGCGCCGCGGCATCGGGTCGGGGGGAGGCTGTCGGCACCTGCCAATTGTCGCCCGTAGCCTGGTGCGGTGACGACTGCGACCCGGCCGGCCCGCCACCGCGCCCGATCGCGGGCGCCCCTGACCGACGACGCCGCCCTGACCACCCGCGCACCCCGGACCTCCTGGTTGCCCCGGTTGCTGTGGTTGCCCTGGTTGCTGTGGGGCCTGGTGGCCGGTATGCCGTCCGCGGCCTCCGCGACCGACGCCACCCTGGACATCCCAAGGGTGATCGCCGGACCCGCCGCCGAGAGCGCGGACGCCACGGCGCCCGGCCGGGTGTTCTTCCTGGGCACCGGTGGATTCACGTGGGCCGATGTCTCGCCCAACGCCACCCCCGCCCTGTGGGAGCTGCTGGCAACGGGCGCTTCCGCGGTCACCAGCGTGCGATCGGTGAACCCGAACACCTGCCCTGTCGACGGCTGGCTCGCGCTGTCGGCCGGGCAGCGTGCCGCCGCCCCGAACGCGGCGGGGACGGCTCTGCGCCCGTCCACCAAGCCCTGCCCAGTGCTTCCCGAGCCCGCCTCCTCACCGGTGCCGGGGTGGTCGGAGTATGTCCGGGCCGCCGAATCACTGCGGTTCGACGCCGAGTTGGGCCTGTTGGGTCGGCAATTGGCCGCCGCCTCGGTCTCCGCGCTCGCGATCGGGCCGGGAGCTGCGGTGGGGCTGGCCGACCCGGAGGGGGTGGTCGTGGACCTGGCACCCGTCGACTGGGCCAGCACGACCCCCGAGCTGCTGCGTGCGACGGTGGGAACGGCACGGGTGGTGCTGCTCGACATCGGCGCGGTCCGCGATCCCAAGGAACTAGCCAAGGGTGAGACACCGCCCGCGGCCGACACCCGCGCCCAGCTCGACGAGGTCTCCCGCCGGGTCGGACTGGTCACCGCCGCCCTCGAGCCCCAGGACACCATCATCGTCGCGGCCCTCGCCGACGCCGGGGCGGACCCGCGGCTGCGTCCGGTGGTCATCCGCGGCCCGGCCTACGGTCCGGGCGACCTGTACTCACCCTCAACCCGCATCCCCGGGCTGATCCAGAGCGCTGATCTGAGCGTCACGATCCTGCGACTGTCGGGCGCACAGGTTCCGACCGGGCTCGGCGGCGCCCTCCTAGCTGCCAGCGCACCGGGCGGCAGCGACGCCGAGGCCACCGCGGCCCGCCAACTGCGGCTCAGCGATATCGACAATGCCTCGCATGAGATCCACCCGTTGGTGCCGATCTTCTTCTACGGCTTGATCATTGCCCAGCTGCTCATCTACCTCTTCACCTGGCATGTCTGGAGGCGGCAACGCGGCACATTGGCGCAGCGCACCCGACTCATCCGGATCGTGCGCGTCGTGGGCATCCTGGCCGCAAGCGTTCCCGCGGCGACCTTCCTTGCAAACCTGCTGCCCTGGTGGCGCCTGGCGCACCCCTTGCCGGGGATCGTCGGATCGGTCTCGCTCTTTGTCGCCCTCATCGCCGGATGCGCGCTGCTGCCGCCCTGGGGCCGCACGCTGATGGGACCGGTCGCGGTTGTCGGCGGCGCCACCATGCTTGTGCTCGCCGTCGATGTCATGACCGGCTCACGGTTGCAGCAGTCCTCGCTGATGGGCCTGCAGCCCGTCGTCGGTGGGCGCTTCTACGGCATGGGCAATGTCACGTTCGCCATCTTTGCCACCGGTTCGCTCATGCTGGCCATCGCGGTCGCGCACTACACGCTGCGCCACGCCGGCCGTTCGGCGGCCATCGCCGCGGTCGCCTTGATCGGTGTGCTGACCGTCGTCATCGACGGAAACCCGGCCTGGGGGGCCGACGGCGGCGGGCCCCCGGCATACCTGCCTGGCTTGGCCTATTTCCTCCTCGCGTTGCTAGGAATCGGTATGACGTGGCGGCGCGGCGCCGTCATCGCGGTCGGCACCGTGGGCCTGTTCCTGCTCGTCGGCTTCCTCGACTCACTCCGCGCACCGGAGAACCAAAGTCACCTGGGGCGGTTCTTCGACAAGCTGGGCAGCGGCGGGGCGCTCGAGATCGTGCTGCGCAAGGCCGAGCAAAATTGGGGCATCCTCATCAGTAGCCCCCTGACCGTCCTCGTGCCGTTCGGCCTGTTCTTTGTCATCTACGTGCTGTTGCGGCCCACCTCATGGGGGTCGCGAGCCCTGCACCGGTCCTTCGAACGCGTCAGCCCACTGCGATCGGGCCTCATTGCGTGGCTCGTCGTGATGACGATCGGCTTCTTCATCAACGACTCCGGCGTGGCCATCCCGGCCGTTGGCGCGACGGTCGCGATCCCACTGGTGGTGGCGATCAGTTCGCGAACCCTGCTGGAGGAGAGCCAGACTCAGTCGGTATGACCGGCCGGTCGCCCGATCCCAGGACCGCGACCTCGATCAGTCCCTCGGCCGCGAGCGACTCGATGGCCGCGTCGACCAGTCGTTCGGCGTCCGGGTGCGGGCCGTGCTGGTCGCGAACGGCCCGATGGATATCGGAGCGCTCACGGGGCGCGGCGCACTCGAGCCAGATGGTGGCGCCGAGACCCCGCAGGCGCATCGGCCGGGGTCCATTGAGAACCACAACTTGGTCGGCCACCGCGAGGGCGTCCAGCCAGGGTGCGCGCTCAAGCCGAGCACCCTGGGGGAGAACGAAGTTCGCGATGCCGGGCGAGGCCGTCCAGGGTTCGCTCCGGCGCTCGGGTGGCGGCTCGATGCTTCGCCAATCCCGGACCGTATGCTGTCCGCGCCGCACCGCGGCCAGCAATCCAGTCACCTGCTCGAGCGCGTCGCCGATCTCGCCATAGCGCAGGCGGTGAACCCCGGCGCCCGCGGTGAGAACCCGCGCCAAGGTGTCAAGGGGCCGGTCCTGGGCGGGCAATGAGGAGCTTTGCGCGATGGTGTCGAGCAGGCCATCGATCAGATCCACCGGTTCCAGCGTCGGGGTGGTCCAGCCCGGCTCCCGGTGAAGCAGGATGGTGGCCGCAAGCCACGCACCCTCGGGGGCCGGAAGCAGGCCAGCAGCATCCGGGGACATCTCGATCTTTGCCTGGCCCGGTTCGGGAATGACGGACAGCGGCTTGGGGTGGGCGATCAACGTCTCATCCGCACGGATGGCTGCCGTCTCGTCGGAGAGATAGCCGAGCACTCGGCCCAGGGTGCGCGCGGCGGTCGTCTTGCCAGTGCCCGACTCCGCAACGAGCACGACCCCGGCACCCGTCTGAGGGTCCGCCAACGCGGCGCCATGCAGCAGGGTGAGCCGGCCCGCCTGCCGAGCGATCGAGCGCAGGGTGAGCGCGCCCGAGAATCCGTAGGGTGCGGTGTCCAGGTCATGGCTGACCTCGATGGCGTCCACGGGGTGCTCGGTGTCAGCCCCGCGGTCGGTGTCACCCGTGTGGACCAGGACGAGATTCCCCGGCATGCCCACGGGCTCGTCGGGATCGACGACGTCGTGGTCGCAGCGGCGCCACAGCTCCCGCAGCCGATCGGCCAGTCGCGGGTCGATGCGCTCCACGTCGATCCGCCACCGGCAGCCCATCGTGCTGATGCGCAGGGGCTCGCCGGTCATCGCGCGGAACCGTCGGGGACGCGGGCGTCGAGGAGGATCTGCACCGAGCCGGCGACGGCGAAACCGGCAGCGAGCGCCGAGCGAAGCGATCGGGCGTTGCCCGGAGCGACCCCGGCAACCACCACCTCGCCCATCGGGAGAGTGTCGAGGACATCGGCAAAGAGCCGCGAGCCGTGGCCGGCAGTTGCGGCCTCGACCCCAATCTCGGTGAGCCCACCCAACCCTCGGGAGATCGTGGCCAAGTCACGGCGCTCGGGCTGTAGGTAGCCGACAACCGCGAGCACGTCCCGACTCCGTCGCGCATTAGCGACCCGATGATGGTCGGCGAGGTCGGGACGCGGGATCAGCGGTGCGCTCTCCCGCCCGCGACCCATCGCCACGAGCAGGACATCGAGGCAATCGATCCACCCGTCGGGACCGGCGACCGCGGTCACCACGGCAGGCAGGGTCGCGCCACCCAGGCCATTGCAGCCGAGCCGGTCCAGGTCGGCGCGAACGAGCCGCCGATCGGTGCAGACATAGGCATGCCCGGTCAACGCCACGATGGCACTGACCCCCGGGCGCCAGGCCGGAAGCAGGGTCCAGCCGCCATCGGCGGCTGGCCACACGCCATGGGCCGCACCATGTAACAGGCCCGCGAGCGGATGGGCAAAACTCGCGGTCCTGAGGGCTTCCGCCGCGAAGCGTTGCTGGGTCACCGCCACACCCTCTCAGATCGCCCGCCCGAGTCCTTGGCTAGTCTGGGGGCCATGGCCAAGCCCCACGCGGCAGCGATCCTCGAGGATCGCTGGAACGGCGCGAAAGGCCGGCGGCTGGCCAAACGCGGGTGGCGGGGCCAGGTCGTCTCCTTCACCGGCTACGGATCGGTGACGCAGGCGCGGGTGCTGGCCCGGGTCTTGCTCACCAAGCGCGCGCAGCGCTCCGGGGCGGACGCGGCAGCGAGCGATATCGAGCTCTACCACGCCATGCAGGCGCGCCGTGGCTGGCGTTCCTTTCTCACGACACCGGGGATGGACATGCCGGTCACGGTCACCGTGGGGGCCCGCACGGTCCATACCCGCACCGACCGCTCGGGGATCCTCGACATCACGGTCGAGGGGCACGGGCTCGAACCTGGATGGCGGTCCGCGACGATCAGCACCCCGGATGCCGCACCGGCGACAGCGGCGCTGAACATCGTCGGGCCGGATGTCACCTTCGGGATCGTCAGCGATATCGACGACACCGTCATCAAGACGATGCTGCCGCGGCCGATGATCGCGGCCTGGAACACGTTCGTGCGCCACGAGGGCACGCGGTATGCCGTGCCGGGGATGGCCACGATGTATCGAGAGTTGTTGCGGGAGAACCCGGGTGCGCCGATTGTCTACATCTCGACCGGCGCGTGGAATACGGTTCCTCAGCTGACTCGCTTTCTGAGATCCAATGGCTACCCCCTCGGGCCGCTGCTGATGACCGACTGGGGCCCGACGAACACGGGATGGTTTCGCAGCGGGCAGGACCACAAGCGGGCCGCCTTGCACCGGCTGGCCCGGGAGCTGCCGGGGGTGGAATGGCTGCTCGTGGGGGATGACGGTCAGCACGACCCGGCCATCTATGGCGAGTTCGCCGAGCAGCGGCCAGAAAAGGTGCGCGCCATCGCGATCCGCCGACTCTCCGCCACCGAACAATTGCTGTCCCACTTCACCCCGCTGGCCCAGGACGAACTCGGCCCCAGCCGCCGGAAGCTGGCGCAGGTGCCCATCTGCCGAGCCAGCGACGGCTACGGTTTGCAGCGTCTGCTCCGCGTGGCACTCGGCCAGCTGCCGGTGCCGAGCGATGTCGTTGTGGAGGACTGACGCGTGCCCGAGTTGCCCGAGGTGCAGGCGCTGGCCGACTTCCTGCGCACACGCACCGCGGGCCTGGCCGTCGTCGGGGTCGAGATCGGCTCGATCACGGTGCTCAAGACGTTCAGCCCGCCGCCGGACGCGCTGATCGGCGCACCGATCGATGGTGTCGCCCGCTTCGGCAAGTTCATCGATCTGGACTGCGGCGGAACACATCTGGTCTTTCACCTGGCCCGTGCCGGGTGGTTGCGCTGGTCCGATGCGTTGTCCAGCACCGTGATTCGGCCCGGCAAGTCCCCGATTGCGTTGCGCGTGCGCCTCGATGACGGCTCCGGGTTCGACCTGACGGAGGCTGGCACCAAGAAGCGGCTCGCGGCATACATCGTCGGCTCACCCGAGCAGGTGCCCGGTATTGCGACACTCGGCCCGGACCCGTTAGGAGCTGCCTTCACCGAGCCGCAGTTCGCCGCGATCCTGGCCGGCCGGCGTGCGCAGATCAAGGGCGTGCTGCGCGATCAAGGCACGATTGCCGGCATCGGCAATGCCTATTCGGATGAGATTCTGCATGTCGCCAAGATGTCGCCCTTCGCGATCGCGAGCTCCCTCGACCCCACCACCGTCACCCGGCTGTATGCCGCCACCCGCGAGACCTTGACCGCCGCCGTCGCCGCGGCCTCGGGCAAGCCGGCCGCGGAGCTGAAGGACGCCAAGCGGGCCGGGATGCGGGTCCACGGGCGCACCGGCGCGACCTGCCCGGAATGCGGTGACGTGGTGCGCGAGGTCTCCTTCGCCGACTCCTCGCTGCAGTATTGCGCCACCTGCCAGACCGGCGGCAAACCGCTGGCTGATCGGCGCACCTCGAAGTTCCTCAAGTGACTGGCGCATGGATCGAGACGCTAGGGTCCAGTTGATGAGTACTTCCGAGACCACCCCCGAGACTCCGGGGACCGTGACCGCGACACTCACCTCGACCACCCGGACGACCACGCCAGGGGTGCCGCCGAGCGACACCCTGGTGACGACCCGGCATACGCTGCGCACCGCGGCGGGCACCGACCTTGCCTACACGGCTACGGCCGGGCGCGTGGTCTTGCGCGAGGAGAAGTATGAGGACGGGGTCTTCCACGGCACCGAGGCCAAGGCCGAGGTCTTCCTGACGGCATACACCGCAGATGACGCGGACCCGACGAGCCGGCCGGTGGCCTTCGTCTTCAACGGTGGACCCGGCAGCGCGAGCTTGTGGTTGCACCTCGGCCTGCTTGGGCCACGCCGCGTGCTCGTGGGGGACGTCGGCGAGCTCAACCCGCCGCCCTTCGGCCTGGCCGACAACCCCGAATCCCTTCTCGCGCACTGTGATCTGGTGTTCATCGACCCGATGTCCACGGGCTACACGCGGGCGGCGGCGGGCAAGAAGCCTGGGGTCTTCCACGGGTTCACGGGCGATATCGAGTCGATCGGGGAACTGATCCGGCTCTGGACCTCGCGTCATGCCCGGTGGCTCTCTCCGAAGTTCGTGATCGGCGAGTCCTATGGCACGTTGCGCGGGGCCGCGCTGGCCGAGCATCTGCAAACCCGGCACGGCATGTACCTCAACGGACTCGTGCTCATCTCGAGCGTGCTCGATCTGTCGTCGATCGACTTCGCGAACCAGCGCAATGACCGCGCGCACGCCCTCTATCTCCCCTTCTATGCGGCGACCGCGCACTACCACGGCAAGCATCCCGGGCGCACGCGCGCTGAGGTGATCGCCGAGGCGCAGGCGTATGCCGACCGCGACTACCCGTGGGTCCTGTCGCGGGGGGCGCTGCTGACCGCCGAGGAGCGCGGTGCCGCCATCGCGACGATCGCACGGCTGAGCGGTCTGACGCCGGACTACGTCGATCGGGCCGACCTGCGCATCGAGCACTGGCGCTATTTCGGTGAACTGCTGCGTGATCAGCGCCGTACAGTCGGTCGACTGGACGCGCGCTTCACCGGCCCGGCAGCCAGCGCCATCGCCGAGGAGATGGACGCCGACCCGTCGTTCGATGCGATCGACGGTGGCTACACCGCCGCCCTCAATCACTATGTCCGCGCCGAGCTGGGCTATGCCAGCGATCTGCCCTATGAGCGGATCGCCGAGCGGGTCGCACCGTGGTCGTATGCCGACTTCGAGGGCCGCCCGATCGACGTCTCTCCGATGCTCGAGCGAGCGCTACGGCGCAACCCGCATCTGTTGGTACACATCGCTTTTGGGGTGTATGACGGGGCCACACCCCCCGCGGCTGCGGAGCAGGTCGTGGCGCTATTGCGGCTGCCCGAAGAGTTGCGCGGCAACATCGAGAAGGCGTACTACGACGCGGGGCACATGATGTACGTACACGAAGAATCGCGGCTGCGGCAGAGTGCAGATCTCGCGGACTTCGTGCGGCGGGCAAGCCGCCGAGGTGAGGCGCAGGAGGCGGGCGAGTGAACGGCATACCCACCATCGCGGTGCGCGATCTGGCCGATGACGCGGTGGTGATCGACGTCCGAGAAGATGAGGAATGGGCCGCGGGGCGTGCGCCGGCGGCAGTCCACATCGTGCTGGGTGAGTTCGTGGTCCGGCTGGCTGAACTCCCGACGGACGCAACGATCGCGGTGATCTGTCGCTCTGGAGCCCGCTCCGGCCGGGTCGTGGAGTGGCTCACCGCCCAAGGGATCGACGCGGTGAACGTCGAGGGCGGCATGCAGGCTTGGGCCGCTGCCGGGAAGCCGATGGTCGGCGAGCAGGACTCGCCCTACGTGGCCTGACCCGCCGCCGACAACGCCATCCGCGCTGGTCTCGGGCGACGCGCACTGGTCTGGCCGACACTCGGCGGGCGCTCGCCGGATACGCTGAAGCATGGGCTTGTTCGGTCGCGGGAATGAACGCCGTGCGGGAGCGGCGGCCGGTGCTGCGCCGCAGCATCCGGTGGTGGATGAGTCCCTGATCGACGAATCCGGCCTGGGTCCGCTGCGGCCCCGGGACCGGCGGCTTGGGCCCGCCGAGGAGGCCCGTGTCGCCGCGGGCCTGGAGGCACTGACCGCGGCCGGTGTCGACGTCGGCGATCTGGAATCGCTCGGCGCGGGGTTCGATCGGGATCTCCTGGAATGGAAGGACATCTCGCGCCGCAAACGACCCGACCATGCGGGGATCGTGGAGATGTATGCGGTCGGCATCGGTGAGCACCTGAGCCGCACCACCGACTTGCGGTGGCGAGTGGTCACGGATGTCTTCGGCACCGACTTGGCCGTCACCGATCAGGTCGAGGGTGACTTCGTCGTTGTCCCACACAATCTCGTCGCCGCCCGGTGGATGCGCGGCGAGGCGGGATGGTTGCCCGGTGTGGTGCGGCATCTCATCGGCGTGCGAGCCAGTGCAGCCCCCGACGCCCATGCCTGACCTCAACGCCCATGCCTGACCCGGACCCGGCGGGGGACGACGCCCGGTCTGGACGGTTCGAGCAACGCGTCCTAGGGCCTGGTCGGGAGCCGGATCCCCGATTCAGTCTGGCCAACGAGCGCACCTTCCTAGCGTGGATCCGGACCGCGCTGACTCTGCTCGGCGGCGGTGTGGCTATCGAGGCGTTCGCCGGGCCGGTGCTCTCGCCGGTGGCCCGGCGCGGGCTGGCGCTCGGCTTGGTGTGCCTGGGCATGGTCCTGGCCGCAGTCTCGTGCTATCGCTGGGTGACGCTCGAGCGCGCCATGCGTCAGGACCGGCCGCTGCCCCTCAACCCGATCGCCCTCGCTCTCGCGGCCGGCGTAACGCTAGCCGCCGGGTTGCTCGCCGTGTCCATCGCCACGCGCGGCTAGCACCATGGCGGGCAGGGTTGGCCGACATGCCCCGTGGGCGGGTGACACCGGCCTGGCTCGGGAGCGCACCGACCTGTCGTGGGGCCGCACCCTGCTCGCGGTGATGACGGTGACCGGCCTCTTCCTGCGATGGCTGCCCGAGCACGGCGCCCAGGTGGTCCTTCCGGTTGTTATCGGGGTCGCCGCAGGTCTCGGTCTGGTGCGGCTTCGCCACGGTCGCCGAGCCGAGGTCCACGCCGGGCATGGGGATGCCGTGGGCGAGGTGGTCGGCTTGACCGCTCTGGTGATGTTGGTTGGCCTGTCGGCCCTGGTGCTGATCACCATCGGAATCCCGCTGTGAACCTGAGGGTTTCGGGCGGCTAGCCGGCCAAATTGCAGAGGTCGATGCCGACGCGCGTCCGTGCCGACCTCACGCAGCCGCGATCCCCTTGTCTTAGGTCTCAGCGAGGACTGTCTCTTATAGACATCTGACG
>CALLZC010000034.1 GCA_937858995.1 uncultured Nostocoides sp.
CCTACAACCAGGTCGCGACCTATCTGGCGGGCGCCGCGGCGCGCGCCGTCGCCGGCACGGACCTGGTCGGCATCCTGCGCGAGCGCGTCCTGTCGCCGCTGGGCGTGCCGGACCTGCCGTGGTTGCGCACGGCGACCGGGGCCGAGTTGAGCTTCTCCGGATCCCACGCCCGCACTCGCGACCTCCTAGCCTTGGCCCAGCTCTATCTCGACGAGGGAGTTTTCGCCGGGCAGCGGGTGCTGCCCGCGGAGTGGGTCGAGGCCGCCCGCGCGCCGAGCGGGCTGCCGAATCCTGACGGTGAGTCGTTCGATTGGCAGCAGGGCTATGGCTGCTCGTTCTGGCAATCCCGCCACGGGTACCGCGGGGATGGCGCGTATGGGCAGTTCGCCCTCGTCCTGCCGGACCAGGGCCTCGCCGTGGCCACCACGGCGGAGACCGAAGCCATGGACACAGTGCTCGACCTGATGTGGGAGCACCTGCTCCCAGCCGTCGACCGGCGAGGCCCGGAGGGCAGCGATGCCGAACTGAGCCACCTCTTGGCGGGCCTGGCGGTGCCAGCGCCCAGCACGACAGGGGTTGCCATGACCGGCGACTGGACGCGGCGCAGCGGAGACCTCGCCCCGTCGTATGCCGCGGCGCGCGTTGTCCCGAGGCCGCGCGGTGGCCATGACTTGACCCTTGTCCGGGACGGCGCCCCCCTGAGTGTAACTGTGGGAGAAAGCGATTGGGTCGAGTCGCGGTGGTTCGTCGACGGCCTGGAACTGCCCCTTGTGGCCCGCGGCGGGGTAGCCTCCGACGGCACCTTTGGGGCGGACATCAGGGTGATCGAAACCGCCCATGTCGTTCGTCTACGCACCGATGCCAGCGGCGGTTTCGATCTCTCGTGGCGCGCTCATCCGTTGCACGGCAACGATCCGATCTGGCTCGGCGTCCCCGCCCCCGCGACCCCCGTGTGACCCGCGCGTAGCCAACCAAGCGAGCCCCCGGCGCGTCGTCAGGGATACCGGGCCTGGACCGGCGAGAGTAGGCCACGAAGGGGTGAGGAAGCTTGGGCGAAGCGACTCGGCGGACGACGCTGCTGGCGACCGGCTCGGCGTTGGCTGCCGCGGTGGCCGGCTGCACCTCGGCCTCTTCCCTGGGCACCGGAACGGACAACCGCACGGGCCAGGAGGAGCGCGCGCCGCAGGTCATCGGGGACGGCTCCACGTCATACACCGGCAGCCAGCCGAACCAGCCCACGCTGCCCGACCTTGCCCCCGGCAAGCCGCCGCCCCAGTTCGTGGTCTTCTCCTGGGATGGGGGCGGAGAGACCGACGCCGGACTACTGTCGCGATTTCGCACGGTCGCGCGCGACGTCGGGGCGAGCATGACCATCTTCTTGAGCGGTCTCTATCTCCTGCGCGGGGTCGACGCCACGCGCTATCACCCTCCCCGGCATGAGCCGGGCCGCTCCGATATCCCCTTCCTGTCCGATGAGTCGGTGCGCCGCACGATCGTGGGGATCGGTGAGTCCTGGCGCGAGGGGCACGAGATCGGGACCCACTTCAACGGGCACTTCTGCTCGGGCGCGGGGAGCGTGGCCCGGTGGAGCGCCGCCGACTGGACGAGCGAGATCGAGCAGGCGGTGTGGATGACCACGCATTGGCGCACCACGACCGGCTGGAGCGACCTACCCAGTCTCCCCTTCGACTACACCAAGGAACTGGTCGGCGCCCGGACCCCGTGCCTGCTGGGGAGCGAGAGTCTCATCCCGGCCGCCGCCCGGCTCGGGTGGCGATACGACAGTTCGTCCTCCAGCCGGCAGGTATGGCCGCACCAGTTCCCCGGCACCTCGATGTGGAACCTCTCGCTCTCTCAGATCCCGTTCCCCGGGCACTCCTTCGAGGTGCTGGCGATGGACTACAACTACATGGCCAACCAGTCCGGTCCTACGCCGGCAAAGGTCGCCACGCGGTATGCCGAGTGGAAGGCACAGGCGT
This sequence comes from uncultured Nostocoides sp., assembly GCA_937858995.1. Classification (GTDB taxonomy): domain Bacteria; phylum Actinomycetota; class Actinomycetes; order Actinomycetales; family Dermatophilaceae; genus Nostocoides_A. The sequence goes on from CALLZC010000034.1 coordinate 1,980, forward strand.
TGGGCGCCCTGCTGGCCGGCCACGAGCGGGCGCTTTCGGGCAATCGGGCACCGTTGATCGTGGGCAACCACTTCGAACAGTGGAATGGTGGCATCTACATGGACGCGGTGGAGGAGGCGATGCGGACCATGGCCAAGGCGCCTGATACTTATCTGGTGAGCTTCCGGCAGCTGGTCGACTGGCTCGATCGGCAGGACCCGATCCTGCTGGCCGCGCTCCAAAGCCTGGACGTCGGCAAGCTTCCCGAGGGGGGCTGGGCAGCGTTGGGCGCCGAGTGATGGCCCGTCCGCAGTGGCATCACGTCACGCCCGTGCTCGCCACGGTGGCGCTGGCCCTGACGCTAGGGCGCCCGATGGGTCCGGTCGCGGTGGGCCTGGTGGCCATCCTGCTCGGTGGCGCCGTGCTGGCTGCCGTGCAGCATGCCGAGATCGTGGCGCACCGGGTCGGGGAACCCTTCGGCTCGCTCGTCCTGGCCGTCGCGGTCACCGTGATCGAGGTGTCGCTCATCCTGACCCTGATGCTCAGCGCTCCCGAGAAGAGCGCAACCCTGGCGCGGGACACGGTGTTCGCGGCGGTCATGATCACGCTAGCCGGCATCATCGGTATGTCGTTGCTCTTCGCCACCCGTGGGGCCACGGTTCCGCGGTTCAATGCGGAGGGCTCGGGAGGCGCCCTCGCCACCGTGACCACCCTGACGACATTGACCCTGGTCCTGCCGAGTGTGACGACGGGTTCGCCGGGACCGACCTTCACCCAGGGGCAGCTCATCTTCGCGGCGGTTGCCTCGCTCCTTCTCTATGCGGCCTTTGTCACCACCCAGACCGTGCGCCACCGCGACTTCTTCCTGCCGGTGGCCAAGGACGGCTCGCCGATCACCGACGACGACCATGCGGACCCGCCGAGCGCCGCGACCGCGTTGACTAGTGTCGGCTTCCTGCTGCTTTCCTTGGTCGCGGTCGTGGGGCTGGCTAAGGTGCAATCCCCGGCCATCGAGCGGGCGGTCGGGGCCGCTGGCCTGCCCTCGGCCTTCGTGGGTGTCGTCATCGCCTTACTCGTGCTGCTGCCGGAGACCCTGGCCGCGGTCAACGCGGCACGCCGGGGGCGCCTGCAAACCTCGCTCAACCTGGCGCTCGGATCTGCCGTGGCCAGCATCGGCTTGACTATTCCCGCGCTGGCGCTGATGACCCAGTTTGTCGAGACGCCACTCATCCTGGGGTTGGGGCCCACGCACCTGGTGTTGTTCGTCCTGACGGTGGTCGCGACCGCGTTGACGATCATTCCCGGCCGGGCCACCCGACTGCAGGCCATGGTGCACCTGACCATCTTCGCCGCCTTCATCTTCTTGGCGATGAGTCCGTGACGTGGGCCGCGTGACCTGAGCAGGGTCTGGAGAGGAGCGGTGCCCGGTCAGGGTTACGGACTGCGCCATAGGCCAGGATGGGACCATGACCACGCTCGCCATCCCGCGACGCTTCAACGGCCCCCCCAACTCGGCCAATGGCGGCTGGTTCTCTGGTCGGGTGGCTCAACTCGTTCACGAGGCCACGAGGAGCGCGGCCGAGGCTGCCGTCACCGTACGGCTGCACGCGCCACCACCGCTCGAGGTGACCCTGGCGCTGGAGGGCGACGGCACGTCATACCGCATGAGCCACGGGGGGACCCTTCTCGCCACGGCCGAGCTGGCAGCGGACCTGCCCGCGCCACCGGGCGGACCGGTGACCTTCGCCGAGGCAGCGGCGGTCGCGACGGCATACGAAGGGCTAGTCGAGCACCCCTTCCCGACGTGCTTTTCGTGTGGCACCGAGCGGACCGACGCGATGAGCCTGCGCCCGGCGCGGCTGCCCGGCCCCGGGGGCGCCGCCCGTGCCGATGGGGCTTACGCGGCTGCCTGGACCGCCGCGGAGGTGAGCGTTCCGGTGCTGTGGGCGGCCCTGGACTGTCCGGGCGGCTGGTGCGCCGGGATCGCCGGCCGGCCCATGGTCCTGGGCACGATGACCGCCCAACTCCACCGGCACCCGGAACCGGGCGAACCATGCGTCGTCATGGCCTGGCCACGCGGTGGCCGCGGCCGACGATTCGATTCCACCACAGGGCTTTTCGGGGTCGGTGGTGACCTGCTCGGCCGAGCCGACGCCATCTGGATCGCTGTTAACCCAGCGGCCGTCCAGCCGCGCTGATCTCTCTCCCCCTCCGCCGCCGGCCGCCGCCCCCCCACTCACTAACCTCTGCTAGCAGAGGCTGCGCTCAGCGCCACATGATGCAACCTGTGGACCTGAAGGCAACTTCTGCTAGCAGAGGTTAGAAGGGGGGGCAGCGCCGGGGCCGGATTCCGAGGACACTTGCGCCGCAAGGTACCGATCAGGTACCTTGTGTCGCATGGGACCTGAGCACGAGGGGCGAGCGCTGGCACAGCTGCGGCGCGGAACCCTCGAAAGCTGCGTTCTCGCCCTACTCGCCGACGGGGAACGCTACGGCTACGACCTCGTCAGCGAGTTGTCGGAAGCGGGGCTCGTGGCGGGCGAGGGCAGCGTCTACCCCTTGCTGAGCCGCCTGCGCAAGGACGCCCTCGTCACCACCACATGGCGCGAATCCCTCTCGGGACCCCCGCGCCGCTACTACGCCCTGACCCCAGCAGGCCACCGCGCGCTGGCCGACTTCCGCATCGCCTGGGGCGAGTTTCGGACGTCTGTGGACCAACTTCTCGAAGGAAAGGCACGGTCATGATGGCCAACACCACTCACCCGCTGGTCATGGAATACCTAGCTCAGCTCGAGCAGGCCGCGACCCGACTCTCGCCCGAGGACGCGCGCGAGCTCCTCGCGGACATCGAAGAGCATTTCGACGCCGCCGAGCGCGATGGCCAGACCTCGGATGCGCAAATCCGCACGATCATTGACCGGCTGGGGACTCCCGAATCGCTAGTCAACGCCGCAGCGCCAGCGACGGCAGCGGCGGTGACACCCGATCCGCCGCGGCGCGAGGTCCCCGCGGTCGCCCTCCTGCTGGCCGCCGAGATCCTCGCGCTCACCGTGCTCTTCCTGCCCATCGGGGTGGTGGTGTGGATTGTCGGCCTGATCATGGTCGCCCTATCGCGCCGCTGGTCGAGTGCCCAGCGCTCCCGGGCCTTCCTCGTGCTCGGCAGCGGCTTCCCGGTGGCGTCACTGGCCGTCGTCGGGGCGTCGCTCGCGGTGTTCCAAACGAGCCGGGAAGAATGCGCGACCAGTCCTGCTGGTGAGACGACCTGCACCGTGACCGGCGGGGTCGCCCCGTGGCTTCCGTGGGTGGTGGCCATGCTGGCCGTCGGGTATGCGGTGCTGCAGATCGTCGTCGCACGGCGCCTGCTCGCCGCCGTCGGCGAGCACGGGGCCAAGCCCCGGGGCTTGCGGATGCGCTGAGCCTGTGGATGCGCTGAGCCTGTGGATGCGCTGCGCCTGTGGATGCGCTAGGCCTGCGGCGCCGCCGATCGTGGTTGTGGCTATCGCGCCTGTGGTGATCGTGGTAGTTCGGTGGGGCCCGGGCACCAGCGAACTACCACGATGATGATCACGGGGACGACCGAGCCAGAACGAGCGGGCCGAGATCAGGCAAGGTCAGTGTGCGAAGTGGCGCGTGCCCGTGAAATACATCGTCACACCCGCCGCCTCGGCGAGCGCGATGACCTCCTCGTCGCGAATCGACCCGCCGGGGGCGACAACGGCAGCGACACCCGCCTCGAGCAGGATCTGCAGGCCATCAGCGAACGGGAAGAAGGCATCCGACGCCGCCACGGCCCCCCGAGCGCGCTGTGCACCGGCGCGCGCCACGGCCAGACGGCACGAATCGAGACGGTTGACCTGGCCCATCCCGATGCCGACGGACGCGCCATCGCGCGCGAGCAGGATGGCATTCGACTTCACCGCCCGAACGGCCCGCCAGGCGAACTGCAGGTCATCGAGGACCGCCTGCTCGGCCGGCCGGCCGGCGACGAGCCGCCAATGCCGCGCATCATCACCGCCCTCGACTCCCCCGCCATCCGACTCGACCACCGCGTCCACGCCATCGACGCTTTGCATGAGCAGACCACCGGAAATCGGCCGGAACTCAACGCCGCCGCGGGCACCGGTGAATCCCTCAGGCAGGCGGATCACCCGCCGATTCTTCTTCTCCCCCAGCGCCGCCAGCGCATCGTCGTCGAAGGCCGGGGCCACGACGACCTCGCTGAAGGTCTCGTTCAGCGCGTGCGCCATGGCGAGGGTGACGCGGGCATTCGTCGCCACCACACCGCCATACGCGCTGACCGGATCGCACGCGTGGGCGGCCGCATAGGCGGCCGCGCTGTTCTCGCCCACGGCGATTCCGCACGGGTTGGCGTGCTTGATGATCGCCACGGTAGGTCGGTCCCCGTGGTCGTATGCCGCCCGCACCGCCGCATCCGCGTCCACGAAGTTGTTGTACGACATCTCCTTGCCAAGCACCTGCTCGGCGCTTGCCAGGCCGGGCCGCCAGCTGCGATAGAGCGCCGCACGCTGGTGGGGGTTCTCGCCATACCGCAGCCCCTGCGCCTTGGTCCACGAGGCGCCGGCCCACGCGGGGAACCCGGTGCCATCGGCAAGATCGGCGTAGACGCTGCCCATCCAGCTGGCCACCGCAATGTCATAGTCCGCGGTGTGGACGAACGCGCGGGCGGCGAGTAGCTTGCGCTGCTCGAGGGTGAAGCCGCCCGCCGCCACCGCCTCCAGGACCATGCCGTATGCCGCGGGATCCGTCACGATGGCCACGCTCGGATGATTCTTGGCTGCCGCCCGCACCATCGACGGCCCGCCGATGTCAATCTGCTCGACGCACTCGTCCGGGCCGGCACCCGAGGCGACGGTGGCGGTGAACGGGTAGAGATTGCTCACCACCAGTTCGAACGGCCGAATCCCGAGCTCGGAGAGCTGCTCCAGGTGGTCGGGCTTACGGGTGTCGGCGAGGATGCCGGCGTGGACGACCGGATGCAGGGTTTTGACCCGACCGTCCAGGCACTCCGGGAAGCCGGTCAGATCCGCAACCTCAGTGACCGGAATGCCCAAGTCGGCGATAAATTTCGCGGAGCCGCCGGTTGACACCAGCGCCACGCCATGGTCGTGGAGGCCGCGAACCAGTTCCTCGAGACCACTCTTGTCATAGACGGAGATCAGCGCCCGGCGGACCGGGCGGACGTCGGTTGTTGGGCCTGCACTGGACGCGGCGGACATGGCGACTGCTCACTCCTGGTCGACGGACTTCGGTCGGAGACCGGCAACCCGGCCGGGCCACGCGTGGACAGGGAACCCACGGGGCCGCGACCCGCTTCTGCCAGTCGATCGCCGCCAGTTTAGTCAAGCCGTGGAGGTGCCACCGCCACCCGCCTGCGCGAGCGACTTGACGACGTCAACAAGCATCGCCCGCTCCTGCACCTTGATCCGCTCATGCAGTGTCTCTTGCGTATCCTGCGGCTCCACGCACACGGCCCGTTGGGCAATGATCGGCCCGGTGTCGACACCGGCGTCGACCCAGTGGCAGGTGCAGCCGGTCACCGTGACACCCTGCGCGAGCGCGTCTCGGACTGCGTGCGCGCCGGGAAAACTCGGCAGCAAGGCCGGATGCGTGTTGATCGTCCGGTGACTCCGCAGAAAAGCCGGCCCCAGCACCTTCATGAACCCGGCGCTGATCACCAGATCGGGCGCATAGCCCGCCACCCGCGCCGTGAGCGCGGCATCCCACTGCGCGCGGCTGGGATAGTCCCCCACCCGCTCGACGAAGGTCGGTATGCCGCGTGCCCGCGCCCGTTGCTCCCCGAAGGTCTCGCCCCGATCGGCGCCCACGGCCACGACGTGCGCGCCATACTGCGGGTCCGTGCTCGCCTCGAGTAGCGCCTGCAACAGGGTTCCCGAACCAGACACGAGGACGACCAGGCGTGCGGAGCTCACGTTCGCCAAGCCTACCGATCCTCCGGCGCCGCGCCTGCCCCCCTTGACTAACCTCTGCTAGCAGAAGTTAGTCAAATCAGCACACCTAGGAAAGTGCGCAGATTTGACTAACCTGCGCTAAGTCGGGACGCACCAAGCCGAGCTGCACCATCCGTGGATGCGGCACGTCGGGACGGGCGGCGGCGCGCCGACGTCAGCGGCGCAGCCGCCACCAATCGCGCACCAGAACCGCGAACGCGCCCACACCCAGGGTGAGACACAAGCTGGCGAACAGGCTCACGGCCGACGGGCCGACCGTGGCCAGGCGACCGTCACCGAGCGAGCCACCAGCCAGGCCGTCCAGGCCCGCGACCAGCACGGCGGTGAGGGCAATCGTCGCGGCCACCGAAGCCAGCTTCGTGCGACTGCTGGCCAACCGAGGGATCTCCAGCAGGGCGCGGCGCGCGGCATACCCGCCGATCAGCACCGGGATCAACACGAGCAGTGAGACGTACCAGCCGAAGTCGACGGGCCCCGGAAGGGCACCGAAGACGGGTATGAGGGGCAGCAAGCCGGCGTCGGCCCCACCCAAGGTCACCTGGGCGCCCTCGGTCACGGTGACGCCAGGGCCGGTGAGCACACTGATCGACCAGAGTCCAAGATTCGGCCAGACGAGCACCTGTGCTCCGGTCAGCGCGAGCGCGCCGAGGAAGCCGGGCTGCAACTCGGCATACAGGCGGCCCACCTCACCGAGCCGCACGGCGACGGCAAGGAGGGTGAGCGTCATACCCGTTGCCATCAACACGATGCAGGTGCGCACCGCAGGACGCACTGCGCGCCGCAGCACGCGCGGCACTCGGTGTGCCAGCCACTCCCAGCGGCCGCGGGGCACCTCCGCCATCCCGAGAGCGAGCGCCGGGACACCGAGAACAGGTAGTGGCACAGACCACCAGACCGGAATCGCGGGCCCGGCGCTCGCGAGCGCGACCGCAGCCAAGGCGACACCCCCGTATCCGGCGAGCCACGCGGCATACGGGATCCGCCGCGACCCATCGTCGGGCAGCGAACGGCGGGCGGACCGCAGGGCGACCCACACCAAGCCAGCGGTGCCCAGCAGAGGGGTGACCGCGACGAAGACCCCATCAGCGGCCAGTCGCGCGCCCCCGAACATCAGCCACATGGCCGAGCCCGTGCCGAAGATCGTTGCCCAGTCCGAGGAGGCCCGCGCCGCGAGCGAGCCGACGATCCCCACGATGACCATCACCGTCAGCAAACTCACGCTGGCCGCGCTGGCACCGCCGATGAGCGGCGCGCGCCACGGCGCATCGACGGACGGCTCGCCGTCGGCGGCCTCAGTGGGCGAGGACGCGGTAGCCGGCCGAAAGAGCTCGAGAATCTGCATGACGAGATCAATGCTTGCCCACCCACGCGGCCGTTCGTGGCTCCCACGCCGAGCACCCCGCTAGAAACCCGCTCACTGCCCCGCCGGTCGAGTGATCGCGCCGGGCCGAAGGCGTGGCAACCGCTCCGATCGGCCGGGCGTCTGGTGGGGTGTGACGGCAACAGCCCCCAGTGCCGGCCAATCCTGGCCGCTCCCGACCACCACCCCGGAAGGGGCCAGCGCAGTGCCCAGCCCGGATTTCGATCGGTTCTATCGCGAGAGCGCGCATCGAGTCATTCACCTGGTCTACGCGAGCACCGGGGACCTCACGCTGGCCCAGGACTGCACGCAGGAGGCGTATGCCCGAGCCTGGCAGCGGTGGAGCCAGGTCAGCCAGGCGGAGGATCCCCTCGCCTGGGTGCGCACGGTGGCTCGCCGGCTGGCGATCTCGCAGTGGCGCAAGGAGACCAATCGCGGCGTGTCCCATCGCCAACTAGCCCTCGTGCGAACGCAGACCGCGGCCGTCAACGAGGACCGAGCGTATGTCGTCGCGGCGCTCCGGGCGCTCTCGCCCCAGCATCGCGAGGTCCTCGCGCTGCACTACCTGCTGGACATGAGCATTGCGGCAATAGCCGACGAACTCGGTGCACCCATCGGCACCTTGAAAGCGCGACTCCACCATGGCCGAAAGGCCCTGGCCGAGACCCTACGTGCCAAGGAGGGCACCCATGGCTGAGAGCGACCTGTCCACGCAGGAGTGGAGTGCTGCCGACGATGAGCTCGTGCGCTCGGCGCTGGACTCCCTGCGCCTGGACGTCGAGCTGCTACCGCTGAATACCCCGGCCCGACCCCAGGTTCGTCGGATTGCGCGCCACCGCACACTGTGGCTCTCCGCCGCGGCCACCCTTGCCGCGACGGCTGCGGTCGCGACGGCTGTGTCCTTATCTGGTGCCCCGGGGTCCGGACAGGTCACCATCAACCCGGGAACCGCGTCGAGCACGGCGCAAGGAACCACAAGCCCCACCGGGACAGCCACCTCGAGTGACACGCCGACGGCCACGACGGCGTCGGGCCCGAGCCAGGAGTCGCCCGGGGCGCTCGATTGGGAGGCCATGCTGCGGCTGCCCGGGATCCTGCCGGTGGGCGCGGAGTGGGGCGCCGCCCTGGGCCTCAGCGCACCGGTGACCGTCCTCGACGCCCCGGGAATCGACACCGACCCGCTGTGTGGGATGCCCACCGGCGCGGGGTCATTGGTTGCTGCTCAGGAGGTGCGCGCCAGTGGTGCCCCGGCACCCTTCGCCATCCAGCGCACCTGGAGGTATGACGCCGCGGGTGTGAGCACCACCGCGCTGAGCGCGATGACCGCGGCCCTCGACGACTGCTCGATGCCCGCTCCCGTCGGTGGACTCACGCCGGCTTCGAGCGACGAGTTCGAGGAGCATCCGATGCTCTGGTCCTTCACGACGGACCAAGGCGACACCGGGTGGGTGATACTGAGCCAGGTCGGCACCCAGGTCTCCTATATCGAGTTGTTCGCGCCCATGTCTACGCAGGTGACGCTGCGGCAGATCGCCCGAGTCAGTGCAGTTGCGGCAGAGCGCCTCGCCCAGAGCTGAATCACTCGGCCAGCTAGCCGCCCCAGCCCCGAGCCCTCCCGAGCGGCCCTGGCGAGCCGCCCCTGTGGATGACGCCGAGCAGTGGCTCACTGCTGCGCTTTAGGCTCCGAGGGTGACGCCCATCCTCATCGCCCTGCTCGGGGCGCTGGCCGGCCTTGTCGGTGGGTGGGGTGTTCGGGCTCGCCTGCGCGGCGGGGGCCACCGGATGCCTGGCGATCCCCCGGCCCAGCCAGCACGCTGGATCATCCCGGTGAGTTGCGTGGCGGCCGGGGTCACGGCATACGGACTTGCCGACCGGGTGTGGCCGATGCCCGTCATCGGCGTGCTGGCGGTGCTCGTGGGGGTGGCACTGGCCGCCATCGACGTGGAAGTTCACCGACTCCCCCGGCTCATCACCTGGCCGAGCTATCCGATCCTCGTGCTACTGCTGGCCGCCGGATCGTGGGCGAGCGGGGACTGGCCGGCGTTGCGGCGCGCGGTCACCGCGGGCCTGGTGACCTGGCTGGTCTATTACCTGCTCCACGTCGCGGCCCGCCGCCGCGGTCTGGGGCGCGGTGACGTCACCCTCGCGGGGCTGATCGGTATGCTGCTGGGCTGGTTCAGCTGGCCCGCCGTGCTCGTCGCGACCTATCTGACTTTCGTGCTCGCAGGCCTGTGGGCAGGTGCCCTGCTCGTCAGCCGCCGGGCCGAACGCGGAACGCGGATCGCGTTCGGCCCCTTCATGATCGCGGCTGCCCTGGCTCTCCTGGCGGCCCAATAGCCGCCGGTCAGGTTGCCAGGCCCTCCATGACGACGCGCATTAGGGCAGCTGCCTCGGACGGCGTCTTACCCACCCGAACCCCGGCAGCCTCGAGGGCTTCCTTCTTGGCGGCTGCCGTCCCGGATGAGCCGGAGACGATGGCGCCGGCGTGGCCCATGGTCTTGCCCTCGGGCGCCGTGAACCCGGCGACATAGCCCACGACCGGCTTGGTCACGTGCTCCGCGATATAGGCCGCGGCCCGCTCCTCGGCGTCGCCGCCGATCTCGCCAATCATCACGATGGCGTCGGTGTCCGGGTCGTTCTGGAAGGCTTCTAGAGCGTCGATGTGGGTGGTCCCGATGATGGGGTCACCACCGATCCCGACCGCGGTGGAGAATCCGAAGTCCCGCAACTCGAACATCATCTGATAGGTCAGCGTCCCGGACTTCGAGACCAGGCCGATGCGGCCTGGGCCCGAAATATCCGCGGGGATGATTCCCGCATTGGCCTTGCCGGGGCTGATCAGCCCGGGGCAGTTCGGGCCGATGAGGCGAGTGGTGCCACGCTCGCGCGCGTAGTTGTAGAACTCGGCCGAGTCCTTGACCGCCACCCCCTCGGTGATGACCACAGCCAACGGGATGCCGGCGTCGATCGCCTCGATGACAGCCGCCTTGGTGAAGGCCGCGGGGACGAAGATCACCGACACATTGGCCCCGGTGGCAGCCATCGCCTCGGCCACTGTGCCAAAGACGGGGATCTGCTCCTCGCCTGGGAAGTCGACCGAGGTGCCGGCCTTGCGCGGGTTGACACCGCCGACGATCTGGGTGCCGGAGGCCAGCATGCGCGTGGTGTGCTTCATGCCTTCGCTGCCGGTCATGCCCTGGACGATGACCTTGGAGTTCTCGTCGAGAAAGATTGCCATGGGTTCGTATGCCGTTTCTGTCCGTAGGTCTTCGGGGGCTCAGTTGACGTGCGCTGCGAGTTCGGCGACGCGACGGGCCGCCCCGTCCATGGTGTCGACGCGCTCGAGTAGCGGCAGTGCCGCCTCGTCGAGGATGCGCCGACCCTCCTCGGCGTTGTTGCCGTCCAGGCGCACGACGAGGGGCTTGGGTGCCTTGCCGTGGCTCTTGAGGATCTCGTAGGCCTGCACGATCCCGTCAGCCACCGCATCGCAGGCCGTGATGCCGCCGAACACATTGACCAAGACTGCCTTGACCTGCTTGTCCTCGAAGATGACGTCCAGCCCGTTGGCCATGACCTCGGCATTGGCGCCGCCACCGATGTCGAGGAAGTTGGCCGGCTTGGGGTGGCTACCGTCAGCGTGGGAGAACTCCTCGCCGGCGTAGGCAACGACATCCAGGGTGCTCATAACCAGCCCGGCACCATTGCCGATGATGCCCACGTCCCCGTCGAGCTTGACGTAGTTGAGGTCGCGTTCGATGGCCAGGACCTCGAGTGGGTCGGTCTTGGAGTGGTCCACGAACTTCTCGTGGTCGGGGTGCCGGAAGCCGGCGTTGCCGTCCAGGGAGACCTTGCCGTCCAGGGCGATGATCTGCCCGTCCTCGGAGAGCACCAGCGGGTTCACCTCGACGAGGGTGGCGTCCTCATCCCGATAGACCTTCCACAAGGACATCAGCACCGGCACGATCTGGGCACCGATCTCCGGCTCGAAGCCCGCAGCAGCAACGATCTCCTGGGCGGCGGCCTCGTCGATACCCACATTGGGGTCGACGGCAACCTTGGCCAACTTCTCCGGGTGCTCGTGAGCGAGCGTCTCGATGTCCATGCCGCCCTCCTTGGAGCACATGGCGAGGTAACTGCGATTGGCCCGATCCAGCAGGAGCGCGAAGTAATACTCCTGCGCGATCCGGGCACCCTGGGCGATCATCACGGTCTTGACCGTGTGGCCCTTGATGTCCATGCCCAGGATCTGCTCGGCATACGCGTGCGCCTCGGCGGCGTTCTTGGCGACCTTGACGCCACCCGCCTTGCCCCGCCCACCGGTCTTGACTTGAGCCTTGACCACGGTGACGCCGCCACTATTGGCGCCCACGATCTCCGCCGCGGCCCGGGCCTGCTCGGCGGTGGTTGCGGTTGCGCCGGCCAACACGGGGACCCCGTGCTGCTCGAACAAGTCGCGAGCTTCAAACTCGAAAAGGTCCACGCTGGTTTCCGTCCTTGCTTGCGTCGATGCGGCAGGGGTCACGCCGAGCCTAAAGGGTCCGGGGCCTCGCGGCTCACCAGATCGCGGTCGAGCTCGTCACAAGGGCCACCATTCGGCGCTCAGTTCGACCGTTCGTGCCCGGCGCCCCCCCGTGACCGCGAACGGAGCGCCGAACCAGCCGTGCACACGGCACGGGTCAGCCGTTGGCGAGGGTGACCCGACTCCAGGACTCACCGGCGTCGGTGCTCCGCCAGAAACCCCGGATCGGGTCAGCGGGTATGGCGTAGAACCAGTCAGCCCCGGGCGAGGCCACCCAGCGCCACCCGCGATCGGGCAGCGGCGCAGGGTCGGCCGGCTCACGCCAGGTGGCGCCACCATCGTGCGAGAGCAGCATCGTGCCCTGGCCCTCGCGCCCGCCCGATGCGGCGAGCAGGTTGTCCGCATCGGTTGCGGCAAAGGAGACGAAGACGCCTGGCCCGAGGTTCACGGGAGGCCCGTCAACGCGGACCCACGAGGGCTGCGCCATGCGCTCCTGGGGGGCGCGTGAGATGGAAAACGCCCGTGCGTCGGCGCCCGGGCAGGCGGCGAAGTCCATCGTTCCGCCCGCCGCCGCGAGATAGCGGCCGCGTGAATCGGGACAGTCGAGGTCGATCTGCGTCACCGTCGCGCCGCTGACCAGATAACTCGCCCCGCGCCAGTCCCCACCCGCATCCGCGACCGGGAGCGCCCGCACGATCGCCGCCCCCGCCTGATTGAACTCGACATCTGCGGAGTCCAGGGGCACTGACAGCGGGATCCGGGTGATCACGCGGCTGCGCGCGTCACCGACAGGGGCACCTTCGATGAGCAGGTCCCCGGTGCACTTCGTCGCGTCGCAACCGCCGGTGACGGAAGTGAAGACGACGTCCGTGCCGTTGGTCGCCAGATCGAGCACGGCGGCTCCCTCGTGGATGTAGTCCCCCCAGTAGCTCCCTCCCGTGGTCGTGCGGAGCAGACCTCCACCAAAGATCCAGCCAATCTGCGGGTTCGCCATCCGGATGCCCGTGAACGCTCCGTCACTACCGACGTGACTGAGCGCCCCGCGGCCCGGGCTGTCGGCCCCCCGCAAGCTGGCGGCCGCATTCCAGGTCCGCCCGTTGTCGACGGACTTGATCACCACCGGGCACGCGGGTCCCGAGCAGGTCCCGGACCCAATACCCAGGATGGTGTCATCCCCGGCGAAGCTCATCGACATCAACGTGAAGTCCTGCGGTACCGGCAGATTCGTGGGGTTGGACGACGCCGCGGACGACGGCGCGCCGCTGCCGGAGGCTGTCATATCCGGGGTTTGGCTGGCCCCCGGCGAGGTGCTGGGCGCGGGGCTCGTGGGGACGGTCCTCGGCTCGGACCGGGTGCTCGATGCCAGCGGGGGCGTCGTGGTGTCGCCGGGGAGGATGCCGCGCAGCATCCAGCCCCCGGCGCCGGCGACCAGGGCGGCGGCAGCTGCTGCGGCATACCCGACCCACGCACGGGAGGGGCGTCGACGGGCCCGGGCGGCCGCGACGATCTCGGTCCAGCGTTCGTCCTGCCCGGGCAGGGGTTCGATCGCCCCGCGCTCTCGCGCGAAGAACTCCTCGATCGGGTCGTTGTCGTTCATCGAGCACCGTCCAAACTGGTGGCCAAGCGGCGCCGTGCATCCCACAGGTCGCGTTTCACGGCACCCTCGGACTTGCCGAGTTGGCTGGCGACCTGGGCGATCGGGAGGTCGGCAAAGTAGTGCAGCATCACGGCCATCCGGAGGCGATCGGGCAGGCCCCGAATGGCGTCGCGCACCGTCAGATCGCGGGCGAGATCCGGCTCCGGACCCGTTTCGAGCGCATACCCGACCTTGGCAAAGGCGATATGTTCCCGGCCGCGCTTGCGCCAGTGGTCGCGGATGATGTTGCCCGCCGTCGTATAGAGCCAGGCGCGCGGCTCAGCGACCTGCCCCCAATGCGCCAGGAGTCGCACAAATGCCTCCGTGGCCACGTCATGCGCCAGGTCGCGGTCGCCGACCAATCTGGCGCACCACCCCGCGAGCATGCCGTAGTGGGCGCGATAGATCTCGCGCACCGCAGCCTCGTCCGCAGCAGAACTCACGGCGCCGTAGCTCACGCCCCTCCCTTCCCAGGCAGCCACTGCGGGCATGGCGACAACGGTCATACGTTCTGGACGCCGCTGCGACCGCCACGGTTGGCTGCTCTTCCCCACGGGTTTCCCAGCGATCTTTCTCAGTGATCGTAGTTGGCTCACGCTGTGCTCCGCTGGCCTCGACGGGCACGTCCTCGTCTGTCGCGGAAAGGCCAGGTGGGAGGCATAGCTGGGGGTCGAACCCGGCACTGGTTACCGGCAACAGAGCAGGTGCACGTGGCGCTTCTCACCCTGGGTTTCACTGTTTGAATTTTGGATAACGAAACGATCACGGTACCGTCGTATGAACGTCCCCTGATCTTCTCGGGTCCCCCAGCCCTCCCCCTCAAAGGACTTCACTGTGCGCCGATACTCCGGTCGCCACGCTGCGCCCCGCCATCGCGCGTCCCGCGCGCTGCTCCACGGCGCGATACCCGTCGGCAGCGCCGCTGCCCTCCTGGTGTCCATGTCTGGCTCCCTGGGAGCCGCCACCGCCAGCGCCACGGTAGCCAGCGCGAGTGCCACTGCCGCTACCCAGTTCGTGACCCCCGCATCGGTCGTGGCCGTCCAAGCCGCGCTCGCGCAGCGTGACGGAGCCCACACGGCATCCGATGGATCGCTGCTTGACCTCGGGACCGCTCGCGAGCAAGGCGCGATCCGGGCGCAGCGAGCGACCCAGGAGCGGGAGGCAGTCGCCGCCCGCGAGGCCAAGGCCAAGGCCGCTGCAAAGGCCAAAGCCGCCGCGAAGGCCAAGGCCACCGCCAAGGCACACCGCTGGGTGGCTCCTCTCAAGCGCCCCGTCCTGACCTCCAACTTCGGCTACCGCTGGGGTCGCCTCCACGCCGGTCTCGACTTCGGCGCGGCGGTGGGCACCCCGCTGCGCGCCATGTCCTCGGGAACGGTCATCAAGGCCGGCTGGGGCGGCGGCTACGGCCAGAAGATCGAGATCCGCTATTGGGACGGCACCGTTTCCTATTTCGCCCACCTGAGCGAGATCGCGGTCGAGGTCGGCCAAAAGGTCACCCCAGGGATGTTCGTCGGCAGGTCCGGCAACACGGGCAACTCAACCGGCCCGCACCTGCACATGGAGATCCACCCGGGCGGCGGCAACCCCGTCGACCCGAAGCTGTGGTTGAGCAAGCACGGCGTCAAGCTCTGACCCAGCAGGTTCAGAGCTTGACCAAGGGCGCGTAGCGCACGAGCAGCCTCTTCACGCCGGCCTCGCCCCCGAACTCGACGTGCACCTGGGTGCGCTCATCGACACCGTCGACGCGGGTGACTGTCCCCAACCCGAAGGTGTCATGGCTGACCCGGTCGCCGACCTTGAGGCTGATCGGTGGCCGGTTGCCCGGGGAGCGCACGCCTGGCCGAGCGGCCAGTCGGGCCAGCGACGGAGCCTGGCTCAGCCGTCCCAGATCGTTGCCGGTGCGTTCCCACGCGATCAGTTCCGCCGGGATCTCGTCGAGGAAGCGGGACGCCGGGTTGTATTGCGGTGCCCCCCAGGCGGATCGCACGCTGGCTCGGCTGATGTGCAGACGCTCCCGGGCGCGGGTAATCCCGACATAGGCCAGGCGCCGCTCCTCCTCTAGCTCCAAGGGGTCGCCGCCGAGCGAGCGCTGATGGGGAAAGGTCCCATCTTCCAACCCGGTGAGGAAGACCACCGGGAACTCCAACCCCTTGGCCGTATGCAGGGTCATCATCGTCACGACTCCCCCACCGTCCGCCGCGTCGGGGATCTCGTCGGCGTCCGCGACCAGCGAGACCTGCTCGAGGAAGTCGTCCAGCGAGATCACTTCGCCCGTCTCGACCCGCACCTCATCGAATTCCCGGGCCACGGAGACCAGCTCGTGCAAGTTCTCCAACCGGGTCTCGTCCTGCGGATCCTGGCTGGCGCGCAGCTGGGCGAGATACCCGGAGCGATCCAGCACCGCCTCGAGCAAGGCAGCGACACCGGTGGTGTCGTCGTCCCGGAGCTCACGCAGCCCCTCGAGGAGCGCGGTGAAGCCCTGAACCGCCACGACCGAGCGGGTGGCGATTCCCGGCGCGTCGGCCGCTCGTCCCAGAGCCGCCACGAACGGGATGCGTTCCCGTTCGGCCAGGGCTGCGACGGCGGCCTCGGCGCGATCACCAATTCCGCGCTTGGGCACATTGAGGATCCGCCGCAGATTGATGGTGTCCGCGGGGTTGGCCAGCACACGCAGGTAGGCGAGCGCGTCCTTGATCTCCCGGCGCTCATAGAACCGGGTGCCACCGACCACCTTGTAGGGCAACCCGACTCGGATGAAGACCTCTTCGATGGCGCGGGACTGGGCGTTGGTGCGATAGAAGATCGCGACATCCTTGGGCTGGACCGCGTGCTCGTCGCCGAGGGTGTCGATGCGCCGCGCGACGAAGGCGGCCTCGTCGTGCTCGTTGTCCCCGACATAACCGATGATCGGCTCGCCCGCCCCGGCGTCGGTCCAAAGCTTCTTCTCCCGGCGCGCCTGGTTGCCGCTGATGACCGCATTCGCGGCCTGCAGGATGGTCTGCGTGGAGCGGTAGTTCTGCTCCAGCAGGATGACCTCGGCATGCGGATAGTCCTGCTCGAACTCCTCGATATTGCGGATCGTTGCCCCCCGGAAGGCATAGATCGACTGATCGGCGTCGCCGACGACCACGAGCTCACCGGGCGGGACGACGTGGGGTGCCTGGGCGACATACCCACTGGAACCCGGTCCCCCGACGAGTTCTCGCACCAGGACGTACTGGGCGTGATTGGTGTCTTGATACTCATCGACCAGGATGTGCCGGAAGCGGCGGCGATAGTGCTCGGCAACATCGGGGAAGGCCTGCAGGATGTTCACCGTCGTCATGATCAGGTCATCGAAGTCGAGCGCGTTGGCCTGACGCAGTCGGCGCTGGTAGGTGCCATAGGCCTGGGCCAGCAGCCGCTCGTGCGCCGTGCCGTCCTGCGGATCGGCGACCCGACTCGCGTAACTTTCCTCGTCGATGAGCTCATTCTTGAGATTGGAGACCTGGTGGCCGAAGACGCGTGGGTTGTAGCGCTTGGGGTCCAGGTCCAGATCACGCAACACCAGGGCCATCAACCGCTGACTGTCGGCCGCGTCGTAGATGGAGAAGTTGGACTTCAGCCCGACCTTGCTCGCCTCGCGCCGCAAGATGCGCACGCATGCGGAATGGAAGGTCAACACCCACATCGACGTGGCGCGAGGCCCCACCAGACCCGCCACCCGCTCGCGCATCTCGGCGGCTGCCTTGTTGGTGAAGGTGATCGCCAGGATCTGTCCCGGCACGGCCCCCCGGTGGCCAAGCACATAGGCAATCCGATGCGCCAACACCCGCGTCTTGCCGGACCCGGCGCCGGCGACGATGAGCAGAGGCGGGCCCTCGTGGACCACCGCCTTGCGCTGCTGCGGGTTCAGGCCTGCGAGGAGAACCTCCGGGTCCACCGGCGCGCCTGTGGCCGCGGCGCCCACGCCTTCGGCGCCTCGTCGGCCCGCCGGCCGGGGGGCTTGGTCACCGCTGACCGCCCAGCTCGGAATGCCCGCTGCGTTGACCTCGGCGGACCACTCGGGGGTCATCTCGAACAGGGTGCTCATCTCGAGTCCCACCCTACGTCGGGGCAACGACAAGACCGTGATGGCGCAAAGCTTCCCGTGAGGCCCATCGCCTCCATAGCCTGAGGTATGACGTTCTCGATCGTCGCCCGCGATGGCAGCGCCTTCGGAGTCGCTGTGGCCAGCAAGTTCCTGGCGGTAGGGGCTGTGGTCCCGGCCGCCCGACTCGGCACCGGCGCGGTCGCCACCCAGTCCTACGCGCGCGTGGCCTACATCACCGAACTGCTCAGCGCCCTGGCCCGGGGTGAGTCCGCCTCGCGGGCATTGGCCGCGGCCACTGCTCAAGACGCGGGCGCCGCCCTGCGGCAAGTCGGCGTCGTCGGCAAACGCGACGCGGCGACGTTCACCGGTTCGCAATGCCTGCCCTGGGCCGGCGGGCTGACCGGTGAGGCGGGCGGCGCGTGCTACGCGATCCAGGGCAACCTCCTCATGGGTCCCGAAGTCGTCGCCGAGATGGAGCGCGCCTTTCTTGCCGCCGCCCGGCTGCCCTTCGGGCAGCGTCTGCTGGAATCGCTGCTCGCCGGGGACGCGGCCGGCGGCGACGCCCGTGGGCGGGAGAGCGCGGCCCTGTATGCCGTCGCTCCCGGCACCGGATACGACCGCAGCGGCGTGCTCGCCGACCTGCGCGTCGACAACCACCCCGAGGCACCGACTGAGCTCGCGCGCATTTATGACCTACACGACCTCTATTTCGGGATGCCTCACGACCCTCAGCAGTTGGTCGGCGACCTCGAACTGGAGGTCCGTGGCTTGCTCGACACACTCGGGATCACCGGGGGTGCCACCGCGGACGATCTGGCCCGATGGGCGAGCACCGCGAACCTGGAGAACCGGTTGAGCGCGACCGGGATCGACGCTCGGGTGCTCAGCGAACTGCGCCGCGCGCACCAAGCTCGTTAGGTGCTGCGTCCTGGACGCGGCCCGGGGGCGGCGAAGCGCTCACACCCCCGAGCCGGAGTTCCTCGGCCCCATCCGCCCCGCGCCATCCCCTCGGCCCCGAGCCAGAGCGGCAGGACTCACCCCACACGAGCGATCTCGCGGTGCCTGTGATACCACCGGGCTAGAGTTCTCACCGACAAAGGAGGTCTCGTGACCAGGACCGCTGCGCTCACCGTGCCCTCCCATGGCGCCGCGCAGGTGCTCGCGATAACCCAACGCGTGGTGCCGGAGCCTGGGCCCGGGGAAGCCCAGATCCAGGTGTGCGCCGCCGGCGTCAATTTCATCGATGTCTATCAGCGGCAGGGCATCTATCCCATCCCGACGCCGTTCACTATCGGCAGCGAGGGTGCCGGCGTCGTAGTGGCTGTCGGCCGGGACGCCCCGGTCCAGATCGGCCAGAAGGTCGCCTGGGCCATGCATCTCGGCAGCGCCGCGGAGATAGTGAATGTGCCTGCCGCTCAACTGGTTCCGGTTCCCGACGGCCTGGATCTCCGCATCGCTGCCGCCGCCATGCTCCAGGGCATGACCGCGCACTATCTCGTCAATTCGACGTATGCGGTGCGGCCCGGCGATACCGCCCTGGTGCACGCGGCGGCGGGCGGTGTCGGCCAATTGCTGGTCCAGCTGATCACCGCTAAGGGCGCCCGGGTGATTGCCACGGCCGGTGACCCGCACAAGCTGGCGATCGCCGAGCGTTTGGGTGCCCACGTGACAATCGACTATCGACGGGAACCCGATCTCGCGGCGGCCGTGCGCGCCGCGAGCGCCGGTGCGGGGGTGGACGTGGTCTACGACGGCGTCGGCAAGGACACCTTCGACGCCTCGCTGCACTCGCTGCGCCCTCGGGGCATGCTCGTTCTCTTCGGCGGGGCCAGCGGTCAGGTGCCGCCCTTCGACATCCAACGGCTCAATGCCGCCGGTTCGCTCTATCTGACCCGGCCAACGCTCGGCTCCTATCTGCGCGACCGCGAGGAACTGCTGTGGCGCGGCGGTGAGATTTTGCAGGCGCTCGCCGACGGCTCGCTCCACGTAGAGATCGGCGGCCAGTGGCCCCTGCGCGAGGCCGCGGCCGCATACCAGGCACTGGAGGCGCGCGCCACGACCGGCAAGCTGCTCCTGATCCCTTAGGAGGCCCCGGGAACCGCCGGGGCAACGCACGCCACGGTCTTACGAGGCGTCCGCGCCCGAGGTCTCCCACAGCGCGGCAATCGCAGTGTTGAGGATGCCGAGCACCCCGGCGTAATCGATGAGGTTGCCGTCGTTGGTGCCCTTGCGGGCCTTGGCCGCCGCCATCTCAGCCGCCGCAGCGCACGCCAGCGCTACGGCGAGCTTGACGCCGACCTTCGCGTGATTGAGCGCGTGTCCCTGCGACTCGTGAATCCCCACGAGCGCCAGGCCGCTGAGGATCTGGAACCGGGCGCCCCACACGACGACGGACAGGCCCATCCCCGACTCGACACGCCGAGCGCGCAGGCTGATCCAGCCACCGACGATGCCCGCCATCCCGATCAGGTGGACGAGCACGAGGACATTGGTCAGGATCTCCATGCCCAAAACCCTAAATCACCGGACCGCGCACCCCCGACACCCCGGCGGGTATGTCGAGCAGCCAGGCCCCGAGCCCGCGCACCGTCAGCGGAGGTCCCTCGGCGCGATAGATCTCGACGACATCCGCGTCGAACCAGAGCGTGGCGTCGGCCACCTCGAACCTCATCGCGGGGTCCCCGAGGGAAGCCACCGTTGCCCGGGGCACGGTGACCACGCACTGCTCGGCCACCGTATGCCGACCGCTCGCCAGCTGCTCCTGCTCACCCCGGTCCCGCAACGCCCGGGCAACCCCGGGGTCGAGACTGCTGGCCAGCTGACCCCCCTGCCGGGTGGGGTCCCACGTCAGGCGGCGGGGCAGCGTGAGGCAGCCAGCGACCGGGATATCGGGATCGTGCGGCTCTCGGGAACGCACCCAGCCGAAGAGCAACGGCCCGTCGGGTGTCGCGACCAGTTGCGGAGCATAGAAGCTGGCTCCGTCGTCAACCCGTCCCCAGCCGGTCCCGACGAACCGCGGGATCGAGGCCGTGGGCTCGAACCGGCCCGCCACCCACACGACATCACCGAGAACGCCTTGAAACCAGCACGAGAGAACCAGGACGAGTTGCCCGTCGACGATGGCCACCTGGGGGCACTCCCAGATCTCCGCCCGGGGCACCTCCCGCAGGATTGGCTCGTCGCTTGTGGCGAGCCGCCCCTCATACCGCCAGGCCAGCGGGTCGTCACAGGAGAAGACGAGAACTGCGGCTCGCCCGTCGACAAGGCCCGCCCCCAGGAGCGCCCATGACCGCTCCTGCCACTGAAAGAGGAAGGGGTCGCGCATGATCTCGACGCCGGCCTCGTAGGGCGTGCGGGCGACAACGATCGGGTCCGACCAGGTGAGCAGGTCGTCGCTGCCCCAGCGCAGGCAGACCGTGCTCTGACCACCCGCATCGCGCACCCCCGAATAGACCACCGCCGGGCGCTCGAGTCCGGGCGCGAAAACACCTGACCAGCAACCGAACTCATCGGGCCCGCCGGCTTGCGGCCCGAACGCCACCGGGTGTTCGGTCCAGGTCACCAGATCGGAGCTGCTGACATGCCCCCAGTGGATGCGATCGTGCACGGGCGCTGCCGGATTGTGCTGGAAGAAGACATGCCAGCGGCCGTCGCCGTAGGTGACGCCATTGGGGTCGTTGAGCCAGCCGTGCGTCGGGCGTATGTGGTAGCGCGTGAGCACCCGCCCAGCCTAATGGGGCCGCTCAGACGAGCTTTCGGCCCATCGCCCAGGTCGTCAGTTCGTGACGCGAGGACAGTTGCAGCTTGCGCAGCACAGAGGAGACATGCGTCTCGACCGTCTTGATCGAGATGAACAGTTCCTTGGCGACCTCTTTGTACTGATATCCGCGAGCGATCAGGCGCATGACCTCGCGCTCACGCAGCGAGAGCCGGTCGAGTTCCTCGTCGATTTCGGCAATCTCCCCCGCGGAGGCGCCGAAGGCGTCCAGCACGAAGCCGGCCAGCCGCGGCGAGAAGACCGCATCACCGTCCGCCACCCGGCGGATCGCGGTCGCGAGATCCGAACCGGTGATGGACTTGGTGACATAGCCTCGGGCCCCGGCGCGAATGACCGCGATGACATCATCGGCCGCATCGGAGACCGACAGTGCGAGGAAGCGCACCGGTTGTCCGGTCAACGATTCCTGGGCAACGCACCCGTGCAGTACATCGACGCCCCCTCGGCCGTTGCCGCCCGGGAGATGCACGTCCAGCAGGACCACGTCAGGATGCGTCGCGCGCACGACCTTGATCGCCTCATCGACCCCCGGGGCCTCACCGACGATCTCCAGCCGCCCGGGAGCGACCTCGCTCAGTTCGGCCTTGACCCCCGTGCGGAACATCTTGTGGTCATCGACGATCACCACGCGGACGGGGCGCGCTGGGGAAGTGTCGGCGGTCATGGGTGGCTCCCGGGGGTTGGGGTCGGCAGGGTCAAGGTCCATTCGGTGCCCGGATCGAGGCGACGTACGGTCGCCGACCCGCCGGCGCGCGTCATGCGACCGATGATCGACTCGCGCACGCCCAACCGGTCTTCGGGGATGGTCTCGATGTCCAGCCCGGGGCCGTGGTCACGAACGAAGACCTCGATCAGGTCTGGCCCCGCCGCGGCATACACCGCAACCGGCGGCGTGCCGTGGCGAGCGGCATTGGTCAGGGCCTCGCGTAGCGCCCGGACCAGCGCGTGCACGTGGTCGTCCATCTGCGCGTCACCGCTGATCACGACATCGATGGGTATGCCGTGCCCCATCTCGATCTCGTCCGTCACCACGGCGAGCGCCGCCGCGAGCGAGGCCTCGGCATCGGTAGCACCGCCATAGAGATAGGTCCGCAGTTCGCGCTCCTGCACCCGGGCCAGGGTGGCTACCCGCGCGGGGTCAGTGGCCTGACGCTGAATCAGCGCCAGCGTTTGAAGCACCGAATCGTGAAGGTGCGCCGCGATATCGGCCCGCTCGTCGGCCCGCGCGCGGGCACTTCGGGCATCGGCGCTATCGCTCCACAGCCGCAACGCCAGCGGTGCGATCAACATGAGCAGGCCGAGCAGGACGATGACCGTGGCGACCGCGATGTCGGAGGCGACGCCAATGGACTGACCCCGGCTGAGCAGAACGACGGCGCCGGCGACGACCGCGAGGGCGCCCGCGACGAGCCGCGCCAATGCGGGCCACCCGGACCTGCGTCCCAGCCAGCGATCGCGTTGTGCCGCATCGGCACTCGTCAAGCCAAAGACGACGATGGCCCCTATGGCCAGGACCGGCAGCAGCAGGCTCAGGCGCGGGCCGATTGCCTGCGACATCCCGAAGAGCAGGCCCACCGAGGCGATCACCACACCGAGCGCTAGGCCTCCCGGGCGCTGGGGCTTCTCCCGATGGGGGGCCTCGGGAGCCGCCGGGTCGATGACGTCGTCGCGCTCCCGTTGCGGCGTCAGCGCCCAAAAGAGCACATAGCCCACGAGCCCCGGCCCCGACAGCCCCAAGAGCGCCATCCCGACACGCACCCAGACCACGGGCAAGTGCACCTGCTCGGCCAGCCCAGCGCACACGCCCGCGATCCACCGGCCGTCGGTGGGGCGGGTCATGCGCGGTTGCTCCAGCACCACGCCGGTGGGCGCGGGGGCGTAGGGCACAGGCATACCCACCAGTCTCGCGCATGCGGGGGTCGGCGCGGGCTTGCCAGAGGACAATCCAGGGTGCCGCTCAGGGCAGGCCCAGGGTCGGCCCGCATGGCGCCTGCTGCTCGGTCGCGGCATCGTGGCACCTATGTCTGCCGAGCCGCGTCCTGCCCCGAAGTCGGCCCGCATCCTCAACGACCTCGCCGCGGCGACCGAGCACCTCGGGGTGCGGCGCACCACCAACTCGTGGGTGGCCGGGGTCTGCGACGGGATCGCGGTGCGCTTCGGCGTGGATCCCGTGATCGTCCGGGTGGCCGTCATCGTCTTGAGCCTGTTCGGCGGCATCGGCGTCGGGTTGTATGCCGCAGCCTGGCTGCTGCTGCCAGCGCCGGACGGGCCGAGTGCGCTGCAGCGGGTCTCCGAGGAAGCCGGGGTCGGCGTGGCCCTGATCGTGGCGCTGGGCGTGACCCTCGGCGTTGTCATCCTGGCCGGGTTCAACCTGTTCGACTCCGGCGGTTGGTGGCCGGGGCAGCTCTTCCTGCTCCTGCTGGTCGGTGGTGGCCTGTACCTTGCCGTTACTCGGCGACCGCGTCCGGCCGATCCGGGCGGGATGGGGCCCATGGGAGCCGGGGGCAGCAGGGCAACCGGGGGCAGCAGGGCAACCGGGGGCAGCAGAGGAACGGGGGGCCCCACGGCCCCGCCGGGGGCGGCCGGGCCACCCGCGCCGTGGCAGCTCGATCCGTCACCGGGGCAGTCGGGCTCTGCGCAGTCGGGATCTGCATACTCGGGATCTGCATACGCGGGATCTGGGGACTCGGGCTCTGCATCCGCGGGATCTGGGGACTTTGGGTCTGCGTACTTGGGAGGTGGGGTGTTGGCCGAGACGAGCGGCACCGGGCCGGTCACGGCGCCGGTATGGCCGCCCATCCCCCGCCGGGACGTACCAGAGACCGGGCGGCACGCCACGCCCGTCGGCGCGTCCTGGGTCGCCGCCGGTCTACCCAGCGCCAGTCTCCCCACCACTGGCCCCCACGGCGCCGGCCTCCCCCATACCTGTCTCTTATACACATCTCCGAGCCCACGAGACGGACTCCTATCTCGTATGCCGTCTTCTGCT